>SVKS01000172.1 GCA_015068345.1 Oscillospiraceae bacterium
TCGCATTACGCTCATAATGGAGATGATCGGCCTGGCGGATAATCTTCCAGGTGTCTTCATACCATCTCTGTTCTCTGGGAAGCCTGGTTTCCTTATCTTCCCCGTCCCAGGTGAGGTTCCGGCCAACGTACCTCTCGCATTCCGCCTGGTTGATGGAGAACTTGTAGATTCCTTTTAGCTCACAATCGGGGTAATCGTCCGCCGGGTCATCAGGAGCAATCTCGCCTACCACGTTTTCCAGGAAATACCACGTCATGAATTCCCGAGCTGCCTCCCGACTCTCTTCTTTGTCCACCACGGCGAAGAAATGTTCCGCCCATATTTCATAGCCATCATACACCGACGACGGGAAGGGAATCAGGACCCGTGCCCAGACGTCATTGGTGGCAATCGGCAGTTTTTCGGGATCCACATCGGAAAATCCTGCCAAATACTCCTTGGCGGCCTTCACATCAGTAAATAACCCCTCACAGTATGGGTGTTGCTTAAATCCATTGAACGAAAAATAGTCCGTATAGTAAAGCGCCGTATGATCCCTTTCTTCGGGTGTAGTTCCCGCATTGCAAAATTCCAGCATATCTTCAAAAGAACCATCATCAAAGTGACAGGTATTGGCGTCCCAATCGATCCATTCGTCCAGGGTTAGTGCAATGTTCATCATGAGCAAATTCTTTCTATAAAACTTAAAAAAGCCGGGATCGTTTTTTAGAACGAAATCCAGATAGTCCTTCTGGGTTTCAAACGTCTGGCCCTCTTCCAACAGACGGCATTCAACCACCATCCCTTGTATTTCAAATTCCCGGGGGAGATAATAGCAGGTCCCATCCACCCGGGTGGCATCCACAATATTTTCGATCAGTACCCCTTCCTCGAAGAATTCGGGGACCACCTTCTCCAAAGGTGCAAGGAAACCCTGTTTGATATAGTTGTTTAGTGCAAACTGATTGGCGATTGCAAGAATATCCAGATTCCCCGAAAGGAGGGCCAGGTTCATTTTGGTTATGTCCTTGTACTCCTTTATCACAATTTTGCAGTTGCTGTTGCGGCTGTTAAACTTGGCTGCTATCAGAGAAAAGATTTCGTTTGTTCCATCCAGATATCCTGTGTCAATCACTCCAAGGGTATATACGTTTCGTTCTTCGGGGGTGACGCTGTCCGATTCCGAAAGGAGGATCAAGCCGCCGTTGGCTACCACCAGAATACGGCCGTCCCCCATGATCCGTACCGCCCTTACCTGGGAATAACTATCCACCCCATTATAGATCAGGTCGGCGATCCGGGCACCGATTTCCCCATCGGCACGCCACAATTCGCTCCCGCACATATAATATCCGTATGTACCATCATTGAATGCTCCGCCTGTGGGAACCCCCTCAATGGCGGTTCCTTCCAGGGAAAGCTCTTTGGTCTCGGCTGTCAGGGGGATGAGTCTCGTTTCCTCCCACTGAGGGGCAAAGAAGTAGCTACCCGCTTCAGACCAATCGTACTGTGCCCCGCCGATCAATACGTGGGGAGTCCCAGAAAGCTCCAGCAAACCATAGGTGCTGAACACCACGTCCGGATTGATTTCGGTGGTTTGCAGGAAGTGATCCTTGATATAAATTTCAAAATAAAACTCGGTGTAGTCCATCCAGATGAAGGGGGCATCCTCTATCATCGTCAGGTTGGCTCTGGCGTTGTATTTGGTGTATCTGCCATAACCGTTTGCACCCCGGGGATTGATGTAGTCCCCAACCGGTTCTCCGTCCTTGTAAAGTTTGTAGCGGACACCGTAGCTGGTTTCCACACCGTTCTCATCGGTGTAAAGGTAGGGCTCCCCGCCGATGGTCAGATTCAGGGAAGGGTCGTAGTGTTGTGCGATTTCATGGAAGGAGGCGGTGGGTTCCCGCTTTGCGGTGTCCTCCACGAATTCCATGTTATAATAGCGATACTCGGTCTTGTAGGGGGTGCCATATTCGGTACCGTACTTGGCCGCCATTTCGTCACTTGTGACCCCCACAGTGGCACGGAGTTCCCCATCCACCTCGATCATATCCATAAGAGTTTCGTTTTCGGAAAGGCCAAGGTCCACGTTTTCCCCAAGGTAGGTATCGGCGGCTCCGTCCGTCTTCTCCTGCTCCTCCGAACAGGATGCAAGGAGGGACGCAGTTAGAAGCAAGACGAGAAGTAGGGCAGTGATACGCTTGGCAGTTGTTCTCATGTTGGGTTCCTCCTTGTTCTATTTTTATACCGCCCCGCCTATGGAGGGTATGGTCACAGGCGGGGCGGGTTCTATCTTCCTGCTTTCGCAGAAGGATATACAATTTTTCCGGTGCGGAGACCGAGGCATCCGATGCAGAAAGGTATGAAAACGCTTCATACCGTTGTCTTTTTCCGTTTCTTTACTATCTCTATTGTATATCATTTCATTTCGAATTTCAACCCTCTAATTATTAAGATTTTATTAAGATTCACGATAATTCCATGGTCATTCGATCGTTTTATATTTATTCGCTATTTTTTTAGTGTCGAACAAAGTATTTTAGGGTATCGTCATGCAGACGGGATGGATTCGGTTATTCCCCTGCGGAGGAATCCCCTCTCTATCACGGCTACGTATCACACAACGTTTCATCCTCGGTAAGGGGCAAAACAAATCACCGCCCCGCAGCAGTCAGCCACAGGACGGTGATTTGATCTTGATTTTACAATAGTTTCAGTCCGGTTTCATCCGCATCGCAGGTAAGGGAGCTTCCCTGGGGCAGGTTTTCCGCAAGGATCTTGCGGGCTACCAGGGTTTCCAGCTTTGCCTGGAGCAGGCGTTTCATGGGACGGGCGCCAAACTGGGGATCGTAGCCTTCTTCCACGATCCAGTCCACCGCCGCCGGAGTCAGGGTGAGAGAGATGCCCCGCTCCGCCAGGCGATGTTCCAGATTTTTGACCAAAAGCCCCACGATCCGGCCCATATCCCCCTTGGTCAGGGGCTTGTAGCAAACAATCTCGTCCAGCCGGTTCAGGAACTCCGGACGGAAGGTTCGGTGGAGCAGCAGTTCCACCCGTTCCCGGGCTTCGGGGGTGATTTCCCCACTTTCCGGATCGATGCCATCCAGCAGGAATTCGCTGCCCAGGTTGGAGGTCATAATGAGAATGGTGTTTTTGAAATCCACCGTTTTCCCGTGGGAATCGGTGATACGGCCGTCGTCCAGCACCTGCAGGAGCAGGTTGAACACGTCGGGATGGGCCTTTTCCACCTCGTCAAAGAGTACCACCGAGTAGGGATGACGGCGCACCGCTTCGGTGAGCTGGCCTCCTTCGTCGTAGCCCACGTAGCCCGGAGGGGCGCCGATGAGCCGGGAGACGGAGAATTTTTCCATGTATTCCGACATATCGATCCGGACCATGTTGCCCTCGTCATCAAACAGGGCCTCCGCCAGAGCCTTGGCAAGCTCGGTTTTGCCCACCCCGGTGGGTCCCAGGAAAAGGAAGGATCCAATGGGCCGGTTCGGGTCAGAAATGCCCGCCCGGGCCCGGAGGATGGCTTCGGACACCCGGGTCACCGCTTCGTCCTGACCAATCACCCGCTTGTGAAGGATCTCTTCCAGGCGAAGGAGCTTTTCCCGTTCCCCTTCCACCATCTTGGAAAGGGGAATCCCGGTCCAGCGGGACACGATGGCGGCGATCTCCTCCTCGGTAACGGTGTCCCGCACCAGGGTGGCCACCTTGCCGTCCTTGCGCTCCTCCACCGCCTTCTGTGCGGCGGCCAGCTTCTTTTCCAGCTCGGGAATTTCGTAATAGCGGAGCTTGGCGGCGGCCTCGTATTCGTACTTTCTTTGGGCTTCCTCCATGTCAGCATGGGCCCGCTCCAGCTCTTCCTTGACCTTTTTCACCTCTTCAATGCCGGCCTTTTCCACCTCCCAGCGGGATTTCAGGGCGGCGTATTCCTCCCGGGCCCCCGCAAGTTCGGCCCGCAGGGCTTCCAACCGGGCCTTAGAAAGATCGTCGGTCTCCTCCTTCAGGGCGGTTTCCTCGATTTCCAGCTGCATCACACGTCTGCGTACGTCATCCATTTCCACCGGCATGGAATCGATTTCGGTACGGATGGTGGCGCAGGCTTCGTCCACCAGGTCAATGGCCTTATCGGGCAGGAATCGGTCGGAAATGTAGCGGTCGGAAAGCTTGGCGGCGGCTACCAGAGCCCGGTCGTGAATTTCCACCCCGTGGAAGATCTCGTAGCGTTCCTTGATCCCCCGCAGGATGGAAATGGTATCCTCCACAGTGGGTTCCTCCACCATAACCGGCTGGAACCGGCGTTCCAGGGCGGCATCCTTTTCGATGTATTTGCGGTATTCGTCCAGGGTGGTGGCGCCGATGCAATGGAGTTCTC
>SVKS01000023.1 GCA_015068345.1 Oscillospiraceae bacterium
AAGATGGGTAAGCGCTTCCCCGAATTCGTCGTGAACCCCAGCGACATTGTCCGGGATTACGGCGCCGACACCCTGCGCCTTTACGAAATGTTCATGGGTCCCCTGGAGGTTTCCAAGCCCTGGAGCAAGAGTGGCGTTGACGGTGCCAGAAAGTTCCTGAACCGCGTGTGGAACTTCTTCGCTGAAAGCGGCAACATCACCGAAACCAACGACAACAAGCTGACCCGTGATTACCACCAGACCGTGAAGAAGGTCACAAGCGACTTCGAAGCCCTGGCTTTCAACACCGCCATCAGCCAGATGATGATCTTCGTCAATGCCGCCTACAAAAACGGCAGCTGCCCCAAGGAATACGCCGAGGGCTTTGTGAAGATGATCTCCTGCATTTGCCCCCACATTGGGGAAGAGCTGTGGCAGGAACTGGGTCACGAAGGCAGCATTGCCTACGAAGCATGGCCGGTTCATTCCGAAGAGCTTGCCAAGAGCGACACTGTCCAGATCCCCGTCCAGGTCAACGGCAAAAAGCGCGACGTCATTGAAGTCGGCGCCGATGAGCCCGCCGATGTGGTGAAGGCCAAGGTTATGGAAAGCGCCGCCGTCCAGCAGGCCATTGCCGGCAAGAACATTGCCATGGAAAAGTACGTTCCCGGCCGCATTTACACCATCGTTGTAAAATAAGATTTCATCATAGCAAAACTCCCTGTGACAGGCTCACAGGGAGTTTACTTTATGTAATTATTATACTGTCTGTATTATTCCGTCAGGGTGCACCGAGCCTCCGGCAGGATGGCTTCCAGATTGCCATGGTAGAACCCTTCCTGAACCTCCTGCGGCAGATCCAGAGTATCCACAAATTCCGCCAGGCGGTTGTCATAATAGTCCCGGGCATAGATAAAGCGGTCGGGATGATCGAGGATCAGCTTTCTGGTATATTCCGGATCCCGGCTCAGGGCAGTGATGCAGGACCCCGCCGAGCAATCGCAGTAGAGATTGGGGTAGCGTTCCAGCATGCGTTCGATCCGACCGCCGGGGATTACCGGGTCCTTGGGATATGCCTGGGTCAAGCCCAGATCGTCGTCCGAAATGTGGCACCAGAAGCCCGGGGCGTGCCCCAGAAAATTGGTTTCGGGGCAAAGCTTCAGGAGGCGCTCCAGGGCATCGATACTGCCGCCGTACCAGTAATTTCTTCTGGGGTAGTCGGTACCCGCAAGCTGGGCCTCGGGATAGTCGAAGTGCAGGGTAACGGGCAGACCCATTTCACCACAATAGCGGAAAAGATCCACCGCATCCGGATCGTCATACTGCACCCGTAGCTTAACCTCGCCGCACATTTGCACCCGGTTGGTGGCAACCGCCGCCTTCATCCGTTGAATGGCCCCCGGTTTGCGAGGGTCAGGGGCGTAGCCCAGGATGAACCGATCCGGGGCTTTTTCGGCGTATTCCAGACAATGGCGGAAGGGCACGGGCATACGCTCGTCCAAATGGGGGGAGAAGGCCCACCAGGTGCGGGGATCCACCTCGTCCATGGGAGCTTCCCAGGAAAGCAGACAGGTTTGATTCACCCCGTACTTATCCATATTGGCCAGCATACCGTTCACATCCCGGCCGTGGTAGTAGGGATGGTTGTGGGCATCAATCTTATACATTCGATTCCCTCCTTATGCCAGATTCAGGTCCATGTAGGTGTCCACCCGGTCAATGGTTTTTGCCAGGGTACGTCCATCCAGCCGCTTCCAATGAGGGAATTGCCTTTCCATATCGTCGCAGTGCCATACGAAGTGGAAGGAGAAGGAAATCTCCGCCGGGCAGGTGATGGTCCAGGGAGCAATCTCCCCGGCACGGCAAACTCCGTCCCGAGCCGCTTCCCGGATGCGCCGGAGAGCTTCTCGGCTCTCCACACAAACCGCCTTGTTTCGCCCCACCGCCCTTTTCACCGATGCGGTGGCAATTCCCGGAACCAAAGCGCTCGCTTCGGCACACAGGGCATCGTCCCCGCTGACCATCACAAAGGGCACACCATAGGCTCCGCAGTAGGCCGCTCCCTGGGCAAATTCCCCGTAAGCAACCCCATTGATGCGGTAATCATGAACCGTTTTGGAGCTCTGGGTATGTTCCAGGAAGGCATTCCTGGTACCCGCCTTGGCGTGAAGGCCCACCTCCATGTAGGCAATACAATCCTTGAAAATGGATGGATCGTTAAAGTTCAGAATTTCCCTGGCTCTGGGGTCCACCCGGCTCCGGTCGATGTTTTTCCCACCTCCGTGGCCGTCCAGATACCAAACCTCCTCCGCACCGGCATCAAAGCAGCCGGCAATGGCGGCGTTCAGGTCCTCCTCCAACCGTCGGCAGGCGAAGGCATAGCCCTCCCCCTCCATCATATCCACGCTGTCCACCAGGCTAACACCCTCCAGGTCGGTGCAAATGATCACTTTCTTCATACGACGTACCCTTTATTTCTGGTTTTCAGAGCCGTACCAGCGACCGCCCTGCACCTTGTTTTCGTCCCCTTCCAGAAGATCCATGTGATTTTCAATAACCTTGCGGTAGCCCGCCACGTAAAGATCGATGATCTCCTTGTCAAGGTAATTGAAGCGGGGGGCGGAGAAACAGTACTTGGTCAGGGAAGGATCGCACAAATGGTCCTCTTCCCGAACGTCCCGATCGTTGTAGGCAATACGGGATGGGGTCCCCCGGTTGGTCATGTCAAAGGTTTTAAAGAAGGGATGGGTGTGCAGGCAGAAGTTGCCCCCTTCGTAGCAGAAGCCACCTATTTCCGCCCGGACCGCCTCCGCAAAACGCTTGGCGGAAAGGCCATGAAGCTCTTCGGGATAATAGGCACCATGGGGCTCATACCAACCCGCCATGTTGGAACCGGTGGATTCGTCCACCCGGATGGCACGGATACCGGGAAGCCCTTCCAGCTGATCCCAGAAATAGGTCATAGCCTTGCGGATCTCGGCACTGCGGGCATCGTAGTGCTTCAGCTGATCCCGGGCAATGGCGGTGCAGACCTGATTGGCCCGTCCCTTCACCCCACCCAGGGCGATGTGGAAGTAATCCTTCAGGTTTTCCGACTCTTTGATGTAGTTCTCATTGTTGCGTTCGTAGTGTCCAAACGCCATAGCCCGCTCGTAAATGATCCGGTCGCTGGTGACCAGCACACCCAGTTCACCGCAGGCCAGGGATTTGGTGCTCATCAGCGACATGGCCGCCACATCCCCGAAGGTGCCCAGCTTTTTCCCCTTGTAAAGGCCGCCCTGGGCATGGGACACGTCCTCGATCACCTTCAGATTGTATTTTTTGGCAATGGCCATGATGGGATCCATGTCACAGGGATAGGAATAGTAGTGCACCACCATGATAGCCTTGGTGCGGGGGGTGATGCAGCGTTCCAGGTCGGTGGGATCCAGACTGAGATTATCGTTGATGTTGCAGAAAATAGCCGATGCCCCAAAGTTGATGGCCTGGGACACACTGCCCCAGTAGGTCTTGGTGGGACAGATGATTTCGTCCCCCTCTCCAAGACCAATGGCGTACATGGCAGAGGTCAAGGCCATGGTACCGTTGCAGTAGGCAATGGCGTATTCGGTGCCCTGCCAAGCGGCAAATTCCTCCTGAAATTTTTCGGTCACGTCGGTAAAGGAGAAGGAACCCTTGCGAATCACGTCCAGAGCTGCTTCCTCGGCTTCCTTGGTCAGCACCATTTTACGGAACAGCTTGTCGTAGGTTTCCGGGTCAATTCTGCCCTCCGGGATCACGGGAGTGCCGCCAAGAATGGCCAGTTTTTCCTGTTTCATAGGGTATTTCCTTTCTTTTTTATCATTTACTCCCGTATCAAAGCACGGAAGCCATCGGTCATGTACTCCTCCCCGTCCGGGGTTATCCAAAGGACTTGGGCATCACATTCCGCCGCCAGAGTCTTCCCCTCCTCCAAGGGCAGGAGGAAAAGTGCGGTGGACAGGGCATCCGCCAACCCGGAATCGGCGCAAATCACCGTTACCGAGCTCCAATGGGCGGCAGGCATCAAGGTGTCTGGGTCGATGATGTGGTGATACTCCACCCCATCCACAGAATAGGTACGCTGATAGTCGCCGCTGGTGACCACCGAACCCGACATCACCGAAATGGTATATCGGTTGACTCCGGCTTTGTCCGGGTCCTGGATGCCGATCACCCAGGGAGTATCCTCCCCTTTGGGGCCGGTGACCCGCACGTTGCCCCCCACACTGATCAGGAATCCCGCTGGGGCATTCTGTGCGGCCTTTTCCACCGCCCAGCCCTTGGCAATGGCTCCCACATCCAGGCTGGTTTCGGGATTGGTGATATACACCGTGGAGGCCGCTTCATCCAGTTCCACCGTAGTCC
The DNA here is from genome assembly GCA_015068345.1 of Oscillospiraceae bacterium. Classification (GTDB taxonomy): domain Bacteria; phylum Bacillota; class Clostridia; order Oscillospirales; family QAMX01; genus RUG11797. Next base: position 4,366 of record SVKS01000023.1, read on the forward strand.
AATCCACATGCTTCGCCGCCTCCCGCAGGGCATCTGCGTCCGGCAGGCGTGCATGTTCGGGATCCTCCAGCCCCTCACTCCGGGCATCATGCCACAGGGAAAGCACGCTTCCCATGGCTGCATTCATTCGGCCGCTCGTCAGAGTGTAATATTCCCGGCAATCGGTCAAAAGCTCCAGAATAACGGGATCCACCTCCACCGGAGCCTTCCCCGCCCGGTCATTGACGGTTTTCAGGTTATTCACACCGGGATAGTCGTGGTAAATATCAAAGAGCTTGTGATAGGTCAAAAGCTCATCGTGGATTCCCTTGGCCGTCTTTTGAAAGTCATCCTCCCCTTCCCCGGGGCCAATGATGGTGGTGAAGGTATCGAAAAGATCCATGTAGGTTTTGGTATAGGGGCCTTCCTGCGCCCTTCCCGGCGTACACCCGGTAAAAATCAGGAGAAAAAACAGGCATAGTGCCAAATATCGCTTCATATCTTCACCCCCCGAAGTATCCGCAGGATTCCCCCGCAGGCGGCACCGGTGGCAAAGCCTGTGAAGATGGCTACCACCAGGAGATAGGGCAGATAAGCCCCCATGTACACCGATTGCATCATCAGCATGGAGGTGAGGATCTGTCCCAAATTATGGGCCGCCGCACCCAGGATGCTAACCCCATACACTGAAAAAGCTTTGATCCTTTTGGCAATGGTCATAACCCCCAGAGCCAGGAGGCCCCCCACCAGCGAAAAGAGAAGACCGGTGAGTCCTCCCCCAAAGGCGGCGCCCAGGATGCACCGGGGTACCAGAATGAAAAAGGCATGTTTTGGCGAAAGGAGATAAAGCGCCACCAGGGTGACAATATTGGCAAGTCCCAGTTTGACTCCCGGCAGGGGAACAAGCATTTGCAGGGGAATGAACCGTTCGGTGTAGGAAAGCACCAGGGCCAGGGCCACCATGACGGCACAAAGGGCAATTTGTTTTGCTTTACTCATACCCGTCACCCCACCACAAAATCCACGTCGGAATCTCCCACCACACGGACTTCCACGCCGTTTGGCAGGCAGACGATGCTTCGTCCGGCCCGGTCAATCCATCCCGATGCCACGCAATCCTCCCCAGGACAATCGGAGGAGGTGATGGCCACCCGGCCATCCCGAAGGGTAATCACGCTGGTGTAGTCCCCTTCCAGGGTGATCTCCCGCTCTTCCCAAAGGGGCAGGCTTTCCACCAGGACGCCATCCCGGTAGATTTCCACCCGGGTACCTTTTTCATTCTCCGGCAGGAACAGGCAGAACGCAAAAACCGCCAGCACCAAAACCAGCCCAATGGCCAGGATATCGCCCTTTTGAAACCGCAGACCGTCCCGCATTTGCCCGCTCCTTTCATCTTGATTATCTTAATTATATCCCCTTCGGCAGAACTTGTAAAGGAGATTTTACCCCTTTTACCGTACAAAAAAGGAGGAAGTTTCCTTCCTCCTGATGGTATTGCGTATTTCTCCCGTTCAGCTCCGGGCCGCCAGGTAGCCCCACTGGTAAGCATTGGGTCCAATGGATTCCTGCACGGTATACTCGGTCTGGCAGGGATAACGGTAGACGTCCAGGTAGCTTTCGGCACCCGGCCACACAAAGGCACCGGGGAAGAGGTTGTCTTCCCGGAGCATACGGATCATTTCCCCATTGGGCCAGTTCCATCCACAGGGGCCAAAGACGGTGACTCCATCGGGGCAGGGCTGACCGGTGATACGGCTGTCGTGGTGAAGCACGTTTTCCGGGCAACGGGGACCCATGCCGGTGGTGTAGCAAAGGTTCGAGGGGTTGGCACCCGCCGCAAACTGGGCGGCATCAATGGCTGCGGCAAGATAGCGTTCATCTCCGGTCAGATAGTGCGCCCGGATGAGCTGTACGTTATTGGGAATGGTGTAGAAGGAGCCGTAGGGGCCGGTACGGGTCATCTGGGGATCGCTGGTGGTCAGGCGGAAGGGGGTCTCTTCCCCGATTTTCAGCGCCCGGTCGGCGGCTTCGATGATCGACTTCCTGCAGGCTTCCCGGGTTTCCTCATCCCCCATGCCCTCCGGCAGGGTGGCATAGATAAAGGAGGCTTCGTAATTCATGGGACTGCGCAGTTCCCGATAAAGTTTGTCGCAATCCTCCCGTCCGGTCAGGCGGAAGATATCGGCGGCGGCCATTTCCCGCTGGGACTTGACACGCATGTGGGCCATGCGGTGCCACTTGTGACCCTCGGCGGCCAACTTTTCGGCATAGTCCTTTTCTGCCCAATCAAAGGCCTTCACCGCCGAATCCTCGTACACCTTGGAAAGGGCCACGTCACTGCGGCGCAGGGCATAGGCAGCCCGGCCGGCGGCGGAGGCGTAGAAGTAGGCCGACCAGAAGTCGGGCTTGTAGGCATAGGTTTTCCAGCTATCCTGCCAGCCGCATTGGCCCAGGATGGGGTGTTCTTCCTGCTCGGCCCCGCCGCGGATGCCTCCTTCGGGAGTCTGGAGACGGCGGTAGAAGTCGATGTTATAAAGGCCTTCGTTGATGATATCGGGGATGCCGTTGCCGCTTTCGGGAATATTGAGCTTCAGGGCATCAAAATATGCGGGGAACATGAGATAAAGCTCTTCCCCCATGAGGGTGGCGTGCAGGTGCTGAATGCGCCGGTCCCAGTCGCAGGCATCGAAGTAGCCGCCCCAGGCGTTTTCCACCACAATATCGGTACCCTTGCGTACCAGGTTGCCGAAGTTGCCGTTATCGGTACCGTAGGCATTCAGGCCGTTACCGCTTTCGAAAATGGTAGATTCGCTGTGGTAAACCTTCTTCCCATCCTCCGGATGATAACAGCGGGGACGGGAGAAATTCGAATAGGGAGCTCCGGTTTCGATGCCGCTGCGCTGGCAATAGAGGCCGTGCATGCTGGCCTTAAAGCCCCGGAGCCAGCTTTCTTCCACCCCAATGGTAAAGGGGAAGGAGCAACCCAGTTCGGGAACCAGTACCCGATAGGTACCGGGGGTCTGGAATTCCGAAAAATCCATTTCGTAAACGGCGCTGTTGCCACCGATAGCGGCACCGCCGATCATGCCGGGCTTGTCGTCGTGCTGGAGGGTAATATCGCCGGCGAAAACGGTATTTCCCCCTTCGTCAATCAGTTCAAATTTGGTCAGGTCGTAGCTGACACCGCCCCCAAGGCCCATCCACTGGGACAGGTAGGCGCGCTTTGCCGGGTCGTCGGGTCGGAAGCCCACCTGGGACACGTGCACCGCTTCGGACATTTGGGTTCTGGGGTCAAAACGGAATGCCACGTTGTTTTTATCCAGCATCCCCTCCGGGAAGGTCAGGGTATAGCTTTCTCCCGGAACAAATTCGGTTTCGTTCACCAGGTAAAGAATATGCAGACAGGTTTCCCGGCGATGGTTGTCCACATATTCATCCGGGTCGGTCAGGTGGACCAGGGGGTCACCAAACAGGGAATCCCGCCGGTCAGCGTAGTCGTTGGGTTTGGTTTTACGCCACACAGTCTTGGGGGTTATTCCATTGATTTTGTAGCTTTGGGCATCATCGGCCTTGGTAAGATCCAGGGGATCCCCCTTCACCTCTTCCAGAGGGAATCGCTTGTCCCCGAAACGGGGATCGGGAACCTTGACGCCGATACGTTCCCCATCCTTGACAATCCAAACGAGATAGGGCACCCGCTTATCGGGCTCCAGGGTTTCGCCCGCCTCGGGCTGATAGGGAATCTGAATACCCCCTTCGATCCATCCCTCCTGGATCTCCAGGCAAAGAATATGGGAAGCCACCACGCTAATGCCCCGTAGTTCGGGTTCTGGTCGGGTTCTGGGAATATGCATACGATCTCTCCTTTTGCTTTTTTCTTCATTATAGCACTCCTGAGGGCAATCGGCAAGTACCGGGCGGATCCATAAATCAAAAAATAGTAGAAATTGACTATTTACCTTTAGTCCAAAATGGAGTATAATGTTAGTATCTAGGCATTTACCCAAATCAACTGTAAGGAGTGTAATTTACCAATGAAACTGTCACCTCTCCAGATGGCAAGATACCAGTACAGCCCCAAGCTCCCCGGCATGCTCAGAAACGGCATTTCTGAGATCTGTGTCAAAAACGGCGGCGCCACCGAAAGCGTAGCCGATCAGGAAAAGATTCAGGCCCTCTTCCCCAACACCTACGGCAAGAACGAAATCACCTTCCAGAAGGGTCAGAATACCTCCGAAGCCAAGAAGCAGGTTGTTGGTGTTATCCTCTCCGGCGGCCAGGCTCCCGGCGGACACAACGTCATCTGCGGCCTGTACGATGCACTGAAGGCCACCGATAAGGACAACGTTCTCTACGGCTTCAAGGGCGGCCCCAGCGGTCTCCTGGAAGACGATTACATCATCTTTGACGACGAATACATCAATGCTTTCCGCAACACCGGCGGTTTTGACATCATCGGCTCCGGCAGAACCAAGCTGGAAACCGAAGAACAGTTCGCCATCGTTGCCGAAGTTTGCAAAAAGCACGGCATCACCGCCATCGTCATCATCGGCGGCGACGACTCCAACACCAACGCCGCTGTGCTGGCCGAATACTTTGCCGCCCAGAACGCCGGCATCCAGGTTATCGGCTGCCCCAAGACCATCGACGGCGACCTGAAGAACGAAGACATCGAATGCTCCTTCGGCTTCGACACCGCCACCAAGACCTACAGCGAAATCATCGGCAACATCGAACGTGACGCCAACTCCGCCAAGAAGTACTGGCACTTCGTGAAGGTTATGGGCCGCTCCGCTTCCCACGTTGCCCTGGAATGCGCCCTGGAAACCCAGCCCAACATCTGCCTGATCGGCGAAGAAGTTGCCGCCAAGAAGATGTCCCTAGCCCAGATCGCCGACTACATTGCCGACTCGGTAGCCAACCGCGCCGCCAAGGGCTGGAACTTCGGTGTTGCTATCATCCCCGAAGGCATCGTGGAATTCGTCCCCGAATTCTCCGTCCTGATCGCTGAAATCAACGAACTGCTGGCCGGCGAAAAGACCGCCGAGTTCAACGCTCTGCCCACCTGGGCCGAAAAGTACGCCTTCATCGAAGCCGGCCTGACCAAGGAATCCATGGCTGTTTTCGCCATCCTGCCCGAAAGCATTCAGCAGCAGCTCTTCCTGGAACGTGACCCCCACGGCAACGTTCAGGTTTCGCTGATCGAATCCGAAAAGCTCTTCTCCGCTCTGGTCAAGGACAACCTGGCTGCCCGCAAGGCTGCCGGTACCTACAAGGGCAAGTTCTCCGCCCTGCACCACTTCCTGGGCTACGAAGGCCGCTGCGCTTTCCCCTCCAACTTCGACGCCGACTACTGCTACTCTCTGGGTTATAACGCCTTCATGCTCATCCAGTACGGCTACACCGGTTACCTGTCCAAGGTTTCCAACCTGTCCAAGCCCGCTGAAGAATGGGTTGCCGGCGGTATGCCCATGACCAAGATGATGAACATCGAAAGAAGAAACGGCAAGGACAAGCCGGTTATCCGCAAGGCTCTTGTGGAACTGGACGGCAAGCCCTTCCAGTTCTTTGCCGAACACCGCGCCGAATGGGCCGTAGAAACCTGCTACGTTTACCCCGGTGCCATCCAGTACTTCGGGCCCACCGAAGTATGCGATCTGACCACCAGAACCCTGGCTCTGGAAAAGGCCTAATTACGCTCCAAAATTACGGCAAGGCTGTTACACTTCGGTGTAATAGCCTTGTTTTTCTTTCTTTTTGTGGTATAATCAAGGCAAGCAGCATTTTGACAGAAAGGAACCTGTCTTTCCATGAACATGAAATATACCGAGCCCTTTGCATGGGGATACATTCATGCCAACAGAGCCCACGTGGGATATCGAATCGCGTCCGGAATGAAAAACTTTGCCGAAACCCTGGAGGTCACCATCGACCCCTCCTTTTGGTTCCAGTCTCCTCTTGGAGCCTTTTCCAAACAGGCCGTCCACTACGCCCGGGCCGCCGGCATTACCCTGCGGGAGGAGATTCGGGAACAGAACGCAGAGAAATGCGTCTCCCTTTCCGAAGAGGAAGAGCTGAATTTCTATTTCGACTACTTCAAGCCCTACGATACCGAGCGTATCATCAGCAAGGTTCGGACTCCCCTGCAGGAAAAACTGGAGATCAACAAATGCTGCTGGGCCGCCGGTGGAGGTCACTCCAATCCCGACTACGAAATGCTCCTGCGTTTGGGGACCGATGGTATACGCCATAAAATATCCCGGTTCCGCAAGGTTCACACCGATCAGAACGATTTTTACGATTCCCTGATTCTTGCAGTGGAATGTTTGGAGATTGTTGCCGAAAAATACCGACAAAAGGCCATCGAACTGCTTGCCACCCCCTGCCCGGATAATCGGGAGCTGCTTCTTCGCCTTGCGGAGGCTTTTTCCAACATTCCCCACCGCAAACCCCGGAACTTTTTTGAAGCCTGCCAGTTCTTCTGGTTGGCCTTCTCCCTTTTCGACATCGACTCCCCCGGGCTTTTTGATTACGCCATGGGTGCCTATTATGGGGATACGGCAGAAGATTATCAATGTCTGGAAATGCTGTGGGAGCTTTTCCGCAAAACCAGAACCTGGAACCTTTGCGTTGGGCGAAGCGATGAGTTTGGTAACGATTACACCAATGCTCTACTTATGCTGTTTTGCGCATTGCCCGGGAAAAGCGATATAACACCCCCAATATCACCCTGCGGGTTCATGAAAACACGCCGCCCGCCCTGTGGGAAGCCGCCATTGACACCCTTTCCACCGGCATCGGTATGCCGGCCATTTACAACGATCTTTCGGTCTGCACCGCGCTGGAGTCCCTGGGAGTTCCGCCTTCCGACGCCCATCTTTACTGCATGAATGGCTGTAACCAGATCGATATTTTCGGCAAGTCCCACATGGGTTTGGAGGACGGCGAGATCAGCATCATCAAAGCCCTGGAATTTGCGCTGTTCCGTGGAGTGTGCCAGTTTTCCATGGAACCCCTGGCTCCCGATACCGGTGACCCCACCACATTTACCTCCTTCGACCAATTTCTGGCGGCTTATGAAAAGCAAGTGGAATTTATGGCCGACTACATCACCGAAACCTCCAACAAGGCCCAGGAGCTTTTTGCCATCCACGCACCCAATCCATGGAAATCCTTCATGGTCCAGGGTTGCATTGAAAAGGGCTTGGATTACAAAAACCGCGGCCCCATATACGGTCACGGCCAGGTTTTGACCGAAGGTCTTCCCGACACGGCAGACAGCCTTGCCGCCATTAAGCACTTTGTGTACGATACCGGGAAGTATACCATGGGTCAACTGATCGATGCCCTGCAAAAGAATTTTGAAGGGTACGAAGCCCTGTGGCGCGATTTTTCGGGTTATCACAAATTTGGCAACAACATCCAAGAGGTCGATCACATCTATGCCCATATCACCGATCACGTGTACCGTTATTTCCGCACCAAAAAGACCTTCCGGGGCGGATTTTACGGTGTTGGCTGCAGCACCTATCATCGGGCTCCCAATTACGGATTCCATTGCGGCGCCCTGCCCAATGGAAAAAAGCGGGGTGAAAAGCTTTTGGCCGACTCCATCGGTGCCACCCCCGGCAATGACGTCAACGGCCCCACCTCCCTGCTCCTTTCGGTCATGCAGGGCAACCAGTACCTGGCCACCAGCGGCAACGTTCTGCAAATGAAGTTTTTGAAATCCCAATTCTGCAAACCGGAGGGTCGCGCTGCCTTCACCGCCCTTGCCAAAACCTACTTTTCCCAGGGCGGGCAGACGTTGCAGATTAACGTGCTGTCCCCGGAGGATCTGCTGGATGCCCAGATCAACCCTGAAAAACACAAAAACCTAATCGTCCGGGTGGGCGGTTTCAGCGAGTATTTCGTCAAGCTTCCGGAACCACTGCAAGCCAATATCATCAAGCGAACCGAACACTGATATTCCCAAAATAACCCTTGCCATCCCGTTCTCCTTGTAGTATGATTATATCAAAGAAAAAATCAGAAAGGTAATACGGATTATGATCGATTTGAAAAAGTACGAAAACCTCTGGTACCGGGACGACGACCAGTCCATCCTGGAAATCTACGACGTAGAAACCGGCACACGCACCATTGTGAAAGAGTTCGATTATCTAATCGAAGCCCCCAACTGGTCCTCCGACGGCAAGTTTTTGGTGTATAACAGCAACGGTCGGGTATTCAAGCTGGATCTGGAAACCAAGGAATCCAGCGAAATCGAAACCGATTTCGTGGATGATTGCAACAACGACCATGTGCTCTCCCCCGACGGCAAGAGCATTGCGGTCAGTCACGGCACAAAGGAAGACAAGAAATCCCGCATTTACACCGTCCCCCTCATCGGTGGTGTTCCCCGGCTGATCACCCCCATGGCCCCCAGCTATCTGCACGGCTGGTCCCCGGATGGCAAAACCCTTGCCTACTGCGCCGAGCGTAACGGTGAATTTGACGTTTACACCATTCCTGTGGAGGGTGGGGTGGAAACCCGCCTGACCGATGCTCCTGGCTTGAACGATGGGCCCGAATACGACAGCATCGGCGAATACATTTGGTTCAACTCGGTGCGTTCGGGGTTGATGCAGGCCTGGCGCATGAAGGCTGACGGCTCCGAACAGACCCAGATGACCTTTGACCCGGAATGGAACACCTGGTTCCCTCATATATCCCCCGACCGCACCAAGGTATGTATGCTTGCCTACAAAAAGGGCGACGTACAGCCCGGTGAACACGTCCCCCATAAATACATTGAGCTTCGCCTGATGAACGCTGACGGCAGTGATCTTCATACCATCGCCAGCTTCTTTGGCGGGCAGGGCACCATCAACGTGAACTCCTGGTCCCCTGACAGCAAGAAATTTGCCTTCGTCCGCTACCGCATTCCCGGTTTTGCCGAATAATTCAAAGGAGACGCAATCATGGAACATACCATCAACAAAAACGGATTCATCCAGATCAATATCGTGGTGGCCGACATAGAAAAGGCCGCCGAAAAGTGGGCCGAGCTCCTGGGAATCGAAAAGCCGGTCATCTTCGTCAATCACCTGGAGGGTGGTGAAAACTACAACTACCGGGGCGAACCCATCACCTGCGACCTGCTTTGCGCGAACATTGAAATGCCCGGCTTCGTTTTGGAACTGCATCAGCCCATGGGCGGCCCCAGCTCCTTCCAGGAATTTCTGGACAAGCATGGCAACGGCGTGCACCACATCGGTTTTGAAGTAGGAGACCGCCGGGATGCCGTTATTGCCGACATGGAAAAGGCCGGTTACGACGTGCACCGCACCCTGGGCATTTACCCCGGAAGCAGCTGGACCATCGTAGACTCCGAGGATGACCTGGGGGTCAATTTGAACATCAAGCCGGTTCGCTGACGATATCCCCCTATCCAAAGACAAAAACGCCGGGCAGAATTATCTGCCTGGCGTTTTTTCAACTTATATAACCGGTGCGCTTTGGGTCATTTTGTTTTCGGTTGATAACGCATATCGCTGACGGAGTAGACCGTTACGAAGGCCTTAGGATCCACTTTGCGGATGTAATCCATCAGTTGCTTATACTCATGTTTGTCTACGATAGTGACCATTTCCATTTTGGGGCTTTTGTCATAGGCTCCGATGATTTCATTCAGTGTAGCGCCACTATGAAGGGTGTGCAACACAAAATCCACAATATCATCCAGTTCTTTGGAGATTACGCAGACTCGGCGCTTGATATTGATACCGAAGATGAAATTATCTACAATCATTCCGCCAAAATAGGTACCCAGCAAGCTGAGCACCACAGTCTTGCTATCATAGCACAATACAGAGGATAGTGCGACAGCAACACCAGAATAGGTCATAGCCTTCCCCAAATCGATTCGCAGGTATTTGTTCATAATCTTAGCTACGATGTCCAATCCGCCAGAAGATGCATTTCTGGAGAAGAGAATGGACAGACCTACACCAACCACCAGGATATAGCAGATTACATCCAGCAATGGATCCTGGGTGATAGATTGAAAGTTGGGGAAAATCCACTCAAAGATACCCATGATAAGTGGCATCAAGATAGAGCAGTAAATGGTTTTGGCCCCAAATTCCGGTCCGATCAGAACAAAGCCGATAATCAACAAACCCACATTCATAATCAATGTGATCGCGGACACAGAGAGTGGAATAAAGTTGCTCAGCACCATGGCAAGGGCGGCACCACTGCCTACAGAAACATGGCTCGGCAGCATGAAAAAGAACACAGCCGCTGCGACAATGGCTGTACCTACCGTAATGATAGCAGTCTCTTTGATGGCATTGCGAATTTTCATAGGAATAACCTCTTTATATTTGAACTCGCACTCTATTATACTACCTTTTCAAAAAATGTACAGGTGTTATTTTTTAAACACAGCGTGAAGGTTAACCAAAATCGGAGCGCAGTTCTTCCGAATCTTCTTTCATTTTCTTTTTTCACTGTACCGCCCCCTGTTGCCGTTGTCATTCTCCATAAGGGGGCCTTCCTTTGGATTGTCCGATTGCGGCTGTCAAAAAGATCCTCCGCCTGTTTGGCTTTGGCCCGGACCGACTCCACTTCGGTCAACATGGCGGCCGCCGCCTCCCGGCTGTTGGTTTCCCGCTTCCTCCTTCGTTGCAGCTTATTGCTTTATTATATTAATACTAAATCATACTCTGAATTTCAACCGGCAATGAAAAAGCCATCCGTTTCCTGCAATAAAATCCACCCAGAAAAAAAGCCTTTTGCGAAACGCAAAAGGCTTTCGTGGATCTTCCCATCTGTTCTTCATCCGTCGTTTACGATTACGCCCATTACCCCGGTTGTCGTTCCGGTTCCTGCATAATAGGTGCAAATATGTTTATCCTTCACCGCCACCGTCTTCACATTGCCGGTATCCCAACCCCTGTACGGTTCTGTAACCAGAACTTCCGAATCGCTCCAGTTTTGCGGTGAATCCCAGACATCTTGAAAGGATACCATCCGGCGCCTCAATTCCCCCTCAAAGCGAACAAAATAATACAGATGGATCCTGCCCGTCTTGTTATCATAAATGACACTGGGGGAATTGCCGTACGAATCCTCTATATTCGTGTATTCCTTCGTCCAGGTTTCACCCCAGTCGGAAGACTGAATCTGGAACATTGCCATCGTCCCCTCTTCCTTGTCTTTACGGCCAAGGGCAAGTATCTTGTTATTTTCTATATAGGCACATTCCATCTCCACCGGACAATCGCCCATTGGAATATTTTCTTCAATGGGAATCTGCTCCCAAGTCAGCCCTTCATCGGTACTTCTCAACACACCCCATGAACGAAGTTCGCCATAGGTGTTGTAAAAGGCAAACAACCCCTTATTGGGGATTCGAAACATATTTCCAATATGCCCTCCACGAAGGGGAAAGTCCGGGCTGGATACCAACGTTACGCTTTCTCCATCCGTCTTATACAGCTGGTGGGTAACCGAACTCCCTCCATCACCGGGGCCCCACAAACCGTTGCGATACCACAACAGCATATCGCCGTCCTTGTTGTACCCCAGACCGGTGATTCCTTTAATTCCTGTTTTCTCGGTGAATATTTCTTTTGGTTCACCCCAGGTAAGACCGTTTGTGGCCGACGTTTTCATGTAGAGAGACGTTTCGGTTGCCACATGCTGGTCGGCCACAGTATATATGCATACCGGTATTCCTCTGATCGATCCAATCAGTGGCCAGGCAGAATATTGATTGGGTACTACGATGGTTACTTTTAACGGGTTCTCTTTTATATTGCTCATATTCTTTATCCTTTTTTCTGTGATAACACAATGTCCGGGTTTGAGAATCAAAAAGATTTACAATCTCAAACTTCCAGCGGCTACCGGGTCGCCGTTTCATTTCCTCCCATCGTCATTCAAATAGTGCCTGATTCTATCAAAGCTCCTATTCAGCGACGCAAGGTCGATCGCACCGGTTTGGTCAAAAGAGGTAGCCTCCACCGTAAAATCACCCTGATAGTTTTGTGTGCTGGCAAAGGCGAAAAAAGCTTTGAAATCCACGTGCCCCTCTCCAATGTGCAGGGTGCGCAGATTTCCCCAATCCATATACCCTCCGCCATAATCATTCAGGTGTATGTGTTTGACGTGTGGGAAAAGCCATCGGTTTTCTTCCCGGTAAAGCTGATCCATCTGGCGATGAAATTCGGCCATCTTGGTATCGAAGGTGAACTGAATATCCGGATACAACTTTGCCAGGGATATCAAGTGAGTCATGGGATCCTTCTGGTTACAGACCACGTTTTCCACCATCAGAGAAAGGCCGCTTGCATCAGAAATTTCCCGCAAATATCGATAGCATTCCATATTGTGCGCAATATTTTTATCCGAATCGGTGCTGCCCCAAAGATGCAAAACCAACTTATTGGCTCCGAATTCACTTGCCAGCCTGCAGTTGATTTCAAATCGTCTTACCGCCTCTTCGGTATCCCCCTCCCGATTCCGGCTGATCAGATTTCCGACGTCCTTCTCCACGTGAAATACCGGAATCGGAACGGAAAGTTTTGAAACAAACGATTTCAACTCGTCCACTCTCTCGTGCCACGTGTCGTACATCATAAACTCATAGCCATCGCAAGCGAGCGCATTGACACACTTACCAAGCAACGTAAAATCCCTCCCATTGGGCCGGCCAATGAGGGCCCCGGTGGAACAAAGAATCCGATTCATGCTTCATCTCCTTATCATTGCAACACTTTGCGTTCTGTTACGTTCTTTTATGAAGTTCTGTTGACCGCTTCCCTTGCTGTGAGCATATATTGTTCGGGAGACTGTCCAAAATGCTTCTTAAAGGCTTTACTAAAGGAATAGGCAGACGCATAACCCAGATCATCCGCCACCGTCTTGACCAGCATCCCCCCACGGAGTTTTTCCAACGCCGCATCCATTCTGCGGCAGTTGAAGTATTTCTTGGGAGTTATGTGATAGGCCGAAAGGAAGCTTCGCGTAATGTGCTCCCGGCTGTAGCCCACCGCATGGCTCAGGTGTGCCATATCCAGAGAGAACTCCTCCAGATTATCGATATACCGCTTGGCTTTCCGGGCCACAGAATCTTCCTCCTCCCAACTGCAATCCACACAGGAGAGCACGAAGGCAAGGATATTCGACAGGAGTGCGGTATCGTTGCTATGAATATATTTGCGCCACAAGGAAACCGCATCGGCCAAGGGAGTTCCCTCGACCACCTCAATCTCGATAAACCGATCGATTGCGGGAACGGTGGTGATGTGGGCATAGGTGTGCAGAAGTTTGTCTTCGGCATTCTCGTAAAGCGTAAAATTCCTGCGCACGGGTGTGAGATAGAGGTGGTTCTTCTTGAATCGAACGGCTTTGCCTTCCTCCTCGTAATAGGCCTCACCGTCAATGACATAATACAGGCGCGAAAAACCAACACAGACATCCCGATATACCCAATCATCATGTGTGTAGGACTCGGATGCAAGCAATAAATTTTGAATCATCATAATGGTTCTATTCTAATCGCTCCTCTGTCGGCTGTCAAGAAATTATTTCAAAATTTATCACATTTGGACATCCTATTGCCATTTTCAACCATTTTCTAATCCCGCTGTTTGCTTTATGCTAATAGAGATAACCTATTGGAAGGAGCAGCCGTATATGTCCGACCACTACGCAAAAGCTTTCGGAAATGCCATGTATATCAAGGCACAGGAAAAGCCGTCAGATTTTTCTTTATATGATCCGATCCCATTGTTCCGTAAAGAATTCGAGATCTCCCAGGATATCATATCTGCGGAAATCACCGTACAAAGTCCGGGATTTGCCTGCTACTATATCAATGGGCAACCTATTACCGAAGATATTTTCATCTCTCCACTAAGCAACTACAATAAGCTCCTTTGGTACAACACCTATGACGTAACCGCCTTACTCTGCAAAGGGCGGAATGCCATCGGTGTCATGGCGAGCAATGGTTTTCTGAACGAATCCTTCAATACCGCCTGGCAGTACCAAAACTCCCTCTGGCGGGATGCTCCTCAATTTCTGCTGTGTCTGAAGGTAAACGGCCAAATCGTAGCGGAAAGCGGCTCCGGTTGGAAAGCAAGCCGAGAGCGATCTCCCATTATTTACAGCCATCTGCGAAGCGGCGAATATTACGATGCCCGAAAGACAGATGACACCTGGCTATATGAAGGCTATGACGATACCGATTGGGACCAGGTATTTTGCCGTCCGATTCCCAAGGAAGCCATCCTGCGCCCCATCGAATGCCAGCCCGTACGCGAGGTAGAGACCATTCGCCCGATTTCGATTCAACCGACGCCAAAGGGCTATTTGGTGGATTTCGGTGTGACCATATCCGGGTATATGGAGATCACCTTGCAGGAGCCCCGCGGTCAGGAGATCCTTTTCCGTTACACCGAAGACCTGGATGAAGATCTGCAGCCGAAATACAATGGCATGGACGGACCACATTACTATCCCGAATCCCCCTTCCATCTAAACAAGCTGATTGCTTCCGGCAAGGCGGACAGATTCAAACCTAAATTCTGCTACCACGGTTTTCGGTATGTATTGATCGAGGGTCTTACCAAAGCCCCGGACCCCGCCTTGATTTGCGCTTATTTCACCCACCAGGACGTGGCACGTAAGGCAGATTTTCAATCGGGAAGTCCCATTTTGAACTACATTTACCAGGCAGGCATCCGTTCCACCTATTCCAACCTCTTTTGGAGTCTTACCGACTGTCCCACCCGGGAAAAACTGGGGTGGACCAACGATGCCTCTGCCACCGCAGAGCAGATTCTCATCAACTTTGACATCAAGCCACTGTTTACCAAATGGTTTGAGGATTTGAAGCTCGATATGCGGGATAATGGCGAGCTTCCCGGCATCATCCCCTCCAATGGTTGGGGCAACGATTGGGGACCGGTGTGTGATAATCTTCTGTTTGAACTCCCATACCGCACCTATCTCTATACGGGGGATTCCTCCATGCTTACGGGTGCCATTTCGCACTTCGAACGTTATGTTGATTTCCTATGGCAAAAAAAGCAGGAGAATCACGAATTCATTCTGGGGGACTGGCTGGGTTATGGTAGCAGCCCGTTGACTCCCAAGGAATTCGTTCGCGATTTTTATCTGATCCGTTTCCTGCGGGTAACGCTCCTGGCTCATGAATTGGCAGGGAGCCGTTCCTCTGTGATGGAGACCAGGTTGGAGTCGGTAACAAGCGAGTTCTTGAGCCGTTATTTGGATGAAAATGACGCATCGGTTGTTACCTCCCAAAGCGCCCTTGCCATGATGTTGGAAAGCGGTCTTTACCGCAACCGGCAGATCATTGCAGACCAGCTGGCAAATGCGGTCATTCGTGACGACTTCAAGCTAACCAGCGGCATGGTGGGTATTCAATATCTCTACGATGCCCTGACTACCTGCGGCCATCCTGAATACGCATACAAGATCATCACCGAAAGCGAACCGGGCTACAAAACATGGTACACGGCGGGTGCCACCACCCTTTGGGAGTGTTGGGACGGTCAAAACAAGGGGTCGCATAATCATCACATGTTTTCCAACGTGTTGGGTTGGTTCTTCAAATCCTTGTTGGGCGTTTGTCCCAGAGAAGGGAACCCCGCCTTTACCGAAATCGAGTTGAACCCCGCCTTTATTCGGGAGCTTGGTTTTGTCAAGGGTCATATGGATACCGTCCGAGGACGAATCGAGGTTGAATGGAGTTACCAGGCCGGTCAATTCCTCTATCAGGTCAAAATACCCCAGGAAATCCGGGCTACCTTCCGGGGTACTCCCCTGACAGCCGGTCTCAACCGCTTCGTGATCGATGAGGATAAAACCGTCTGATCTTATCTTGTAGAAACGAAACCTTTTTCTCTATACTTTGTAAAAGCCTTCTGGTTGGAGCAAGTGCTCCAACCAGAAGGCTTTCGTGTTTTTTCGGACCGGTGATAGGTAACGCAAGCCCAGTTGTCGGTCTTGTGATAAAGCCCGCCGATTTCTTTAAACGACAGCGCTGCCAATACCCGCCACCGAAAAACCGCTCTGTATGGATCGGCCATTTCCTGCAGCTCCGCTTCCTCGATACTCTGTACCCTTTTGTGTTTTTTCAGGTAGGAGTAATAGGTGTTTTTTGCGATTTGGCAAAGCCAGACCCGAATCTCGCACTCACCACGGAAACCGTCCACCGAGCGGATTGCTTTGAAAAAGGCTTCACTGGTGATTTCCTCTGCAATATGTTCATCCCCCGAAAGCCGCAACACATATAGATAAACCGCCTTGAAATAGGTACGATAGATCCCCTCGAACTCCATTACGCTATCACCTCCCTTCACCTATAAGACGCCAAAGATGAGAAAATCTTACAAAAGCGTTAAGCTATGATAAAAGGGCAAGGTCGATTCCCCTTGCCCCTCTATTTCTCGTTTCACTTCGTATATTGCATCATCCGGAGCCCATACCATTCTCGACATTTGGGGTAGTTTTCAATCGCAGATTGCTATCTTCCTAATTTTTCTGCAACAATTTTCATCTGCTCCGATGTCAATTGCCAATCCCAATCGAAGTCAATTTCAACGATGCAATTATCGTAACAGAGCAGAAAACGCTGTTGCATTTCGCCACCAAGCTTTAGCTGATATGCTTCATTTGCTCCCCACGGCGTTGCCTCTACTTGGATATGTTCTTCCCACATATCATCCTCCGGTTCGGGACGGCCATAGTTGTGTGCAAAGTCATCAAGCAATGCCTTTTTGCACAATTCGTACATGAACGGCATCTTGACCGTAGTGATGGAATAATCAAGTTCCGGATAAACAAGTGCATCTTTACGAGGGCGCTGAGCGGCTTCCTTTTGCTCTATGAAAACAGATTTGTCAAGAGCGCGGATTTCATAAGAATAGCCATCATAATCTGTTTCTTTCAAATCCTCAATGGTCAGCGGAAGCTCGTCATGATAAACCTCAAAAGTCCATCCATTGTATTCATAGGTGTCCACGGGAACTTTCTCTGGCAGGAAAGAAGAGATTCTACTAATAACACTTATTAACAAAATGCCTGTAAGACCAAAGGAGATAACAAGCGTTAGAACAATTGTAGTGTTTCGATTGATTTTAGCTGATAACTTCATTTTCTTCATCAGTTCAGATGTGCCTACAATGATTGCCGTAACCCCAAGAATCACTGCAATAGAAGCAAACGCAATCAATGTCATTTTGCTTCCGCCATAAGAAATAAGGAGGAAAGCAAATGCCAACAGCATCATGCACAGGATCACGATCTGGAAATTTCGATGTCCTCTGGTTTCCACAAAGCCGCCGTCCAGTTCTGCGGCCGATTTTGCCCGGTTGTACCAAATATGGTACCCGACGATCTCTACCACGGAGAGAGCTAACATCAATATCCAACACATACCGGAAAACAGATTTGCATTGCTTGCCAAAACCCCAATCGGATCAGAAAAGAATCGCCAGAAAAAGAGTGCTGCTTGCATTACCCCTACGCCAGCCAAAAGATAATAGCTACTCAAATGACTTTTCTTAGCAGACGCATGGATTGCGGCGACCTCCAGAGCAGCATCGGTTTCAATGGGCGTTGGGTCGGTTTCTTCATTGCAGAATATCTGCATCTGTGCATTGGAAGCAACCAACTTCCAACCGGTATGTTCGCAAAAATCCCGAAAGCTCAACTGTGCTTCGGACGGCTCAGGGTCAAACGCAGATGCCTTTGCGAAATACACAACCGAAAAATGGATTTTCTTCGGCTCAATGCGATGAAAGCTCCAACCGAAAGCAGATGTCTTATCCAACATCCAACCTCTTTCCGCCTGCTTTTCTAAATATGCTTCTATACCGGTACGATCATAAAATGAGAAGAAAACAAAACGCTTCTTTGTATTTTTCATTGTATTTCCTCCTTCCCAAAAATCATATGATAATCAGCCAACTGCGCTGTTAAACGGCTGCATTCTTTTTCCAACATCTCTCTGCCTTTATCCGTGAGGATATAACTGCGGCGTCTGCCTTCAACTTTGGTTTCCCGTATCATTTCCGCATCCAAAAACTGTTCCAGAAGAGTATAAAGCGTCCCGGAGCCAATGCTGACTCTCTGATTGGTCATAGCAGGAACACGATCCAGAATATCCATACCATAGCATTCATCCTTCAGACAGAGCAAGGCATAAAACATCTGCTCTGTCAAGGTTTGAAATTTTGCTCGTGCCACATGATTCGCCCCCATTCTCGAATATCGAGCATCTTGTTTATATTATATTCTCGAATATCGAGTTTGTCAATAGGGTTTACAAAATTTCAAACACCGCCCGCAGGATTTCTCCCACAGGCGGTGTTTGCCACAAACCAGTTACAATTATTCTTTATTCCCACTCGCTTACGAGTTCTTTCCCACAGGTACTTTTCGTCTTATTTTAGGCGAATTTCCGTGAGTTTTCACTCGTTTTGCTTCGTTTTTCTCTGTATTCTCTGTATTCTCAGCCCGTTTGGTACTGTTTTGGTATCAAAGTTTGGTATCAATTTTCTGAAAAAACGGTGGAGAAAAAATCCGTTATTCTTTTTGAGTAATTGATACTTGGCTCTGTCATACAGTTCAACTGGCTTTGATGTTTGGCTACAAGGCTGGATGTAAAGGTCGTGCTCCTTGATGAGCCTATTTATTATAACATATTATTCGGGATAATACAAACATGTAATAGCTGATCTGCAATATCGTTAGCACTCTATGTCCGCAAGAACGCTTTCAATTCATCTACAAATTTCCAAATCTCTTTGCTTCCAACCGACTTATTCACTGATCATCGCAAAATACTTTATCAAAGCTTCTCCCAATATGCCACCCTCAAAAGGACGGCACATATGCCCGTTAGGAACCCCCGACGGACCGTAGAATTCCGATACGGTGCCATACATTGACAACAAGTTGGAATCCAGTATCTGCCTTGCTGCTCGCTTGGCTTCATCCTTGTCGCCCATCATTAGCATACAGTACAGATATAATCCCATTGTGTGACCGCAGAAACCGGGCATAATTTCAACGCAGTTGGGCAGATAACCATTCTCTGCCACAAAGTGCTTGGTGGCTGCGGCGTCGTCTATTTGACGGTCAGAATGCAGATTGGCTCCAACCCACAGGGGGAGCAGTAGATAGTTTGTAAGGGTACCGTTATGATGGTGAATACCATTCGGGGTGATTTTAGCACTCCATGCATGAATACCGTTTTCCTTCAGAAATACCTCATCGATCTTCTTACGCAGGAGTGCAGTATCCTTGCTTAAATCGACGGATGTCAATTCTGAATACCACTCCAACGAACAAAGTGCCGCTGCCATGGATGGGAAAGACAGTGCGCTGTGTTCCCATTTGTAATCGGGATGTATGAAACCACCATACTCCTCACCGTCGTTGTTACAGCAATACTGTTCGGTCTCATCACCGTTAAAATCGAATGTGAAATCGTGATTTCTGAGCCAGTCAAGCTGTGCCTCAGCTGCCCACTTAAGTGAGGGCATGATTTTGGTTATCAGCTCTGTGTTTTTTGTGCAGTTGAGATAATCACGGGCCATAAACATATAATACGCGGTTATCTCGGAGGCATCATTGTGGAAAGAATGACCGATAAATGTATCGGAACCCATAGACCACCAGTTGGGAATAAATCCTGCTTTTTCGTGACATGTATGGATGTTCCAAAGGATCTTTGCTACCTCTTCGTAGTGATGGGCTGCGAGCAGCATACGGGCAGCACCGTGGGAGTCACGGATATAGGAATTGGCATATTTCCGGATACCCGCAATCAGTCCTCCGTCGCGGTTTTGCTGCATTTTGACAGACAGTAGCAGATCTTCTATCGCATCCGCATCACGTTGCGACTGGATTTTCGGTGTAAAGCCTTTGTCGAGCCATTTTTCCCAGTAAGTAAAGGTCTCGGTAAGGAGCTGCGGGGCATCTACATGCACTTGCATCGGGGCGTCATATGAGAGACTGTGCAGGAGTGTGGCCTCACCATGTTCAAAGGTGGTTGTGAGCCAATACGCACCCTCCTTTTGAACACAACTGCTTTCAGAATTAAAATAAATACTGCAATACCGATCTGCCCAGTTCATCGTCTCGCGGTTGCCAAAACAGTAGCGGGTAGTATCCTTTTTTATGTATACGCTCTGCTCCGTTACAGTGTCCGCACTCTCGAACGATGTGATCTTTGCGCCGATCTTCACATTCTTTTCAGCGTCGGTGCATAGGTAACGCACCGCTAAAGTCAAATCCCATGGCGCAAAATCCCAGACATAGACGTTAATATCGTTTACAACAGTGTGACCGAAGAAAACACCGCTTTTTCTAATGCGGTGCATGGAAAATTCGAGTGGGATCGCTTCTTCATCCACGATCAGATAAAGCTTTTCGCTGCCGAGATAGTTTGGACAGGTGTAATCCGGTCCGATTAAAAAATTCCATTCTCCCACCGGTGTTGCAGACGCACCGATGATTCCATTGCCAAGAAAATAGGTATCCCATCCATCATTGTGATAGGGAACTTGGTTCTGCTTTGCAAATGAAATGAAACTGTTCATGTGTTACTCCTTTGCTCTTATTCCCGCTTTCCTTGCAAGGGAACAATAGTATTTCAAGAAAATATAATACTTGCACAATAGGTTATCTAGCTCTTTCCGCAAATAAGCAACTTCTTTCTCAGTAAGACGAACAAAACAATTATTATTACTTCCACTTACCTAAATAAGGCTTAATATACTTGTTATAGAAATACAAGCTATTGCTATAGGTATCACACCATTTATATTGCCTGTTGCAAAAGTGTTGCAGCGGCGTTTTTCTAAATTGCATAAATGCCCGAAATCCCTTTGTTTCCAAGGGT
>SVKS01000173.1 GCA_015068345.1 Oscillospiraceae bacterium
CGCCACAGCTACCCCCGAAGCCATCGGTTCCATCATCGCCTCCATCAACCGGGATTTGCAGGTAGACTATATCAGCTACAGCGAAAATGTTGCCCTGGTAGCCGTTGTGGGCCGTAACATGGCAAACCGTTCAGGTACTGCCGGTTCCATTTTGACGCAGCTTGGCAAAGCCGGTATCAATATTCTTCTTCTTGCCCAGCCTTCCAACGAGCTGAACATCATCGTTGGCGTGGAAGCAAATCATTACGAAAAAACCATTCGGATTCTTTACGACCTTTTCAACGACTAAGCCAAAAAGTGCTCTGATACATCTACCGTATCAGAGCACTTTATAGTATTTTTATTTACAATGGTTCGGCACCCTTTGCGGAATATGCCTTAGGCTTAATGCCGAAGGTGATTCTCTCCCTTTTTTCTTCGTACACCTTTCGGGTGAACATACCGGAAATGTAACGTCCCGCCAAACCGATTTTGGTGACAAATATCACGTCGCCCTTACCAATTTCCACCAGATTCTCGTAGATTTCTTCCGTATAAGGGTTTATAGAAAGCTTACCGTCGTTGATTTCTATATACCCAAGCCCATTGGATGCGCTAACGGCCGACAAGGTCAGGTTGTCGTGGAAAGTCCAGCGAATATAATCCCCATCCTCCACGAATTCAATTCTTCCCAATAGTCCTTCCGTATCTCGCAGTCGCTGGTAAAGAATATAGGTAGCTTTATTCTTATAGCAATGGGGACAATCCAGACAAGTTCCCCCTAAGTAATCCCGTTGGTATTCCCGACATTCCTTTTCCCCAATATAATCCATACGGACCGGACAGTTTAGTTTTGCCATAACGCATTCTCCAATATCTATTCTATGCGCTTATTGTAGCATTTTTTCCATTCCATTGTCAACAATTCATTTGAAGGGTAGGTATTTTCTATGCCCATATTAACCATTGACCAAAACCATTATGAGGTTTCCACCGGAATCACAATTTTGGAAGCGCTTTCTCTTCTCAATATTTATCACGACGCTCCCTGTGGCGGCATGGGAAAATGCAAAAAGTGTGCGGTTGTTGCCACCGGTTCGCTTTCTCCGTTGACCGAAGTCGAAAGCGATCTTCCTTCCGGCATGCGCCTTGCCTGTATCGCCCGTATCGAGGGGGATGTGACCCTGACCCTTTCGGACGAGCTCGCCGCCGAAATTGAAACCGGAGGTCTTAGTCAAAGCATGACTCCTGACCGGGGTGAAGGCTACGCCATCGCCTGTGATATCGGCACCACCACAGTCGTTTGTCACCTGGAACGACTTTCGGACGGGATGCGGCTGGATTCCATCGGCGAGATCAACCGCCAGCGCCCATACGGCGCTGACGTGATTTCCCGAATCTCTGCTTCTCTGAAGGAGGAGTTTCTCAAAGCCCAGCATCGCGCCATTGTGGAGGAAATTGAGGAGATGTCCCTTGCTCTTCTGCAAAAACACCTCCTTTCCCCCGCCGATTGCCGTCTGGTTACCATTGCCGGCAACACCACCATGGAGCTTTTGTTCGCCGGCATCTCCCCTGCCCCCCTGGCGGAGCTTCCCTTCACCAGCCCTACCCTTTTCGGCTACGACATTCCTTCCCCCTTCCGCGCTCTTTCCCCGGAACGGGTTTTCCTGTTCCCCTGCGCTGAAAGTTTTGTAGGTGGTGACATCACATCAGCCGTATTGGCTGCCGGATTCTTCCGTAAGGACTCCCCCAGCCTTCTCCTTGATATCGGTACAAATGGGGAAATGGCCCTTGGCAACCACAATCGCCTGACATGTGCCGCTGCCGCAGCTGGCCCCGCCTTCGAAGGAGCCGATATTTCCTGCGGCATGTCTTCCCTTGCCGGTGCCATAGATACGGTAACCTTTGACGGAAAACTTCACTTTACCACCATTGGCAATGCCCCTGCCAAAGGCATTTGCGGTTCTGGCTTAATTGATGCTCTGGCAGTACTTCTTGAAATTGGTGCTGTGGATGAAACCGGACGATTGCTCCCTCCCGACGAATGCGAGGAGGAAGCCGAACCCTATATCACCGAAGAGGATGATGGAGTCGCATTCCACTTCTATCCCTCCGACGTTGTCATCACCGCCGGGGATATTCGCAAACTCCAGCTCGCTTCCGCCGCCATTCGGGCCGGACTTGAAACCCTGTTGGATGATGCGGAGCTTTCCGCGGATGATCTGGACAAGCTTTACATTGCCGGAGGCTTTGGCAGTCACATCCGCCTTTCCTCCGCCGTGCGTATCGGCATGATTCCCAAAGAACTGTTTGGCAAGTGTATCTTCATGGGAAACGGCGCCGGTGAAGGTGCCTCCATGGCTGCCAGAAGTAGCCATGCAGAGGAGGAAGCTCAGGCCATCCACAAGAAATTTGAATACCTGGACCTTTCCACCAGCCCCGTCTGGCAGGACCTTTATATCGAATATATGATGTTCCCGGAGGAATAACAACCCCTCCCGGTATTTGCACCGGACTTCATAAAACGACTAAACTGACCTATGGTTACGATCATAGGTCGGTTTTTGTATGATGCCCCAATGTGGTTACCCCAAGTCTCCCCCTGTCAGGGATGGCATTGCGTAGCAATGTCGGGGCCGTCCCCGAAGGGGACAAATGCTGTAAGCCAAGCCAGCTGAGCGAGAAGTGCATCATAATATCGGTTCAAGAGATTTGGTATTCACTTTATTAAGACCTTTTGATAGTACGCAAACTCCTCATCACGTTTCACTTCGCAATAGCCCAATTTCTTGTAAAACGCATTTGTTCTGACATTCCAAAGAGGTGTATCAAGCATAATTTGCTTAACGTTTGGATAGTGTTTTTCTATTAGGGTCATCAAAGCAATCCCGTATCCCTTTCTGTGATAAATTGGGTCTACAAAAATTCTTCCCACAAATAGAAATTCTCCATTATTTTCCAAAACAGAATCGCTCCGCCAACGATTTCTCCGGCTTCAATCGCTTGAAACAAATGTCCCTTATTCAACATTTCCTCGTGCCATGTCACAGAATCATATTCTGGAGGCCCACCTGTTTCGGAGACGCCAATGGTAACGTCACTATCAAAAGCTGCCTTTGATATGGCTACGATTTTTCCAATGTGCCTTAATTCCGCATTTTCTAACTTCAAGGAAACCACATCCTCTCAAAATCCAAGTCTAATTGTGTGTTCCATTCTACAACATCGCTATGCGGATAGCAATTACAGTCCCAATCAATCATTTTTGTAAGGGCTCACCGTCAGGATAAGGTACTACAGCTTGTACCTTTCCTCAACTTCTTTATAGCATTGCTTACCGGCAAACAGATTTGCACTACTAAGAATCTGATTTTTGATATAGGTTTCGTTTTTGATACGAAACACGTCTGCGCTATCCATCGCCATCGGCAACCCGTTATCGCCAAATGCGGTGGTGTATATGCTAAAACTTTTCTCCGCTTCGACCTTTCCGGTTTCGTCTTTGGTAAGGTCCAAATGAAGCACCGCGTTGTAAGACGGTGAATCGAAATAATAGCCGTCACACACCACCCGGTGATCGTACATGAAATTTCCAAGACAGAACACCTTCAAATAGCCATCGGTCAAATCGCAGCTTTGGATTATGTGCTGGTGGTTTCCAATCACCATATCTGCTCCAAATTGTCTGATTTTTTCGGTTATAAATATACTATACGGGTCTACTTCCTGAATATACTGACCTCCACAATGCAAAAGCATAATCACAAAGTCGGATTGTTCCCTGGCAAGCATGATATTCCTCTCCAACTGTTCAAGATAAGGCTTCACCGCTAAATACTCATCGTTTTCACCCGAATATATCCGCTCAACGTCTTCCCGTATCTGTGCATATTCATTAAGCAGATGTATTGAACCCTTTTTGGTTTCTTCGGGTTGTATTAGGTTTACCATGTAGCTGTTTTCGAGGAAAGTTCCGTGTGCGAAAGCATTTGTACCATAGGTGTAGTTTAAGAATGCTATTTTGATTCCGTCTATTTCCTTGATAAAAATCTTTTGCCGTTCCTCCGCACTCTCGTAAGCGCCAATCACGTCAAACCCTTTTTCCTTGCAAGTCTGAATCGTGTTGAAAAGGCCTTCTTCGCCCCGATCCATACAATGATTGTTGGCAAGGGTCAGCATATCAAAGCCGCAATCCTTGATATGCTGAC
>SVKS01000024.1 GCA_015068345.1 Oscillospiraceae bacterium
CATGCCAATGGTATCGTTCCACAAAAGCGCATTGATCTGTCCAGAAAGCTTTTCTGCCGCTTCCCGGTAGGACCTGGTTGCGTCCGCTTCCCCGGCACGCTCCGCAAGAATGGCAAGCCCCTTCAGGTCAGCCACCATGTAGGAATTGATGGTGGCACGCAACCCGTCACCCGAAATGGCGTATTCCATGCCGTCCCGATCACAGAGTTGGCGGTACATTCCGTTTTCGGTTTTGTGGTCATCCCAAGCCCGGCAAATTTCCGCAAGCTTGGGGTAGAGAGCCCTTGACGCACTTTCATCCCCGGTCACCTTTTCCCAGGCCAGGATGCTGTCGGTGATGGGGAAGCTGTAGAGTCGGGGATTGCCCACACTGCACCAAAAGTCGGCGTATTCCCGAAGTACTGCCGAATCGGTCAGCCAGCGTCCGTCCCGAAAATGGTGGTGGGATGCACAGTTGATGGTATTGTAGATTCCTGCCCAGGGTACGTCGGGCAAAAATTCGGTGATCACGTGGCCCGCCGGGGTTTCCCGGATGTGACGTATATAGAGCTCACATCGGTATTGATAGGTCAGATCCAGCTCCTTGTCGGAAGACATGAAGCGGGGAAAGGTGTATTCCTTTGCCATTCTCTCTTCTCCTTTGTATATTGATCTTTTCAGTCGGATATTGCGAAGATTTCCCAATTGAACGCAAAAACGGAAGCCTCTCTGATAGCAAGAACACTTCCGTTTTTCATTTTTCATCTTATTTTCCGGTGCTTCCGAAGCCGCCTTCGCCCCGAAGGGTTTCGGAAAGCGCTTCCACCACTTCAATCTCTGCCTGGGGGGTGGCAATCAGCACCAGCTGGCAGATCCGTTCTCCCTTGGTGACGTGGTAGGGCTTATCGGAAAGATTCATCAAACCCACCATAACCTCACCCCGGTAGTCGGAATCCACCACACCCACGCCATTACGCAGGTTGACGCCATGCTTGATGGCAAGGCCGCTTCTGGCAAAAAGGAAAGCACCGTATCCCATCGGCACTGCCAGGGCAATTCCTGTGGGCACCAAGGCATGCCCCATGGGAGGCAGGTCCACCTCCACCGCGGCGCACAGGTCCATACCTGCCGCTCCCTCGGTGGCGTAGCGGGGAAGAATGGCATCCTCCCGCATTTTCTTGATCTGCAGTTTCATTCTTTATCCACCGTAGTAGGCACCGCGCCAGGGCTTCTGGACCGGAGCCTTTTTCTGTGTATTGGTATATTGCTTCAAGATTTCGGCGCATTCCATGCGGTTTTCGGTGGTGAAGCTCAGCCGCAGGTAGCGGACGCCCAGGCTTGCCAGGTCGCTCATGCGATCGGCCAGGTAGAGCTTTTGGGAATCCAACAGCACGTTCCGGCATCCCGCTTCTCCCACGATGGGGTAGATTTCCCCATCCCGGCCCACGATGCTGCGGGGGCTTTCGCACTTGTCGCACAAACCGTAGTGGTTTTTGGAAATGCAGTTTTCGGTCACCATCAGGGGTACCCGTCCATAAGCCAGGACCTCCAGGTCCATCAGCTTGGACATGGCACCAATATCCTTGAGATTCATATCAAACATCGCAGAAGCGCTTTCCAGACCCAGGTCCTTCAGAGCTTCCAGGTCGCTTGTGGTACGCACGTTCAGGAAGAGGTCGCCCCGAATGGCAAAGCCAGCCGAGCGGGCCAGTTCCAATCCTGCCAGATTGCCCACCACTGCGTCCTCCACACCAATGGCACGGAGACGGTTGAGCTTTTCCGTCAGATCTTCCACTTCGTTATCGGTAATCACCGCCGGCAGGACACAAGCCAGGCGGATACCGCAACCCAAGAGCGATTCAGCCAATTCCAGGCCGTCCACCATTTCATCCACCGGCAGGTAGATAAACTTAGGTGCCGCCCGAAGGGCTTCCTCCCCGATCTGCTCCAGGCGACGATAGGAGAGGACCAGTTGGGGTTTACGGTCGTATCCATCCATGTGTACCGGAGCGGTATAACGGCCGATGGTATATTCCGAGGGGGATTTTTGCATACCCCGGAGATTGCGAATGCATTGCTGTTTCAGAATTTCTACTTCATTGGGGTCAAACCCAACCCCCTGGGCAATGTGCACCTTGGCGCCATCCACCCGGTAACGGTCGTCCCCGGCGTTGGAAAGGGTCACCTTGACCGAGTCGGAAAGTCTGGGGCCCAGATAGCCCCCCATGGACATACTGCCGGTGGCAAGCGTCTTGTTACCAAGGGAGTCCACGGCGGCCAGCATAATCTTCTGATTGCTTTGGGCCATGAAGTAGAAGGTCACGTTCCGACGGCGGTTGAACCGGGTGGGCAGGTCTTCCATGGCGGCCACCGAGTCGTAAATGGGCAGACGGGCCAATTCCTTGGATTCGGGACGGCCCTGCATATCGGGACCGATGCGGCCCTGGTAGAAACCATCGGAATAACCTCCGTGGGCCATACTGCGGGTCAGAACCCGGAGCTCACCCGAGGAGGGGAAGCGTTCTTCGGCAATCATACGGGCATAGGCGGCGGTAATGTTGGCCACGTCCTTTTCGCCCTTGAACACCGAGCGGCCCACTGCCAGGGCATCCACACCCTCCAGGAGCAGTTCCCGCACAAAAGCCGCCAGGCACATATCCTTCAGGCTCAGGGGGAATTCACTGCGGCGGCGGCCGGTGCCCGAGAAGCTGTAAACCTCCCGGCAGAAGCCTTCACACTTGCCGCCGTTTTTCATGGCGGCGTAGCACATGCCATCGTAACCCATGCACATTTCCCGTTGCACGTAGACCATCAGGGCCAGGCTTCCGTATTTTTTCAGATGCTCGATCTGGTACTTGTTCAGTTCCTTTGCTGCGGTGGCCCGACGGAAGCCCAGCTTACGCAGTTCTTCCATGCCATCCAGGCTGGTCACCGACAGGGCATCCCCGGCAAACAGGGGGATTTCGGGACATACCTGACGGGCAATCACAGCGCTGCCCAGGGAGGAAAGGATCAAGGCATCGGCTCCTGCCGAGGCCAGCGTTGCAACCGACTTGACAAAATCGGCGACCTCCCGGTCATGCTGCGGGTGTTTCAGTTCAAAATAACACCGCACCTCATTTTTTCGGCAGTAGAGGATTGCGCTTTTTAAGTTGTCCAGGTTCTGGCCGAACATGGTGGTGCCTTCAAACACCAGCGCATCCGCCCCTGCCATCACGGCAGCTTTGATCTCTTTCACCGTCGAAACGGGGATTAAGAGCTCCGCCATATATTTCAAAGCCTCCCTTGAGGTTAGTCAAGCTTTCTTCGTTTGAAAATTCGTCTTCTTCGGTCGTCCATTCTTTGCCGGCGACGAAGGGTCTCCTCCCGGTCCACCCGGCAGGTTCCTTCTTCCCAGACGACCACGTCCCCCTCCGATAAGCCGGAGGCCGGCGTTGTTAACCGCAGTCCATTGTCGAAGATGAGCACCGCAATGCTCCCCACCACCCGGTCGACCACGGCGTAATTTATCTGGTTTCCCATCCTGTCCCCTCGCTTGCAAAGAGGATGTCCCCCATTTCATCGGTGCGGTAGAGGGCGATACCGTATTTTTTCACCCGTTGCCGGATTTCCCGGTGGGGGTGTCCATAGTCGTTGTCCTTGCCGCAGGAGACTACGCCGAATTCGGGTGCCACCGCTTCCAGAAACGCCTCCGAATTGGAGGTGGAGGAACCGTGGTGGCCGAACTTATAGAGATTGGCGGTGAGGTCTTCCCCCGCCTGAAGCAGCTGATTTTCCACCGGAGTTTCTGCATCTCCGGTAAGCAACAGGGCATCCTCGCCGTAGGTCACCCGCAGAACGATGGAGGCATTGTTAGCATCCTCCGCACCGTCCCCGTTGTAAAGGACCTTCACCCTGACGCCGTCCTCGTTATAGATCACGTCCCCGATTTCGGGAATTTCGGCGGAGATATTCCCAGCCTCAATCACATCCAGGAGATCGTCGTAGCTTTTGGTATTTGCCCCAAAGTCGGGCATATAGATCACATCGGTATCAATCTCGGAAAGCACCACATCCAGCCCGCCAATGTGGTCGGAATGGGGGTGGGTACCCACCGCAAAAGACAGGCGATTCACACCGTAGCTCCGGAGCTTTTGGGTCACCGCCTCGCCGTAGTCATTTTCCCCCGCATCCACCAGGGCAAAGTCCCCGTTTGGCATACAAAGCAAGGTAGAGTCCCCCTGTCCCACGTCCAGGAAAACCACCCGAAGGGAACCTTCTTGGTTGGGAGCGGTCTCATCCATGGGCACCAGCACCAGCTCGTATCCGCCAAAGACGGTAAGCAGCAAAATGATGATCAGCCCAAAGATCAGTTTTTTTGTTTTCGGGCTCAATCTATGCGGTTGGTGGTTGGATTCTCTCATTCTGCCCCTTTTCGCTCCAATTTGATATTACGAAATGTAATCATTCGGTTCGACTCTGTATTTTGTGTCCGGAACAGGTCCGAAACAGACCTTTCCCGCAGGTTTTCCCAGCCGCAAAAGCCGACAGAAACACCTTTCTACTATTATACCATGGTTATGAAGTACGGTCAACCCCTCACCCACATATTGTGAAAAAAATTTTTATACCCACAAGATATCACACTTTTTCATAAACGTTTGTTCTGTTTTTTGTCCCACTTTTCTCATTTCCCGCGTACCTTTTTTCACTCTGTTTTTTGCCATTTTTTCCCATTTCGCCGGAGGGTAATGATTATACAGTCTGTAATTGCATACCGTGATTTCGCTCTTGTAATCGGGGAAAAAGTATTGTATAATGAACCCATCCGAGAAGAGCAGGAACTTTCCCTGCCCCAAAATAACGATACGAAAGGAATTTGCCTATGTTTACCCTCTCTGCCTGTGGCGGCTGGTTCGAAGGTGCCGCCCCCGAAAAAGTCCGTGCCGCAAAAGCCAACGGCTTCGACGCCCTGGAGATCCTTTCCTGGAAGGATATGGACCTGGCTGCCACTGCCGCCGCCCTGAAGGAAACCGGTACCACCATTTCGGCTATCCTGATCCAGTCGAAGGACGCTGAAAAGCAGGCCCTGATTGCCAACACCCACGGCATCGTCTGGGCTGACGCCCATCAGGCCTTCGTGGATGCCCTGGGTGAAACCCTGGAAGCCGCCAAGGCCCTGAACGTAACCAAGATCGTGGTCACCACCGGCAACGAAAGAAGTGACGTTTCCCGGGGCTACCAGCACGACATGGTAGTCAAAGCCCTGAAGCTTGGCGCCGATGTGGTGAAGGGAAGCGGCGTGGATATCGTCCTGGAACCCCTGAATATTCTTGTAAACCACGCAGGCTATTTCCTGGTCACCACCGCCGAAACCGCCGAAATTATCCGGGAAGTGGACCGTCCCGAAGTAAAGATCCTCTTCGACGTATATCATCAGCAGATCAGCGAAGGCAACGTCATCCGCAACATCGTGAACCACATCGACCTGATCGGCCACATCCACGTGGGGGACAACCCCGGCCGCAACGAACCCGGCACCGGCGAAATCAACTACCGCAAGGTATTCGAGGCCATTGCCAAGGCAGGCTACGAGGGTTACGTGGTATTCGAGTGCGGTCACACCGAAGAGACCCCCATCGTCTGCAAAAAGATGCTGGCCCTGGTGGAAGGCCTGTAAGCCATCCTATGAATATGCAAGAATCCCTGACGAAGATCGCCTGGGAAGCAGGGGAAATCCTGCTTTCCGCCGATCGTCCGGAGGTTTTGATCACCAAACCGGGCAACGCCAATTTCGTCACCGAATACGACCTTCGGGTCCAGCGCTTTCTGGAAGAGCGGCTGTCCGCCCTGCTTCCCGAAGCCACCTTCATTGGGGAGGAGGACACCGAAACCCACACCCCCGGCAGGCTCTGCTGGATCGTGGATCCCATTGACGGCACCACAAACTTCCTTCACGGCATGAAGTCCAGCGCCATCTCCATTGCCCTGTGCGAAGGTGGCGAAACCCAGGCGGGACTAGTCCTGCAGCCCTATCTCCGGGAGCTTTATTACGCCGAGTTTGGTCGGGGTGCCACCTGTAACGGAGATCCCATCCGGGTTTCCAACCGTCCGGTGGAGGAAGCCCTGGTTCATTTCGGCACCGCTCCCTACCATCGGGAGCACGCTCCTCACACCTTCGGATTGCTCCAGGACCTGTTTGCCACCGTGGCCGACCTGCGCCGCACCGGCAGTGCCGCCATCGACCTGATTTCGGTGGCATCCGGCCGGGCAGACGGCTTCTTTGAGCCCAGTCTGGCCCCCTGGGACTTTGGTGCGGGCAAGCTCATCCTCACCGAAGCCGGCGGCAAGATCAGCGACATGAAGGGGGCTCCCCTTCCCCTCTTCTCCTCCGCCTCCCTGCTTTGCGGCAACCCAGCCGTTTACGACTGGCTCCTGGAGAATGTTTTGAAGCACGACCTGCCATATTGAAGCAAGAAAACTGCCTGTGCGAAAACGCACAGGCAGTTTGTTGTTTCCCGAAGCAAGTCCCTCTTGAATTGATCGTATGATTCGTTTATTGTCAACACATTATGCGCATTTCAAACGACTTTCAAACATTTACCTCCGCAAAAATTCCTCTTGACAAAACCATTCTACAGTTGTAGAATATAGCTATCTACTACTATTGTAGAAGGAGGATTCCCATGAAACGTCTACCCGATGCGGAACTTGCGGTAATGCAGGCCCTGTGGGATGGGGAGATTCCCGTTGCCCGGGCCGTCTTGGAAACCCGGTTGCAGGACACCCACCCCATGGCCGCCACCACGCTCCTGACCCTTTTGACCCGTCTTGCAGAAAAAGGCTTTGTAAAGATCGAAAAAACCGGCCGCGCTGCCCTCTATATCCCCCTGGTGAGTCGGGAGGAGTATCTGGCGGAGCAGGGACGGCGATTTTTCCGGACCCTTTGCGGCGGCAACCTTTCCACCTTTGCCAGCGCCCTGTGCGATAGCGGCCTTTCCAAGGAAGAGCTTGCCACCCTGCGGGACCTTTTGGACCGGGACGCCCTATGACTACCGACCTTTTGATCCGGGGTTTCTTTTGTGCCATTCTTAGTCTGGCCATCGTGTGGCACGTATTTTCCCGTTACGATGAGGAGGTTGGCAGCGAATCCGGCCGGAATGAACGGCCCCGTTTTCTCCCCTTTATTCCCGGGGGATACATGCCGGTGATGATCCTGGTTTTGGAGCTACTTGCCATTTTGGATTACGGATTCCGGGATGCCACCTTCCTCACCCTGGGCCTCTGCTTTGGTTTATTTTTGCACATTGGCCTCTATTACGCCCTTCTCCTGCCCCTGATGCCCCTGTTGCGCCGCCATATCAGCGCCCGGACCTGTGCCCTTCTGTGGCTCCTGCCCAATGCATTGATCTTCACCTTTTATGATTTCATGGAGGTCTCCAAACCCCTTCTGATTCTGCGTATCCCTTCTCCCTGGCTTGAGATCACAGCCGGCGTATGGCTTCTGGGCATTTTCGCGGTCCTCTTTTGGCATACGGCAAGCCATCTGATTTTCCGACGGAGGATCCTGCATCCCAGCCAGCCCGTCACCGACCCCCACATCCTGGCGGTTTGGAATCGTCTGCGGGACGAGCTGGACCTATCCAAAGCCAAATTCCGGCTTGTCACCTCCCCCATGACAGCCACCCCCCTGACCATCGGCCTTTTCCGGCGCAGTATGCGGGTGGTCCTGCCCCCGAAAGCCTACACCCAGGAAGAGCTGGAACTGATCCTGCGGCATGAGCTGATTCACCTGGTCCGGGAGGACAGCCTTGCCAAATTCTTCCTGATATTCTGTACCGCCATGTGCTGGTTCAATCCCCTGATGTGGATCGCCATGAAAAAGAGCGCCCAGGATTTGGAGCGAAGCTGTGACGAAACCGTTCTGCTTTCCACCGACATTGAAACCCGCAAACGCTATGCCCATCTGATTCTTCGCACCGCCGGGGACGGGCGGGGCTTCACCACCTGTCTTTCGGCCTCGGCCAACAGCCTGCGATACCGTTTACGTTCCATTATGACCCCCACCACCCGGCGTTCGGGGGCTCTCATTGCCGGATTGGTATTTTTCCTTCTCTGCATCACCTCCGGCTACGTAACCTTGGCTTATCATCAGACCACCGGTGGTGAGGTTATTTTTGCCAAGGAGGGATTCGATCCCGCTTCCTGCCAAATTGCCCATCTGGACGTGTTGGACGATTCTTATCACCGGGTGTACCATATTCCCAACCAGGATGCTTTTCTGACCCACCTTTCCTCCCTTCCCCTGGAGGAAACCACGGGAAACTATTCCTGGAGTGATGACCAACCAATCACCATGCTGATGAAAACCCCCAAGGGCGTCATGGGCCTGACCTTCACCCACCATTCCCTCAAGCTGACCCGCCTGTGGGAGGATTCCCCCGAAAGCACCACCTATCATTTGCCGGAGGGAGCTGGCCTTATGGAATTTGTAACCGTTTTCCCGGCTTTGCGGGTGGAGCTTACCGATCCGCAAAGTCCCCGACACGTCACCGCCCGGCTCACCGCACTATGGTCGGGTAACAACCGGGAATACGATCCCATTTACGAAAACCCCCTGCTGGAGGGGGAACAGCACGGCATATTTGGTTACGCCCCCACCGGCATATCCCTGGATTTCACCGAACAGCCCTTGTCGCCACTCACCCTGATTCGGGAGGATTGGGACACCGGAATCATCACCACCCAGACCCTATCTACCGAAACCTCCTCCATTCCAGCCGCCTATGGTCGTTACACCCTGCTTGCCACCTTTTCCGCGCCGGATGGAGGCTGTTATCTTGCCCAATTTCATTTTGACATCGGGGAAATCGACTGATTCGGTCGATTTCCCTCTTGTTTTGCCTGCCGGTCTGTGGTAAACTGGACTCACCATAACAAAAAACAAAGGAAGAACAACCATGGGAATTCTGACCTATAACGACAAGAGCTTTTTGATGGACGGCAAGCCCTACACCATTTTGTCGGGTGCCATGCACTACTTCCGAATCCCCCGGGAATACTGGGTGGACCGGCTCACCAAGCTGAAGGAATGCGGCTTCAACACGGTGGAAACCTACACCTGCTGGAATCTGCACGAACCCCGGGAGGGAGAATTCGACTTTTCCGGCATGCTGGATCTGGCAGCCTACGTGGATGAAGCGGCAAAGCTGGGGCTGAACGTGATTCTGCGGCCCGGCCCCTACATTTGCAGTGAGTGGGAATTCGGCGGACTTCCCGCCTGGCTCCTTTCCTACGAGGGAATGCCCATCCGCTGCTTTGACGAAACCTACCTTTCCAAGGTGCGCCGCTACTACCACGCCCTGTTTAGCCACCTGACCCCCGCCCGTCTCGCCACCCACGGGGGCAACATCATCATGGTACAGATCGAAAACGAGTACGGTTCCTACGGCGACGACAAGGAGTATCTCAACGCCGTGGTAGATATTTACAAGGAGTGCGGGGTGGATTGCACCCTGTTCACCTCCGACGGCACCAACGACTGGATGCTTTCGGGGGGTACCCTGCCGGAATATCTCTGCGTGGCAAACTTCGGCTCCCACCCGGCGGAAAACTTCGCCGACCTGAAAAAGTTCCGGGACGGTCAGCCCCTGATGTGCGGCGAATACTGGTGCGGCTGGTTTGACCATTGGTACGAGGAGCACCACGTCCGGGAAGCCGATGAGCTTGCGGGCCTCTTCCGGGATATGCTGGAAGCCGGGGCTTCCCTGAATTTCTATATGTTCCACGGGGGCACCAACTTCGGCTTCATGAACGGCGCCAACCACGGGGGCAAATACGAGCCCACCATCACCAGCTACGACTACAACGCCCTCCTGAGCGAAGCCGGGGATATGACCCCCGCCTACTTCGCCGTGCGGAAGGTGATTGAGGAATTTTACGGCGAGCTTCCTCCCATCACCTCCAAAAATTCGGTAAAAAAGGCCTACGGCGAAGTTTTCCTCACCGAAAAGGCTCCCCTGCTGGCCACCCTGGACAGCATTTCCTCCCCGATGCATACCGCTGCCCCCAAATCCATGGAGGCCATCGGACAAAGCTATGGCTTTACCATGTATTCCACCACCATCCACGGCCCCGTCAGCGGCGTTTCCCTGGCCTACGACTGGGTCCACGACCGGGCCACCGTCTACCTGGATGGTGAGGTCAAGGGCCTCATCGAGCGCTCCCACCGGGCAGACGAGATCAAATTCAATATTCCCGCCGGAAAATCGGTGAAACTGGACATTCTGGTGGAAAACATGGGCCGGGTCAACTATGGCCCCGAAATGGGAGACCGGAAGGGCATCACCGGCATCCGCCTTGGCCAGCGCAACCACTACTCCTGGGATATGTATCCCCTGGAAATGACCGACTTTTCGGGGGTAGCCTACGGCGAATCCGACGGCCACGTCACCGAACCCACCTTCCTGCGGGGCAACCTCCGCGTAGAAGGTACCCCCTGTGACACCTTTATCCGGCTGGACGGCTTCCATCACGGTTTCGTCATGGTCAACGGCTTCAACCTGGGCCGCTATTACAACGACGCCGGTCCCCAGAAGACCCTCTACTGCCCCGCCCCCATGCTCCGGGAGGGGGACAACGAGATCATCGTCTTCGAAACCGATTCTGCCGACCGCACCACCATCACCTTCACCGACACCCCCGATTTGGGCTGATTTTACATAGCAAACGAGCCGATGTTCATCCTTAACGATGTTCATCGGCTCGTTTTTGTTTTGCAAACCCTCTCCGTCTTCGCCTGCGGCGAAGCCACCATTTGCCGCCTTTGGCTCTCCCTCTGGGAGAGCTGGCTGGCCAAAGGCCAGACTGAGAGGGCCTCTATACCTTTCTTATCTTCCGCCCAGTCTCCTTGCTGCCTCCCGCAGGCGGGGGGTGGCATGGTCAAAGAAGCGGCGCAGGGCTTTGCAATAGTAGTTGCTGCCATCCCGGGTGAAATCCCGCTTACAGCCACCCCGGCAGAGGGCGAAATGGCGGCAGGAGGCACATTCCGGGGGGCGTTTGGTTCCTTCCTTCAAAAAACGCCCGGCCGCTTCGGAGGTCATGGCATCCTCCACCGGCACGTCCCGAATGTTGCCCAAATACCACTCGTCCAGCACGTAGAAATCGCAGGGGTAGAGCGTCCCATCCCCCTCCACCACCAAATAGTGGCCGCAGGAGCCCGCCATGGCGCAGGAGGAGGGCGGAAGCCCCAAAAGGCGGCGAAGCAGATCGTCGAAAAAGCGGATACTCACGTAATTGCCCCGCTCCAGATCGGCATACCACAGATCGAAAAGGGTACACAGGAACCCCCCGTAATAGTCGGGGGTCAGGGACCAGGGCATACTTCCCCGGCGGGCTTCCAGAGGATCCAAACAGGGGATAAACTGAATGGGCACCCCAAGGCTCTTGAGGGATTCGTACACCCGCTTGGGCTTTTTTGCCACCTGGGCAGTGAGGACGCAGAGCAGATTGGTTTCCACCCCGGCTTTTTTCAAAAGCGCAAACGCCTCCAGCGCCCGCTGATAGCTGCCGCAGCCTGTGGCATCCACCCGGTTCCGGTCATGGAGATCGGCACAGCCGTCCAGCGACAGCCCCACCAAAAAGCGGTTTTCCCGAAGGAATTCCGCCCAATCCGGATCAAGGGTCATGCCGTTGGTCTGGATGGCGTGGTGGATGGTGACCCCCGGGGGACAAAGCTGGACTTCCATCGCCACAAAATGCCGGAAGAAACCGAGTCCCGCCAGGGTGGGCTCGCCCCCCTGGAACATAAAGGTCACGCTTCCCCCTTCTTCCACCGCCGAAAAAGCCCTTCGGAGCAGGATTTCGGCCGTTTCGTGCAACATTATGCCCCGGCTTTTCACCTCCCGGGCGGCGGCTACGTCGGCGTAAAAGCAATATTTACACCGCAGATCGCACAGGTCGGAGGCGGGCTTCACCAAAAAGGTCAGATGCTTCATTTATCGGTGATTTCGGGACGGACCCCTTCCGCCTTTTCGATTTCTTCCAGAAGCTCAGCCCGGAGCTTGAGGCGGATTTCGTCATAGGCCGGGTCGTAAATGAGGTTTTTGAGCTGATAGGGGTCGGCCTTCAGGTCGTAAAGGAAGTCGTCGGCGTACCGGTCGGCACTTCCCGCATCTCCCCCGAAAACACCCGGGGCGTAGACCGCATAGGTGTAGTCGGGGGTACGGAGCACACGTCCCACCCGGCTTTCGGAAATCTGTGCAAAAGCACGCTCCACGTGGTTTTCCAGTCGGCCTTCGGCAACGTCGATTAGATTTTCACCGATCATGGCATCCCCCACGTCCACCCCGGCAATGGCCAGGAAGGTTTTGGGCAGGCTTGCGGTGCTGACGATTTCGTTTATCACCTTGCCGCCCTTGAAGGGACCGCCGGCGATAACCAGAGGTACCTTCAGGCAGCCATCGTGGCAGGAACGCTTGTAATCGTCGTAACCATTCAGGTGCTCGTCGGTGTTGCGGGTTTTGAAGTGGGATCCATGGTCGGAGGCAAAGACGATGACGGTATTGTCGTAAAGTCCCTTTTCCTTGAGCTTGTCAATCAGGCGGCCCAGGTTTTCGTCAAGGCTTGCACACTGGCCCAGATAATCGGGGTATTCCTCCGCCGCATTGCCGCCCAATGCCGCCAGGTCCCCGGGCAGGGTGAAGTTTTTGAAGCGCTCTTTGGAGCCCACCGGTCCCTCGTAGTGATGGCGGTCATTTTGGTGATGGGGCTCGATTTGGGAAATGGTCAGGAAGAAGGGCTTTTCGCCATTGTAGCCGTCCAGAAATTCCAGAGCGTAGTTATTGATGCAGTCCGCCCGGTAACCCACGAAGTCCAGCTTGTTGTTATTTTCGTCAAACACGTAGCCGTCATAACCATGGGAGGTAAATTCCAGAACGTCGGCTGCCCGCCAGAAGCCGGTGTAGCCCCCCCGGAATTCCCGGGGGACGGCGGTAATGGTGTGGTCAATCACCGGTTTGCCTTCCAGCTTGCCTTCGGATGCCAGATGCCACTTGCCCACGTAGGCAGTTTCGTAGCTCGCGTCCTCTTCCATGTAGTTTGCCAGGGTCTTCACATCATGAGGCAGCATAATATTATTGCGGAAGCAGCCGGTTTCGGTGGGATATTTGCCCGTTTGGAACAGAGCCCGACAGGGGCCGCACACCGGCTGGGGGGTAAAGGCATTTTCAAAGCGAACCCCTTCGGCGGCAAGCTTGTCCAGGTTGGGGGTTACGTCCAGGGGCTGACCGTAGCAGCCGCAGGTATCGGGGCGTTGCTGGTCGGTGAAGTAAAAAATCAGATTATAGGCCATGCTTTTCTCCTTTTTTCGGGAAAGCCACCGGCTTTCGCCGGTGGCCTTGGGATAGATATGTAATTATTCCACCACGACTTCCCGACCCAGGTCGGAGGAGTCGTAGAGGGCCTGCATGATTTCCGAAGAGTGGATGATCTTCCGGATGTCAGCACGGTTGCGTTCCTGGGTCTTGACGCAATCCAGGAAGGAATCGATTTCCTTTTCGTACATATTCTTGATTTCGAATTTAGGGGTATATTCCACCAGGGCGCCGTGTTCGGCGGTGTAGAGGGTGAAATGCCCGCCGTATTCCAGCCGAACCCCCGCCTTGGTACCCATAAAGTCGATGAACATTTCGCTCTTGCCAATGTTCTGGGCCCAAGCGCCGTTCAGGCTGACCACGGGACCTTCGGTGCGGACGATGCCCACCACCGAGTCATCCACGTCGTAGGTGCCGTTGTAATCGGGAGGACCGGCCCACATGGATTCGTAGGTGTAGTTTTCCATGTCAACCCCCAGCTTGGAGAAGGCGGTACCGCTGACGGTAAGGGGCTTGGGGTCACCCACGCAGTAAAGGATCAGGTCGATGAAATGTACACCCCAGTCGATGAGGGCACCGCCGCCGGCGATGGCCTTGGTGGTAAAGGCGCCGCCCAGCCCAGGGATGGAGCGGTGGGCACGGAAGGAAGCGTAAACGTGGTACACTTCACCCAGTCTGCCCTCGTCAATGTATTCCTTGATGCGGGTCACACTGTCATGGAAGCGGTTGCAAACACCGATGTTGAGGATCTTGCCGGTGCGTTCAGCAGCGTCCAGCATACGCTGGGCTTCCGACAGAATGCGGGCGGCAGGCTTTTCGCAAAGCACGTTCTTGCCGGCTTCCAGAGCGTCCACGGCGATAACCGAGTGCATGTAGTTGGGGGTGCAGATGGAGACCGCTTCGATTTCGGGGTCAGCCAGGACCTCCTTGTAATCATAGACAGCCTTGCCTACGCCGTACTTTTCCACGGCGGCGTCGGCCCGTTCGGGGATGATGTCGCAGAAATACTTGATTTCTGCCTTTTCATTTTTCATATAGGCCGGGATATGCGCCGAATTCGCAATGGTACCACAGCCGATAATGGCAACCTTGATCTTTTCCATAAAAGCCCATTCCTTTCGATTTGGTTTTACTGTGCTTATCATATCAAATCTTGGGCAAAAAGTAAAGAATCTTCGTTGCCATTCCGGGTGGGTTATGGTATAATTTTTTCATACAAATCCGCTTTCCCTATTTTGTGATATATGGAGGTAGGTTGATGCTTAAGACCGTTTCCACCCTGAACGTGCCCGGCAAGCGCTTTGGCGAAACCGAAGCCCTTCGCCACCTGAAGGATGCCGGATTCGACGGGGTCGATTTCAGTATGTTCGGCTACGATAATCCCGAAACCGGGCTTTTCTACCGGGACGACTGGCAGAATTTCGTCAAGACCCTGAAAAAAGCCGCCGACGAAGTGGCACTCCCCTTCCTGCAAGCCCATGCCCCCTTCCCCAGCAACGCCCCGGATGACGATGCACGCACCGCCGAGATCCGCCGCTGTCTGGCCCTTTCTCTGGAGGCCTGCCACATTGCCGAGTGTCCCATGATCGTCTTCCACCCCACCCACAAGTCCCCTCTCCCTGCCGATCCGGCTGGAAGAGAAGAAATTTTCCAAAAAAACGTGGAATTCTACGGTTCCTACCTGGCCCGTGCAAAAGAGCTTGGGGTTATGATCCTGACCGAGAATATGTTTGGCCGCAGCGAGCGCTACAATCGCATCGTGCCCTCTGCCTTCAGTTTCCCGGAAGAGATCAACCGCCTGGTGGATACCCTGGACGGTCAGATCGGCGTATGCCTGGATGTGGGGCACTCGATTCTGGTAAACGACCCCATGGAACACATGGCAAAGGTTTTGGGCCACCGCCTCAAAGCCCTGCATCTTCATTCCAACGACGGCATCTCCGACCGTCACACCGCCCCCCTGATTCACCCCATGAACTGGGAAGAGCTTGGTCACGCCCTTTATGAAATTGGCTACCAAGGCCCCATCACCCTGGAATCCGACGGTTTCCTCCGTCCCCTTCCGGTGGAAATGACCGACCTTGGCCTGCGTTTCATGTGTGAAAACGCCCGGTACATTGCCTCCCTTGTAAAATGAAAAAAGAAATTTCCTCTTCTGCCCCCCTCTTCACCGGAGCCCAGCTTCGCAAACTGATCATTCCCTTGATTTTGGAACAGCTTTTTGCCGTTACCATCGGCATGGCCGACACCGTCATGGTGGCAGGTTGCGGGGAAGCGGCAGTTTCGGGTATTTCGGTGGTGGACGCCATCAACGTGCTCTTCATCACGGTGTTTTCCGCCCTGGCCACCGGCGGTGCGGTCATTTGCTCCCAGTATCTGGGTAAAAAAGACCCCTCCAGCGCCTCCCGGGCGGCAAAACAGCTGCTTTACGTCTGCGTCGTCATCGGCGCAGTTTTCGCCATCGTCATCGCTTTGCTCCGGGTGCCCATTCTTCGTTTGGTCTATGGTTCCCTGGAAGCCGACGTCATGGAAGCTGGCGCCACCTATTTCCTGATCACCGGCTTTTCCCTGCCCTTCTTTGCGGTGTATTCGGCCTGCGGCGCCATTTTCCGCACCATGGGCAACTCCCGGATCTCGCTTTTCACCTCGGTCATCATGAATCTGATCAACGTTGGCGGCAACGCCATCATGATCCTGGGGCTTGGCATGGACGTGGCAGGTGCCGCCATCGCCACCCTGCTTTCCCGGGTGATTGGCTGCGTGATCATGGTGGTTTTGGTGGTCAACCCTTCCCAGGAGATCTACGTGGATCATCTTTTCCGTCCCACCTTCTCCTGGAGCGTATTCTCCTCCATCCTGAAGGTAGCCATCCCCAGCGGTCTGGAAAACGGTATGTTCCAGGTTGGTAAGCTCCTGACCCAGGGCATCATCACCACCTTCGGCACCGCCG
This sequence comes from Oscillospiraceae bacterium, assembly GCA_015068345.1. GTDB lineage: Bacteria > Bacillota > Clostridia > Oscillospirales > QAMX01 > RUG11797. The sequence continues at coordinate 16,282 of SVKS01000024.1, forward strand.
CTATTTCGGCCAACGCCGTGGCGGGTACCATCTGCAACGTCATCTACATTTGCGGCTCCGGCGTATCGCTCTCCATGATCACCGTGGTGGGCCGCTGTGTGGGTGCCAGGGAATATGACCAGGCCAAGCGGTACACCATGAAACTCATCGGATCGGCGATTTTGATGACCACCGGGGTCAGCCTGACCCTCTTCTTCGCCGCCCCCCTAATTCTTTCCTTCTTCGCCATCTCCCCCGAAGCCAGTTCGGAGGCTATCGTCCTGATTCGGGTGGCCTGTGTGGCGGCCTGCTTCTTCCACGAAGCCTCCTTCGTCATGCCAAACGCCCTGCGTGCCAGCGGCGACGTGCGTTTCACCATGACGGTTTCGGTGGTTTCCATGTGGACCATGCGGGTTCTTTTGAGCTACGTATTTGCCTACGCCTTCCATTTGGGAGTCCTGGGCGTGTGGCTTGCCATGTTCTCCGACTGGGTTCTGCGTTCTATCCTTTTCTGCTGGCGTTTCTTCAGTGGCAAATGGCGCGGCAAAGCGCTTGTATAATAATTGAAACAATAAGGAGTATTTACCTATGCTACAGGTCAAATTCATTGGTGCCGAATCCCTTGCCGACGGCATCAGCCTGGTTGCCGAACAGCTGGGCATCACCCTTTCCGACTCTCCCGACCTCACCATCACCGTGAAGGAGCAGAATGAGCCCCTAGCAAGCTACGTCCTGGACGGAGGCAAAGCCACCATCGTCTACGGCGGCGGCAAGGCCCGTTTCTTCCGTTCCCTGGCTTCTTTGATTGCCGCATACCGGGAAGACGGTGCCAAAGAGATGCGGGAAGTCCCCCTTTTCACCATGAACGGCACCATGTTCGACACCTCCCGCAACGCCGTCATGAAGCCCGATCACGTGAAGTACCTCTTCCGGGTGCTGTCCCTGATGGGAATGAACACCTTCATGCTCTACACCGAGGACATGTACGAGGTTCCCCAGCGCCCCTACTTTGGCTACATGCGTGGCCGCTACACCGAAGATGAGCTCCGGGATCTGGACGCCTACGCCCTGAAGCTTGGCATCGAGCTGATCCCCTGCATCCAGCTTTTGGGGCACCTGGCCACCACCCTGCGCTGGGACGCCAACAAGGACATCGCCGACACCGCAAACGTCCTTCTGGAAGGCTCCGAAGAAACCTATCGTTTTGTCACCCAGGCTCTGACCCAGGTGAAAAAGTGCTTCTCCACCAAAAAGCTCCACATGGGCATGGACGAGACCCACGACCTGGGCCTTGGCAAGTTCCTGGATCTGAACGGCTACGAAAAGCGGGATGCTATCTACTTCCGCCACCTCCAGCGGGTTTCCAAGATCGCCGCCGACATGGGTCTGGAACCCATGATCTGGAGCGATATGTTCTTCCGCATGGCAGGTCAGGAACAGAAGCTCGAAGGCTATGTGGACTACGACGTACGGGTCAAGCTGCCCGAAAACATCGGCGAAAAGGTTCCCGCCAACGTGACCCCGGTGTTCTGGGACTACTACAACGCCGACGAAAACTTCTATGCTTCCAACCTGGAAAAGCACCGTCTGTTCGGTAAAGACACCATTTTCGCCGGAGGTATCTGGTGCTGGGGCGGCTTCGCCCCCCAGTTCAACCGCTCCCTGCGCAACTCGGTTCCCGCCCTGGACGCCTGCCGCAAGGCCGGTACCAAGGGCACCATTGCCACCGTCTGGCACGACGGCAGCGAAGCCAGCCTGATCCTGGCTATTGCCCATTTCGCCCTCTACGCCGACTACGATTACACCGGTGCCTTCGACGAGGCCACCCTGAGCGCCACTCTCAAGCGCGCCAGCGGCGAGGATTACGCCTCCCTCATCTCCGCCCAGTGCATCGAATATCCCGAACCGGGTAACGACGAGCACGGTGCCTCCCGGGCTCTGGTCTACAACGATCCCCTGGTTGGTCTGGCAGACAAGAGCCTTGCCGGCATCGACTTCAAGGGCTACTACGAAGCCGCCATGGAAACCCTGTCCAAGGCAAAGGTGACCCCCATGACCGCCCCGGCCATGAAGGTCATTGAAAAGCTGGCCTGCCTCCTTCGCCAGAAGGCCGACTACGGTCTGCGGCTGAAGGCCGCCTATGACGCCGGCGACAAGGCCAAGCTTACCGAGCTGAAAGCCGAAAGCCGGGAAATCGCCGCCCTCCTGGAAGAAGCCCGCAAGGCCCACCGGGACAGCTGGTTCTTCTACAACAAGCCCTTCGGCTGGGAGGTCCACGACCTGCGCTACGGCGCCCTCATCGCCCGCTTCGACACGGTGGAAGCCCGCCTGGGTGCCTACCTGGCCGGTGAAATCCCCGCCATCGAAGAGCTCGCCGCCGAACGCCTCCTCTTCCGGGGCCCCATCGACGGCCAGTACCTCCGCTACGACTGGGATCGCTTCTCCGCCGTGTTTACCCCCAGCATTATTTGAGAATTGTACAAAACAATCTATTCAAAAAGTCAAAAAGGAGGATCCCCCATCGGATCCTCCTTTTTTCTCTATATCACTTTCGTAATCTGTTGAATTTCGTAAACCACTTATTCTTTTCTTTTTCTGCCTTATAAAGTGTGAATATTACCAGCAAAAGCATATACATACTATACAGAATATTGCACACCGAAGCAGTCAACAGAATCAAATTCCAGGTACCGGTACTTACTAGGGACCCTATCAGTACTACAAGACCAAGCAGAAGCGAGGAAAGTGCACTGATTGTAACCACTTCCAGTGGAATAGACGGTTTTTCCTCTGTTTTCTGTACCTTCGGGGGCACGCCCATTTGAACGGTCTCTTTTTCCTCCCGGTGTGCGTTGGTGACAACGTTCGATACAATTCGGGATGCATCCTTCTCTTCCTTTGCCTTGCCAACCGCACGGGCCGCCAGCACCTCATTGGTTAAGCCAATGCGATTGGTCTTGAAGTGCCAAAAGGGTCTTTCCTTCAACGGAACAATCTTCGCCGGAACCATTTTTTTTGGAAGGGTGGCCATAATCTGTGCACGCACATCTTTTACCGTATATCCCTCTTTCAAGATTACGTACAGGTAGGGCTCATAATACCCTTCATGGTCCTGATCGGGGATATTTACAAAAAATTGGTCCTCTATCCCAGGAATGCTTGCGTCAGCCAATAGGTTTTCCATGGGCAAAATATCCAGGAAGCCGCCATTAAATCGTCTGCTTGTCCCCCGACCCAAGGTATAGATATGACCATCCCTGTCCATATACCCCATATCGCCCATATGTAGCCAGACTTTGCCGTCCGGGTGCTCAATCAATACTCTGGAAGTTGCCAGGTTGTCATCATATCCCAGCATAACACCTGGCCCATGCACACAAATCTCCCCGGATTGTCCATAGTCCAATTCCTCCGTCGTACCGGGTTTTACAATGGTTACATTGGTAAGCGGCATCGGTATACCCACATTGCAATTCCCCGCCGGACGTCCCGACAAGTGGAACGTAATGTTAGATCCCGCTTCGCTGGAGCCATAACCAGTCGTAAACGGTACCTTGCAGTTATGCTGTTCCAGGAACTTTTGGAATCGCTTCAATTGCGTATTGTTACAAGCTTCTGCACCAGCCCCCGCTGCCAATAAATGGGACATATCGTAATCAGCAGGGATCCTCTTACTTTTCATCAGGATCTCAGTAAACATGGGAATCATAGGCCAGTTATTGGGTTTATACCGCATGAACTCCAAATCAATGTCATAAACATTTACCCATGGATCCATAATCAGAAGTTTACGAGACACCATGGGTAACAGTACCATAGACACCACAACCGCCACCAATGCCGGAGGCAAGACGGTTACCAGCCAAGTGGACCTGTGATTGGTTTCTCCGCCATAGAAGTTCATCTGGGACATAACACCAATCATTGTATGCGCCGAATGAATCACCTGCTTGGACGGTCCTGTGGACCCACTGGTATAACACCGATATAGCGGACGGTCGATATCCACTTCCGCTTCTACCACATCGGTAAAACCTTCACCCAAATGCAGGAACTCATCCCAATCGATTACACCTTCCCCTCTGGTGGGAGCTTCTGTGTACTGGGTCACCAGATTGCTTTGCACATACTCCGGCATGTTCTCCCTTTCACAGGAATTGAAAGGAGTCAACAGGACAATTCTTCTTACTCCGGAATTTAAGTATGCCTTTTTTTCGTCTGTCGTGAGGAAATCATGGGCAAAAATAACTGTGGCGTTGGCTTTTACTACCGCCTCGATATTTTCCCTCAGTGAATTATCCCTGCAAAGCAGGGATGCACCTATTTTTTCTGCCGCAAGCAAAAGGTAAATAAATTCCGGAACACAGCGCAAAAACACCGGGATCTGGCTTCCTTCCCCAAATCCAAGCATTCGCAGAGAACGAGCGCAGATATCCGCATTCGCCAAAACCGTTCTCCAGGTAATATCGTTTCCATAATAATGAATCGCTGCAATATCCAGGTCAGGAATGTTATACTCGATATACTGCCGCAACGTACAGTTTGGTACCTGTATCATCTCAAGCAATTCTTTTGGATAGTATTTCATCCAAGGTCGTTCTACGCTTGCCTTACCGGCGAACTCTCTATAATTCATATATGATATCCCTTCAATTCTTCTTTCAAAAGAACAGCTCCCACTTTTCGTATTTCTCTAAGCGACCTTTCCTAATCCATCATAACCCCACATTCTGCAATCACCTATTTTGCTAAAAATCTTGCCGCTTACACGAGGGTAAGCGGCAAGATCTTTTCAGACTTGATGAATCCTATTCTCCCTACATCTTATCTTCTCTTCTTCAAAATCACGATGATGATAATCGCCACAGCAGCGAGAAGCAGAACAACAAACAGAAGGATCCAGGTCAAAGCCCCATTGCTAGTCTTTACAGGAGCAGGCTCTTCCTCGATTTCCGATTCGATCTCCGACTCGATTTCCACTTCGGTTTCAGGTTCAGGCTCCGGTTCAGGAATCGGTTCGACGGTTGCTCCAACGGTAACTTCACCATCGGGCATGATAAATGTCCAAACATTTTCGTTCCCGCTGGCAAAGATTTCTTCTCCCGCCGCACTCAAAACATCAACCGAAACCGTCTGATATCCCTCGTTCGGAGTTACCGTTACGGTTACAATGGATCCAGCTCCTGCGTCCGTTTTGTCTAAAGTAATGGTAGCATTTTCCGGCTGCGCTACATTCAAAGTGTAGGTGACAATGGGAATCTCTTCAAACGAGACAGCCACCGTCACATTGGAAGCCGGCATTACAAACGTATATGCATTGTTTTCACCAGAGAAGGGAATCAAATTGCCCTTAGCATCGAAAATGGTCAGGGAATTGACCTGATAGCCCTCTTCCGGTGTTGTATCTACCGTAATCACATCCGCCATTTTACCGGAATCGGCTCCAATGACAAAAGTACCATTTTCTGCTTCCTGCGGGGTGATGGTATAAATAACGGCTTCGATGGTTGCCGCGATTTTCACCTTGGCAGCAGGCATGGTAAAGCTGTACTTTCCATTGCTTCCAGAGACCTTAACGGTTTTTCCATCTGCAGTCACCTTTACAGAAGCTACCTTAAAGCCTTCATCCGCCTTTACCTGGAAGCTGATTTTCGTTCCATAGGTACCCTTGGAAGCAACACTGATCTTGCCATTTTCAATATTCCCGGCAGAAATTGTATATTCTTCTCCCTTAAAGGTTACCTTGACTGTCACGTTGGAGTTCGGCATTTTGAAGGTGTATTTTCCGTCTTTGCTTTCGGTTTTGACAGAGTTGCCATCTGCGTCGGTCACCTTCACCGTACCGACCTTATAGTGGTCCTTCGGGGTCACCGTTACGGTGACAACATCATCGTACCCAGCGGTAGTTTTGTCAACCGATGCAGAACCGCCTTCCCCGGCACTTACAGAAACTTTAAAATCGCTCTTTTTGAATGTGACCGAAATCGTCACGTCGGAAGCAGGCATGGTGAAAGTACGGGTACTGCCTTCGCCCGCAGTCTTTATGGTCTTGCCGGAAGCATCCTTTACAATAAGCTCCGTTACTGCGTAACCCTTGTTGGCAGTCAGCTTGATTGCAACGGTTTCGCCGGTTTTGGCAGAGGAGGCCACCTCCATTTTGCCATTCTTGGGCTTTTCTGTGTTGATTTTGAAGGTCTTTGCCGCAAAGGATGCGCTGATTTTCACATCGGAAGCGGGCATCACGAAGGTATATTTACCGTCTCCGGCGTTAGTCAATGTTGCACCGGAGGCAGTAACCTTTCCAATATCATATCCTGCCGCAGGTGTTACGGTGACAGTCACAGTATCCCCGGTTTTGGCGGAGGCGGCCACCGAAATCGACCCATTTTTCACGTCATCCTTGGTTATCTTGTATACCTTGGCTCCAAAGGTAACATTGACTGTCACGTTGGAGGCGGGCATGGTAAAGGTATACTTACCACCACCGGCATCCTTTACAGTAACACCGGAAACAGTAATCTTACTTACCTCGTAGCCATCCTTAGGTGTCGTTGTAACCGTCACAGTATCCCCGGTTTTGGCGGTGGAAGTCACTGTGAAGGTCCCGTTGGCGGTTTCTCCCTTGGAAATGGTGTAGGTTTTGGCGGAGAAGGAAGCGTTTACCGTGACGTCGCTTGCGGGCATGGTAAAGGTGAACTTACCGTTACCGGCATCAGTTACGGTAACTCCCGACACAGTAACCTTTGGATTTTCGTATCCATCGGCAGGCGTAGCGGTTACCGTAATGGTGTCGCCCTTTTTGGCAGAGGATTTGTCAATGGTTACACTGCCGTTTTTGATATCCCCCTTGGAGACAGCATAGTCTTTTGCCCCGAAGGTTGCCGAAACAGTGACGGCGGAGCCGGGCATCTTGAAGGTATGCGAATTACCATCGGAGGAGACCGAAACCGAGTCACCGCCGGAAGTAGCAACTGAAACCGACTTCAAAATGTAGCCACTGTCGGGAGTGGTGGTAACCGTAACGGTGTCACCCTTGAAGGGTTTGGAATCGCTGACCTTGACGGATCCGTTTTCGGCAGTCGCCACAGTCACCTTGTACCCGGCAACTTCAATTGAAGTACCGGAGGTAGACGCCGCAAAGGTTGTACCGTCGGGTAATGATCCCTTTGCATTGCCCAAGCCGAAAGAGGATCCGCCCGAAGCAGACTCTTTGATTGCAAAAGACATGGTTGCAAGGGTTCCTCCGCTGGTAACATCGGAACCGGAGTCACCGGCACAGTTCACATATCCATTGCTGTTGGCAGAACTAGCACTGCTGAAGCTCCAGCCAAAGATGCTGCCGGAAGCATCTCCATTGTAGGTTAAATCATCAGTATCAAAAGTGACACGATACTGAATACCGCGGATTGCCGCGCTGGGCGTCCCCATTTTCACAGTCACATTAACGGTATTTCCGCTACGAGCGGCAGAGACCGACAACGAAACCGAGGGGCCATCATCCGCGCTGACCATCACTGTCATGGAACACACCATGCTCAACACCAGGATCAGAGCAAGAATCCGGTTCATTATTTTTTTCTTCATTTCATACCTCCTGTGAATATACGGAGTATTATTTAATCAGCTTAGTGCTGGGTCGCTTGATTCAAACAGACGCCCCCACCCCCGGGATGGAGCACCCCGGAGGCAAGTCTGTTGGAGGAGTTGTTCTGTCGGTAGAGGAGGCTACCGACTTTTTCTATGGTTAACGGGGGGCACGCCAACGGGCATCACCGACGTGGTGAAGCATCGGTGGTTTTGGTTGCTTAACACTTCTTATTCCACCGGAGTCTCGGGAACCACCGGAGTCTCGGGAACCACCGGAGTCTCGGGATCCACCGGAGCCTCGGGATCCACCGGAGCCTCGGGATCTACCGGAGTCTCGGGATCTACCGGAGTCTCGGGATCTACCGGAGTCTCGGGATCTACCGGAGTCTCGGGATCTACCGGAGTCTCGGGATCTACCGGAGTCTC
>SVKS01000174.1 GCA_015068345.1 Oscillospiraceae bacterium
TCCCGTGCACCCATTATCGAATTGAAGCCCTTTTGTACCATGGAAGGCCCGGGCTTTCGCTTTTATTTCGGTATATCCCCCTGCTCCTCCCCCTGTACTTTCCCCTGTTCCCAGAAAAACAATGCCCCCTGGCTGGACCCGGAAGAATGTGCCTACATGCTGATTCCGGAGGATTATCTGCATCGGGGCGGTGGTGTCACCCTGGGCGGCGGGATCCTGTGGCATCCCACATTTGCCAAAGATCTTTTATCCCTTTTGAAAAGCCGCCACTACCACACCGCCATCCACACCTGCGGCACCTATCCCCCCTGGCAGGAGCGGGAGCTTCTCTCCTTCCTGGCATATTGTGATCTGGTCATCTGCGACCTTCCCTTTGCCACCGAGGAAGCACTTCAAAAACATCTTGGGTACAGTCTGACTCAACCTCTTTCCTTCCTTTCCCTGGCCAATGGTGCGGGATGCGAAATTTGGGTCCACCGAACCCTCTATCCCGGCCTCAATGATGACCCGGAAGAGCTTCTGCGGTTGAAGCGACTGGTATCCCCACTGGAAAAGTTGGACTCCATCACCCTGTTCCCTTACCAAAAGGATCGGATCAGCATTCCCCCCTTCCCCCACATTCCCGACACCGATGAGGAGGATTTGGCAGAAAAACAGCTGCTTCTTCTGTAATACTCGCACCACCTTTCCGTCCGGCGCATAAGCTGATGGAGAGGTGGTGGTTTTTTATGGATTCTGTCCTGTGGCCGGCATTGGGTGCCACTCTGTTTACCTGGTCCATGACCGCACTGGGAGCTGCAACCGTGGTCTTTTTCAAAAAGGTCAGCGACACCCTGATGAACATTTTGCTGGGTTTTGCTTCAGGGGTCATGATCGCCGCAAGCTTCTGGTCTCTGCTTTTGCCTGCCATTGAAAAAGCGGCAGGGTCTCCCATTCCAGCCTGGCTGGTGGCTGCCGGCGGCTTTTTGGGGGGATCGCTTTTCATGTGGGGAGTGGACTCCCTGCTCCGTTTTGCCCGGGGCTATACCAATCAACCTGACGTTTCTTTGAACGGACGCATGCACCGGATCCTGCTTTTGGTCTTTTCCATGACGCTTCATAACATTCCCGAAGGGCTGGCAGTTGGAGTGGCCTTTGGAGCCCTATATCGGGGCGGCTATGATCCGGAAGGCATGATGGGTGCCATTACCATTGCCATGGGAATCGGACTCCAAAACTTTCCGGAAGGAGCCGCTGTCTCCCTACCCATGCGCCGTGAAGGGGTATCCCGACTGAAAAGCTTTGCGGTTGGGCAATTTTCCGGTATGGTGGAGCCGGTGGCAGGAGTCCTGGGGGCTTTGCTTGTGGTTTATATGGAACCCCTGCTTCCCTTCGCCCTGGCCTTTGCTGCCGGCACCATGATTTTGGTTACGGTCCACGAACTGATCCCCGAATGCCAGCAAAACCGGGATGCGGTCCCCTATGCATCCACCATGGGAATCATGCTGGGATTCGTTTTGATGATGATACTGGACGTGGCCTTTGGCTGAGGAAGAAGAAAATGTCGCTTCGCAAGGTGCGCGGCGGCATTTTATCTTGACAGGACTTTTTCAATCCTGTATCATGGTAGTAACACAAACAAGGAGGGCTTTGCACCATGTTCAGCCCAAAAACCATTGATTTCTCTAAAATCACCACCTACTCTGCCGCAGGCCGGCACAACCTGGTTCGCATTGATAACCTGCGTACCCCGGGTGCCCAGGAGGACAAGCTGTTCCAAAGCAAGGAAATGGACCTTCTTGTGGAAAAGCTTCTGGAAGCTCACCGGGAAGGGCGGGCAGTCACCTGCTTTATCGGTGCCCACGTGATCAAATGCGGGCTGTCCCGCTACCTGATCCGGCTAATGCAGGAGGGATATATCACCCACCTGGCCTCCAACGGGGCAGGTTCCATTCACGATTTTGAACTGGCCTACCTAGGGGGCACCTCCGAACACGTGCCCACCGCCATTGAGGACGGCTCCTTTGGTATGTGGGAGGAGACCGGAGCCTGGATGAACGAAGCAATTCAGCTCGGGGCAAAAAAGAACTATGGCTACGGCGAGAGCCTGGCCCATTACGTGGAGGATCACCCGGAGCGTTTCCCCCACCGGGAGGACTGCGTGTTTTACCAGGCATTTCAGTTGGGAGTCCCCATGACCTATCACGTGACCATGGGAACCGACATCATCCACCAGCACCCCAGCGTAGATTTTGAAGCCCTTGGGAAAACCAGCGGCAGGGACTTTTCCTACTTCTGCCACTCCATTTTGGCCCTTGGGGACAACGGCGTCCACCTGAACATCGGCTCAGCGGTGACCGGGGCGGAGGTTTTTCTGAAAGCCCTGTCCATTGCCCGGAATCAGGGAGTTCCTACCCGCCACATCACCACCGCCAACTTTGATATCATCCCCCTGGGGGATTACAAGGCACCCATCGATCAGGACAAGTATGAATACTACTATCGTCCCCGAAAGAATATCATCAACCGCCCGGTTTCCATGGGTGGAGTGGGTCTTTATATTTGCGGCAACCACGAAGAAACCATTCCCACCCTGTACGCCAGGCTGATGGAGGTGACGAAATGAAGGAGTTCACCCTGACACGAACCGAGGTATGTGATATCGCCTCCGCCATGAATGGTGTCAAGATTGCGGTAATCGGGGACGTGTGTCTGGATATCTATTGGCGAGCTGACATGAAAAAAAGCCGTCTTTCCCGGGAGACCCCCCATTACCCACTGCCGGTGGTAAGCGAAGTTTTCTCCCCCGGTGCCGGTGGAAACGTCATCAACAACCTTGCTGCCCTCTCCCCGGCAAAACTGATGCCCATTTCGGTGGTGGCCAACGATTGGCGGGGTTTCCTCCTGACCCAATATTTCACCGATCACGGCATTTCCACCGATTTCCTGGTAACACGCCAAACCGGCCTGACCCCTGCCTATGCTAAACCGATTCGCTTGGGCATTTCGGAGGTGGTCTACGAGGATCCCCGGCTGGATTTTGAAAATTATTCGCCCCTTTCCCGGAATACGGAAATGGACCTGCTGGAGGCTTTGGAGCAGACCGCCGCAGAGGTGGATGTGCTGTGCGTTTCCGACCAGATGGAATTTGGCTGTATTACCCCCAAAATTCGCCGCTATCTCTGCGCCCTGGGCAAGCAGGGCCTGCCGGTGCTGGTGGACAGCCGCAGCCGTGGCGGAGAATATTCCAATGTGATTTTAAAGCCCAATGAGGTGGAGGCCGCCGCCATTTTGGGGGAGGAGATCCAAACGGTGGAGGATGGCCATCGGCTGTGTAAGGAGCTGTCCCGTAAGACCCACACCGATGCGGTGATCACCTTGGGCGGCAGAGGCAGCGTGCTGTGCGTGGCGGGAAACACCGTCCACTGTCCGGCCCAGCCTGTAGAGCCGCCTCTGGATTTCTGCGGCGCAGGCGATACCTTCCTCAGCGGCTTAGGTGTATTTTTAGCCGCCGGCGCAAGCTTACAGCAGGCCGCCGAGGCGGCAACCCTCTGCTCTGCGGTAACGGTAAAAAAGCTCCACACCACCGGTACCGCCACCGCACAGGAAATTTTGGCACTTCTATAACGGGCGACCACAGGTCGCCCCTACAGACACGTACACACGTTATCGTAGGGGCGACCTGTGGTCGCCCGTTTCGTTGCTTTTAATTAATTAAAGAAGGTTTCGGTGTTGATCTGTTGGTAGCCGCCGAAGCTGCTGGGGCAGGCGAAGATCTCCTGTGCCAGCTCAGCGCCCAGAAAGGCGTTGGTGATCTCGTTGGTTTTTGCGGTGAGATCCACATCGGCAAAGGCCTCGGGATACACGGTCTTGGCCAAAAACCAGGTATTGATCAGGGCGATCTCGTAGTTGGTGTAGTAGGCGTTGTAGGCCATTTCCAGGTACACTTCCCCGGTTTGCCAGG
>SVKS01000025.1 GCA_015068345.1 Oscillospiraceae bacterium
ACCATTGGCATGTTTGGCACCATTTCGGATGAGGGAGAGGTGCAAAACGTACGGGAACTGGTGGGCTACATCCCCTGGATCTACGACATTCCCACCCCGGGCAAGGACGGTTGCTTCCGCTTCCTTCTGGATCCTGCTTGCTTCAAGGCCCCCCACGGGCTTCGTACTGCCGACGTGTCCCACCCCGACTACAACAAGCCCTTTGATCATGAGTGTCTGTGGAACGGCCCTGTGTGGCCCTTTGCCACCGCCCAGACCCTGACTGCAGTGATCGAGTATCTGCAAACCACCCAAAGTCCCACCATCACCAAGGGGGATTTCATGGATATGCTCCTGACCTACGCCTACTCCCACCGGGATGAGGACGGAACTCCCTGGCTGGACGAAAACATGGACCCCGATACCGGCGAGTGGCTGGCCCGTAAAATCCTGCGGGAATGGAACCGGGACGACAAGGACCGGGGACGGCACTACAACCATTCCACCTTCATTGACCTGGTGATGACCGGTATCTGCGGCATTCGTCCGGTGGCGGAAAATCGGTTGATTCTGCGTCCCCTGGGGACCTCTCTGGAATATTTCAAGGCAGAGGGAATCGGTTACCATGGGCATACCGTGGATGTGGCATGGAACCAAAATATGGGACTTCGGGTTCTTGTGGATGGAAGCCGGGAGTATACAAAAACCCCGGAAGAAGACCTGACTATGGAAATTGAACTTTGATGGAGGACGTATCATGAATCAATTTACGGGAAGCTTTCAGAAACACGAAAAATCTCCGGTATTCGGCAGCCGGGAAACCGGTACCATGTTTGATGCCTACGTGTGGCACCAGAATGGAAGACTGCGCATGGATATCTCCTGGCGGCCCAAGGATTCTCTGGCGGTGACCTTTTCGGACGACGGCGTCACCTGGGAGGAGCCCATCATCACCCTGGGACCTGACCCCGAATCCGATTGGGAAAGGATGCTGAACCGGAACTGTGTGCTGCCCAATCCCCATGGGGATGGCTATCTGATGTGGTACACCGGCCAGGTGTGGGAGAATGGACAGGGTGTTTCGGCGATTGGTGTTGCCAAAAGTGATGATGGTATCCACTTTGAACGACTCCGAAAGGAGCCGGTTTTGGTTCCCGAGGCGGAGTTTGAGCGGGAATCGGTGATGAATCCCTTTGTCATGTACGAAAATGGTAAATTCCGTATGTGGTACGCCGCGGGGGAAACCTACGAACCCAACGTGATTTGCTATGCGGAATCGGCGGATGGAATATCCTGGGACAAGCACCCCGCAAATCCTATTTTTACCTGCAACCCCGAAAAGGAATACGAACAGAACCGCATTGGTGCGGTGCAGATTTTACCCGAAGGGAATGGGTACCTGATGTTTTACATTGGATACCGGGATATCCATACAGCCTGCATTTGTGCAGCCCGGTCGGCAGATGGCGTTACCAACTGGCAGCGGGTGCCGGAAAATCCCCTGGTGACCCCCACCCCCGGAACCTGGGACGAGGATTCCTGCTACAAACCCGGTGTGATTCGGGACAGGGATGGTATATACCACGTTTGGTATAATGGCCGGCGGAAAAACGAGGAATACATCGGCTACGCCACCGGCAGAATTGCACCGAAAACCGAATAAAATCAAAACGGAAGCACTCTTGTGTAAAGAGCGGCTTCCGTTTTTTCGGTTTTCTCAGTCCAAATCGGTGAAAAGCTCCTTTTCCAGTAGCTTGTACCGGGCATCTGTCAGCCTTCCCAGGGCTTTTACGGTTTTGGGATCATCAACCCCAAGAACCTTTTTGAAAAGCATCTCAGCCATAACGCATACTCCCTTTTGTGATTGCCTCTATTGTAACACAAGATGGCTAAATTGGCAAATTGGAACGCCGGTCTATGACTGAGTAAAGGACAAACGTTCTTTTGGCGAGAACAATTTTTGATTTTGTTCTTGTGGAAAAGAAACAAAAAAACAGACTTGACAGCGGGATGATTTTAGGTTATTCTACAATCATCAAGAAATCCTAATAAGGAGGGACCCACGATGCATTTTAACGATCGCAACGACATTATCCAGCTGACCCCGGAATGGACCGGTGAGCGCTTCCCCGACGGACGCCCCAAGGTACCCGATCACGTGCTGGAACGTATCCGCAAGATCACCCTGGAGGAAGCCTGGGGTTATCTGTGGAGCAAGGGCTACAAGTACCAGTTCCAGGGGGAATTCAAGTACACCAATCCCGGCAAAACGCTGGTTGGGCGTGCTGTCACCACCACCCTGGTACCCACCCGCCCCGACCTGCATAACTACACCCTGAAATTTGGCCAGGAACAGGAAGGCCGCCACGGCACCTACAACCAGTGGGTCATCGACACCCTGGTGGAGGACGACGTCATCGTGGTGGATCTCTTTGACAAGATCTTCCAGGGCACCTACGTGGGTGGCAATCTGTCCACCGCCATTGCTAACCGCACCAAGCGGGGCGGTGCCGTCATTTGGGGCGGCATCCGGGACATGGAACAGATCGTCAAGATCGATGAACTCCAGGTATTGCACCGGGGCTGCGATCCCACCGGCATCGCCGACGTGGTGCTCACCGGCTTCAACGCCGCCACCCGTATCGGTAACGCCACCTGCCTGCCCGGCGACGTGGTCATGGCCACCATCTCCGGTGTGCTCTTTATCCCGCCCCAGCTGGCGGAGGACGTAGTTACCCGTGCGGAAAAATCCCACATCCGGGACGTCTTTGGTTTCATCCGGCTGCGCGACGGCACCTATTCCACCGCCCAGATCGATACCGCCTGGACCTATCCCATGATGGAGGACTTTGTAAACTGGTTCGAAACCTCCCCCGAAACCGCCGAATACCGCCACCTGACCTGGGAAGAGGAACTGGAGGCGGCCAAAAAGGTTTCGGAAAAGAACACCGACGTGATTCTGTAAACAGTAAAGGAGAAATACCATGGAAGGCATTTTAGGAAATATTTCAAGCTTCTCCAACCCTTCGGAGCTTCGCATTACCGATATGCGTTTCTGCAACGTCACGGGACTTCCCATGCATTGCATTCTGATGAAGATCTACACCAACCAGGGCCTGGTGGGCTATGGTGAAGTCCGGGATGGCGCCAGCAAGCTCTATGCCCAACAGCTCAAGCGTCTGCTCATCGGGGAAAATCCCTGCGATGTGGACCGTCTCTTCCGCCGCATCAAGCAGTTTGGCGGCCCCGCCCGTCAGGCTGGCGGCGTTTCCGCCGTGGAAGTGGCTCTGTGGGACCTGGCCGGCAAGGCCATCGGTCAGCCGGTTTACAAGCTCCTGGGTGGTAAGTTCCGGGATCAGATCCGTATCTACTGCGACACCGACGTGGACGGCAAGCACACCGGCACCGACATGGGCAACGCCCTGAAAAAACGCATGGAAATGGGCTACACCTTCCTGAAAATGGACCTGGGCCTGGGCATTCTTTCGGGCATTCCGGGTGCCATTTCGGCCCCTCTGGGCTATTTGGAACAGTCGGGCAAGGTGTATGAAAAGATCCGCCAGGCCAAGGAAAATGGTGACGGAGAAGCCCTGCGCTTCTGGAAACACCGTGCCTACGACCTGCAGAACATTCCCCACCCCCTCACCGGTATCCACGTCACAGAAAAGGGTCTGGACATTCTGGAACAGTACGTACACGACGTTCGGGAAGTGATCGGTTACGAAATTCCCCTGGCCATTGACCACTTCGGTCACCTGGGTCTGGAGGATTGCATCAAGCTTTGCCGCCGCATTGAAAAATACAACCTGGCCTGGGCCGAGGATTTGATTCCCTGGCAGCTGGCCGATCAGTACGCCATCCTGCGCCGCAGCACCACCGTGCCCATCTGCACCGGCGAGGATATTTACCTGAAGGAAGGCTTCAAGGACCTCTTTGCCAAGCAGGGCGTGGCGGTGATTCACCCCGACGTGCTGTCCACCGGCGGTATTTTGGAAACCAAGAAGATCAGCGACCTGGCCGCCGACAACGGCGTTGCCATGGCTATCCACATGGCGGAAAGCCCCATTGGGGCCCTGGCCGCGGTGCATGCCGCCGCCGTCAGCGAAAACTTCACCGCCCTGGAATTCCACTCGGTGGATCACCCCGAATGGAACGATATTTACGATGACGGCCTGCCCAAGCCCCTGGTACAGAATGGTTACATCCAGGTACCCGAGCGCCCGGGTCTTGGCATCGAAAGCCTCAACGACGAGGTTCTGGCCAAATTCGTCCACCCCGAAGTACCGGGTATGTGGGAACCCACCGACCTCTACAACGACGACCCGGTCCACGACCGCACCTGGTCCTGATGCCCTATGAAAAAAATTCTCTTTACCGATGGGAAGCATCCCTTGGTGGGGGAACTGGCAAAGCTCCTGGAAGCCAAGGGATATGAGGTTTTTGTAAACAACAGCGATATTACCACCAAGGAAGGGGTTCGGGCGCTCCTGGCGAAGGCCGGAGCCCCCGATGCCCTGGTGATCTCGGGATACGCCACCAGTCGTGCAACCCTGGATGGGGACGACGCCGAAGCCATTGTGTCGGCTGCGGAGGAAAACATCCTTTCCGCCTTCCAGGCCGCAAAGCACATCGGCACCAAAATGCTGGAGGAAGGCCGGGGGACCATCATCTTCCTTTCCTCCATCTTTGCGGATAAGCCCACCGGGGGAAATCCGGCCTATGCCATTTCCCAGGGGGCTCTGCAGATGTTTATGCGGGAGCTTGCCATGTATTATGGCAACATGGGGCTTCGGGCTAACATGATCAAGCTGGCTCCCATTGCCGCGGAGGATCCTGTGTTTGAAAGCGACGTGGTGTCGGCCACCTACGACATCGAAACCAAGGTACCCACCCACCTGCGGGTGGATGCGGAGGATGCCCTGGGGGCGATCCTCTACTTCCTTGGTGACTATGCCAAAAACGCCAACGGCACCGATATCAAGCTGGATGGGGGCCTCCTCTACTTCTACCACGACCGCGTCTATCCCCGGACAAAGGAGGTGGATCTCCTGTGAGTATCGATTATCTGGAACGTCCGGCTTTGGTGCTGGGAACCGACCTGAAAACCGGAGAGCATACCCGCTTGCTGGAGGGCCTGGTGGCCATTGTCACCGGCGGCGGCAAAGGGGTTGGCAAGGGAATCAGCATCCGCCTGGCGGAAGCCGGAGCCAAGGTGGTCATTGTTGGTAACGCCAACATGACCATGGCGGAGGAGACCTGTCTGTTCATCCGTTCCCGGGGGGGCGAAGCGGTTCCTCTGGGGTGCGACCTGGCAAAACCCGAATCGGCCCAAAAGGTGGTGGATTTTACCCTGGAAAAATTCGGAAGGCTGGATATTCTGGTGAACAATGCCGCCTACCAGCCCAACCGGGACATTGTGGAATATTCCACCGAGCTCTTCAAAAAGGTGATGGATATCAACCTGATGAGCTTTTTGCGCCTGAGTATGTGTGCCATGCCCCACCTGAAGGAAAGTGGTCGGGGCCGCATCATCAACATTTCCTCGGTCCATGGCAAAAAGGTGGCAAGCTTTGACATTGCATACGCCACCAGCAAGGGGGGCGTCACCATGCTGACCCGGGAGCTGGCGGTGATAGGACCCCAGTATGGCATCACCTGCAACGCTATCCTGCCCGGCGGAATTGAAATTGAGTTCAAAACCAGTATGGAAAAGGGGGACCTGAAGGAATTCAAGAGCATACGGGTGGAACGCTCCCGTAAGTTCAAGTTCCGCTACAAGATGGGATTCCCCTCCGACGTGGGTAACATGGTGGTTTTCCTGGCCTCCGAGCAGGGAAAGCACTACAACGGCACCCAGATCCGCGCCGACGGCGGTATGATCCTGTTTTGATTCTAAAAACAGAAACAGACGAAAGCAAGCGCTTTCGTCTGTTTTTTTGGTGGGTAGGAGAAAGTTGCGTATTTGGAGATTTGCTAATACGCAAAAATTGCGTGCAGGTGTTGCAGGTTTTGCCTATTCCTGCTCGGAAAGCAGGATGGAAACCCGGTTTTGAATCAATTCGGCGGCTTTTTCGGCGGTAACGTCACCTGCAAAATAGCGGGCGGCTTCTTCGCTGACGATGGCTGCAATTTCATCCACACCGCCAGGGCTGTAGGTGTTTGCTCGGGTGAGGATGGCTTTCCAGTCGGCGTGGTAGGAAGCGACCATCTCTGCCCGGTCTTCCCCGTTGGCATCAGCAAGTGAAGCATTCACCAGGGCTTCGGTGGCAGACTTCCGAAGGGGGAGGGCAATCGGTACTTCCAGAAGCCAATCCTGCTGGTATTCGTAGGTTTCGGTGCTGATGGCCCAGCGGAGCCAGTCGGCGGCCTCCTTGCTTTTTTCGGAGGTCTGGACCACACCGTACAAACTATCGGGGAAAATGGAGAAGCCTTCCTGCCTGCTGGTGGGGCTTGGAATCAGAATCCCCTCGCCGCCAAAGGCTGTAAGCGGCGTTTGGGTGACGTCGCTTACAAACAGGGTGGACAGGTCCAGGGAGTTGACGTCGTGTATGGCATAGCTGGGATGAAAGGCGAAGCCTGCCAAACCGCTATGCTGAAACACCTCGTCGGTGGTGGCGGCGTAGCGGTGGCAGAGGGTTAAAAGGGCAATAAAATCCTCGCTGTTTTCGAAGGAACAGGTGGCGTTGGCCCGATTTACCCAGAAATCCAAACCGTGAATCAGAAAATTGTTCAGGGCATAGTCCCGGCTTTGGAGCTTGTAGAAATCGTCGTTTCCCAGCTTGTCCAGAAGGGAAATCAGTTCCGGTATGGTTTCGGGTTCCCCGTATTGTTCCACCAATCCCCGGGGGAGGGCCATACCCATGGCTTTGAAATAGGCGGGCAGATAATATAGCGTACCGTCGATTTGCCCGGCATCCACCACGTTTTCAAACAGATCCCCTTGGGAAAGCTCGGCGGACAAAACCTCATCCAGTCCCATTAGATAACCCTTGCGGGCATAATTTTCCATGAGTCCGGCGTTGTCGCTGGCTACCAAATCCACGTCCCCGGTCAGGATCGCAAGGTTCAAATCGGCTTTTTCATCGTATTGCTTGATTTCTACCCGTATTCCCTTGGTGTGCAGGTTGTAATCTGTGACCTGGCGGGTAAGCGTCATGGAGGGGGTGCGGTAGGTGGCGATAACCAGAGGGGACGTTTCATCCTGACTTCCCTCGGTAAGGGTTAGCCGCCAAAGTTGGTGGGAGGTTACCAGAAAGAGGGACCCACCGCCGGTGGGCAGAAGGGATTTCACCTCCAGGGGATTGATGCCGCAATCAAACAGGGACCCAAGAAGGTCCAGGGTTTTCCCATCGGTACGGTAAAGGACGTCATCAAACAAGCCGTAGCCATACCCATCCCCGGTGGCAATCAGCCTGGCATTCCCGGGAAGCCCCTCCGGAAGGAGTGTATCCCCCGGTTTGTCCTTTTCCCAGGGGAAGAGGAGGGACACTTCGGCGATACCGTCGGCATCCAGCCGGTCGGCAAACAGGTAAAGGGAATTCCCAAGCTTCCAAAAGCCCCGGGGTAAGACGTCGTTTGGCAAGGTAAGGGACAGAAGTTCACCATTTTTTCGAATATCCCCGTTGCTCTCTATGGTATATTGTGAGTCGGGTGTGGTATATCGCCCGATTTCGGTGGCTTTGGGGGCAAATTCGTCCACCACCCAGGGGGAGGGGGACAGGGTGGCATCCAAGGTGCAGGAGGCACCCAGGGTGTAAAGGATATACCCGGTTTCGTGGGGCTGGATGGATACCAGGTCCTGGCCGGAGGTGAGAACCTCTTCGGCGGTCAGAGAGAAGGTCTGCCCCCGGGTCAGCGTGAGGGTGGCTTCCTTGCCGCAACCCGACAAAAGCAACAGCAGGATCAGCATGCAGCAAAAGCACAGGCTTCTTGGTTTCATGGGCATTCCTCCTTATAGATTGACTTCAATTTATCAAGGGGTGGCGTCTTCTATCCGGTTTTTCCATTCTTCTATCTCCGCCCGGAGTTCCTGTTCCAGGAAGGCACTTCGTTCCTCCAGAGGGAGAGAACGGGCTTGGTAAAGGGCTGGGTAAACGTTGAGCAGACTGTAGGCGTTAAAGTGATCGGCTCCCTGGAATACTTTCATGCATGCGGAAACATAGGCATCCAGGTGTTCCCAATCGCTTCCCATGGCATCTTTGGCACGCTTTGACAATACCTCCTCCAGAGCTCCCTGGTGGATGGGAAGGGCGAGGTGGACTTTGTAAAGACTACCGGGAGTGGCAGTCAGCTCCATTCGTTGAATCTCCTCCGAAAGCAACAGGGAAAGAAAATCCTTAACACTGCCCAAAACCTGTGACTTTTTGGATACGGCAAAAAGCTGGGGGGAATAAATGGAGAACCCATTTTCGGTACCAAGAGGGAAGGGGCGATAGTCCATCTCCGGAGACCAGCTTCGGTTTTCCATATCGCTCACCGGGTCGGCATAGAAGGAAATGGGACCGGTGGGCCTTTCATCCGAGTAGCTGGTGGCGAGAAGCTCGTCCAATGCCAACAGAGCTTCCAATGCCGGGTCATCGAAGGAGAAGTACATGGCTGTGGATCCCGATGGCAACGTCACACCCTGGACGCCATAGAGAAGGTATTCCGCTTCCCGACCCAGCCCAAGCCGTTCTTCCGGGGAAAGGGTCGCCACATACGCGGCAATATCCCCGATGCTTTGGGTGTTTTTGGCCGGGAGGGAGGCGGGAACCCGGATGCCGCGTGCCGAGTGGAAGGGGGCAAGCAGGTAAAGAGAATCCTCCACCCGACCGGCATTCAAAATAGAGGCAAGGTAGCCGCCCTCCTCCAACCTGGATTCTACCAGGGAATCCAGGGGGGATAGCAGATCGGCCTCCGCCAGCATGCGAAGCAGGGGATAATCGCCCGAAATCAGATCATAGTCCCCGGAGAAAGCCATATCGTAATAGGCTTCGGTGTCAATAGAGGGTTCGCTGGGTGGGGTAATCAGTTCGATTTGCTCACTGTGGCTTTGGTTAAAGCGGGAAACCAACTCCTCCAATACAAGATCACTCTCCGATAGGCAAAGAAGCCGCAGATTCCCCCGCCGCAGGACGGTGGGAGCTTCTTCCAGGAGGATGGGTGGGGTGTCGGGTTCGGTACCGGGGACAGAAGGCTCCTTCTTTGGCTCTACCCCACAGGAGGAGAGAAGGAGGGCAATCAGAAAAGGAAGAATCCGTAATGTATTGAGAAATGATTTCATACGTTGCCTCCTTTGTATTGGGAGATGGATGGAATTGATTTTCTCTCTTAAGGATGGTTGTATTTCTGTTTCTATTATATCATGGCTTTATGAAGGGTGCAAGCGTGTTGCGTGTGTAAGATACGGAAAAGCGAAGATTGGGTCGGCTGGGGGAGCCTGTACCTGCGGGAAGAATGTACCGGAAATTTTTGCCCCAATTTTTCCGCAAGGGTGGGACAAATGGGGCAAACTGTGCTATAATGAAGGGACTACATTTCACAGAAAGAGAAGCACCATGAACCAATCCACACAAAGTACCAAAGACTTCCTGAAAACCGTGTTGAAAATCGCCATTCCGGTGGTTTTACAGGGTATGATCACCATTGGGGTGAACCTGATGGATACCATTATGCTGGGAAATTACGGGGAAATTCAGATCTCCGCTTCCTCCCTGGCAAACGAATTCATCAATCTGTTCCAGATCCTTTGCTTCGGCATTGGGGGCGGGGCGGCGGTGCTGACCGCCCAGTATTGGGGCAGTAAGGACCTGCCCAAGCTCCGGGCGGTGATTACCCTGATGCTCCGGATCTGCATCACCATTGCGCTTTTGCTGACGGTAGCCACCATCCTGTGGCCGGGGCAGATTATGGCCATCTACACCAACGACCCTGCCATCATTGAAAAGGGCATTCTTTATTTCCGGTTGAGTGCCTTTACCTACATTCCCTTCGGGGTCATGACCACCCTCACCATCGTCATGCGCTCCACCCGACAGGTCAGATTGCCTCTGATCACCTCCATCATCGCCTTCTTCGTGAATATTGGAGGTAACTGGGTCTTCATCTTCGGTAAGCTGGGTGCCCCGGAAATGCAGATCGAGGGGGCCGCCCTTGGCACCCTCATTGCCCGGCTGGTGGAATTTGGCATCATCGGCGGCTATTTCCTCTTTTTTGATAAAAAGGTTGTCTATCGCCTGAAGAATCTCTTCGACAAGTGTGGCTACATGGTGAAAAACTACCTGAAATACAGCGTGCCTGTCATCATTTCCGACCTGCTCCTGGGGCTTGGCAACAACGTCACGTCCATGATCATCGGTCGGCTGGGTGCCAGCTTCGTTTCGGCAAACGCCATCATGGCTATGATCGTGCGTCTTTCCACCGTGTTCAACCAGGGCATTTCCAATGCCAGCGGCACCATCACCGGCAACACCCTTGGGGAAGGCAAGGCCGACGTGGCTTACAAGCAGTCCTGGCTTTTCCTGTGGATGAGCGTCATTGTGGGGATCCTTGCGGCGGGAATCGTACTGGGCGCTTCCCCCTTCATCATCTCGGCCTACAACATCACCGCCGAGACCCGGGAGATCGCCTACCAGCTCATGTACGCCGTGGCCATTATGGTGGTCTTCCAGACCATGCAGGGGGTCACCACCAAGGGGGTCCTGCGGGGTGGCGGGGATACCAAATTCCTGCTGGTGGCCGATGTGCTCTTCCTGTGGGTGGTTTCGCTGCCCCTGGGCTTCCTGACCGCCTTTGTGTGGAATGCATCCCCCTTTATCATTTACGTTGCCCTCAAGCTTGACTGGGCCATCAAATCCTTCTGGTGCATCGGCCGGATGAAGAGCCGGAAGTGGATGAAGAAAATCGCCGTATCCTAAAAAAGGAGAATCTGCTATGATTTCGGAGCGTATTGCCAAATTGGAAAAGGAATGTGCCCGACGGGGAACCGCTGGGATCCGGGGACACTTCCAGCACGATCTGCACACCGCCGCAAAGACCATGTTTCAGGACCTGCCCCAATGGGAAAAGGTGGCCTGCTCCATGGCCTACGCTGTGGAGAATATGGAGGTTTACGTCAGCGAAACCGACCGCATCGGCGGCAGAGTCTATTATAACGAAGAGGCGGTTACCGACCCGGATACCACCCTGGACGAAAAAAACGGGGGTTTGGATGCCTTTTATGCCGCCTATCCCGAAGGGCGGGAGCTCCAGGAAAACCAGCTCATCGGGGGCCTTGCCAAGGGGCACATCACCTGGTTTTTCCACCGCATCCTGGAACAGGGCGTTTCGGGGCTGATTGCCCAGGTGGAGGGGCTGTTGGAAAATCCACGGGATGCCCAAGCGGCGGAATTCTACCAGGGTGTCCTTCTCATGCTGAATGCCCTTCTCGCCTTCAATGACAAGCACGTGGCTGTTTACCGGGCAATGGGTATGGATGAGCTCGCCGACCGTATGGAAAAAGTTCCCCGTTACCCGGCGGAGAATTTCCGGGAGGCTGTGCAGTCCTTTTATATGCAGCACATCGTGGTTATGAGCGAGAACCCCTACGGCGGTAACGGCCCCGGCTGGCTGGACCACTACCTGTGGCCCTACCTGAAACGGGATCTGGATGCAGAAATCATCACCCTGGCGGAAGCCCGGGAGATCATTGACGAGCTCTTTTTGCGCATCAATGAGCGCATTTTCAAAAACGACATTTGGGTGGAAGCCATCGTGGTGGGGGGCACCAATCCCGACGGAAGCTCGGGCGTGAATCCCCTGACCTACATGATGGTGGAGTCGATTATTGACCTGGATATCACCCATCCCTCGGTGTACGTCCGCCTGCCCAAGGATCCCCCGGAGGATCTGGTGACCCTGTGTGCCCGCTACATGATGGCGGGGCGCAACCGGGCCCAGATTCTTTACGACCCGGCGGTGGTGGGAGCCCTGGTGGAGCGGGGTACCCCCTTCGAGGACGCCGTTGGCTATGGTTGCGGCGGCTGTATGGAGGTTGGGGTGCAGGGCATGACCAGCGACTACCTCTATATCGGCTGGCAAAATGCATCCAAAATGCTGGAGCTAATGATCACCGGCGGGGTGTGCCTGCGTACCGGGAAGAAGATCGAAGGGTTCCATGCCACAAAGAGCCTGGCGGCTTACGATGATTTTGAAAGCTTTTCGCTGATTTCGTGGCCGAAGCCCGGCGGCTGACCCATATTTACCTGCGGGAGCAGGATATTGGAAGCGAAGTGGCCGAAAAAGCCCGGCCCAGCTACCTCCTATCCAGTATGATTGACGATTGCCTGGCCCGGGGACGCAATATGCACGCCGGCGGCGCCATCTACCACGACTACGGCGGGGGCCATTTGGGAATGCCCGACGTGGCGGACGGGCTTTATGCCATCAACCAGGCGGTGTTTGAAGAAAAATTCTGCACCGCCGAAGAACTGATTGCCGCACTCAAGGCCGATTACAAGGGTTACGAAGCTCTGCAGGCATACCTTCGGGCTCTGCCCAAATACGGAACCAATCACGAAGAGGTGGATGCCCTTGCCGCCCGGATCATGGAAGATTTCTCCAATATGTATCTGGAATACGAAACCCGCTGGGGCGGCCGGGGAAAGCCCATTATCCTGACCTTTGTCTATTCTCCCCAGGCGGCGGCTAAGCTGGGTGCCCGTCCCGACGGGCGCAATGCCGGTATGGGCATTGCCCACGGGGTTACCCCCCAATCGGGCTCCATGACCGATGGTATCACCTCCGCCATCCACTCCTGTGGAAAAATGCCCCACCGGAAATTCGCCGGTGGCGCCTCCACCATGTGGGATTTTGACAGCGCCTGGGCCACCGAGGAGATCATTGCCGCGGTGATCAAGACCTTTATTGATAAGGATTGTCAGATCTTCCAGGGGAATACCACTCCGCTTTCGGAACTTCTGGATGCCAGGGTTCACCCGGAGGAACACAAAAACCTTATCGTCCGGGTGGGGGGCTACTCAGCCCGCTTCGTTACCCTGTCTCCCGAGCTCCAGGAGGAGATCATCACCCGAATCCGTCACGCAGGATAAAATCATTTGATTCGTGATATTGTGACAAATCAAAAGTGATATTAAAACCTAACGGTTTGGGTGATATTCTATTTGCTTTTTAACTTGCGAAGTAAGCATCATATCACTGCGAAGCAATATAACTCGCTTTGGCGAAGAAAACTGGGGATGTGTCCTTACGGATACATCCCCTATTGTTTTGTTACCTTTTCTTGTTATTCTACAAACTTATATCACGGCGGCAGGGAGAGTCCTTCTTTCTGCCGCTCTTCAATTTTACATCGATTTTACACCGACATGATTACCGATTTTACACTCTCGCTGTAAAATAATCGTAAACTGCGCTTTGTAAAACAGAAAATAAAGATATGAGGTTGTGTAAATGGACATTTTTGACGTACTTACGCTCATAGGCGGACTATGCTTATTCCTTTTCGGAATGAACCTTATGGGTGATGCGCTGGAAAGAAGCGCAGGCAGTAAACTTGAAATTATGATCGGTAAGCTGACCACAGGCAAGCTTGCTGGTCTGCTCACCGGCCTTGGTGTAACCGCTGTGATTCAGAGTTCTTCTGCAACGACGGTTATGGTTGTCGGTTTTGTAAACTCAAAGCTGATGACCTTAAAGCAGGCCATTCACGTGATTATGGGTGCCAATATCGGTACCACCGTTACAGCGTGGATCTTGAGCCTTAGCGGTATTTCGGGCAGTAATATGTTCTTGAAACTACTGAAGCCTTCTTCTTTTACGCCTGTTCTTGCACTGATCGGTATTGTGCTCTTTATGTTCACAAAGAGCAACAAGAAGAAGGACATCGGTATGGTACTTCTCGGCTTTGCCACCCTGATGTTCGGTATGGAAACGATGACGGGTGCAGTTTCAGGGCTTAGAGATGTTCCTGCTTTCCAAGAACTGTTTATTATGTTCAAGAATCCTATCCTTGGCGTTATTGCCGGTGCAATTCTTACCGCCATTATTCAGTCCAGCTCAGCCTCTGTCGGTATTCTTCAAGCGCTTGCGGCTACGGGTGCCGTTTCCTTTGGCGCGGCAATCCCGATCATTATGGGACAGAATATCGGTACCTGTGTTACCGCAATGATTTCTTCTGTTGGTACAACAAAGAATGCTAAGCGTGCGGCACTTGTGCATTTGTCCTTTAATATCATAGGAACCGTTGTGTGTCTCATTGTATTCTCGCTCGTCAATGTGCTGTTTGCACCGGCTCTGTTGAATGAATCTGCTTCTTTTGCAGGTATTGCAACAGCTCACTCTATTTTTAATATTGTGTGTACCTTGCTTCTGCTTCCTATGTCGGGACTTCTTGAAAAATTGGCATACAAGATCATTCCCAATACCGAGCAGGTCGAAAAAGCATCCGAGCTTGATGAAAGACTTCTTTCCACCCCTGCTATCGCATTGGAATGTGCATACAACCTTACCTGCGATATGGCAAAGATCGCTACCGATGCTCTGAAGATGGGTGTGGATTGCCTTGCCGTTTATGACAAAGCAAAGGTGGAAGCAACTCGTGAAGCGGAAGACAAAACCGACCACCTTGAGGATGTTATTGGCAGTTATCTTGTGAAGCTGAGTATGAAACAGCTCAATGAAACCGAAGGTGCAATGGCATCTATGCTTTTGAAAGCCATCGGTGATTTCGAGCGTATATCTGACCACGCTGTGAACATTCTTGAATCTGCAGAAGAAATGCGTGAAAAAGGCATTGTGTTCTCTGATAGTGCAAAAACCGAAATGGATTCGCTGTGTGCGGCAACTACTGAGATTGTAACGTTGTCGTATGGTGCATTTATAGAAAATAACGCTGAACAGGCAAACCTTGTAGAACCGCTTGAACAGGTTATTGGCAGAATGAAAGAGCTTCTCCGCACCCGCCATATCGATCGTTTGCGTGTGGGGGAATGCGGTATTGAGGCAGGCTTTGTATGGAGCGACCTTATTACCAATATGGAACGGGTTTCTGACCATTGTTCCAACATTGCAGGTTGTGTGATGGATACCAAAGAGCAGAATATGAACCTGCACGAGTCCTTGAAACTGCTCAGAAGCGACAATGAGTTCTACAGAGAAAAATACACGGAATATACCAAGAAGTATCTTTCGTTCGTATAAGTCATTAGAATATGACGTGTCTTCATTGTCTTTGACTTGATAATTTGTTATAATTAGATAAGTAAAAACTATGAAAGAGGAAGAGTATGATTTGGTGTGTTGATGACGACAATACCATACGTGATATTGAGGTTTATACGTTAGAGCAAACTGGCTTTGAAGCCCGTGGCTTTGCCGATGGTGTTTCTATGCTGGAAGCCTTAAAGACTGAAATCCCGGAATTGATTATTCTTGATATTATGATGCCGGAAATGGACGGACTTCAGGTTCTTGCTAAGCTCCGTTCCGAAACGGCATATAAAGATATTCCGGTGATTATGGCGACTGCCAAAGGCACCGAGATGGATAAGATCGGCGGTCTTAACTCCGGTGCTGACGATTATCTTGTAAAGCCCTTTGGCGTTATGGAAATGGTTGCCCGTGTCAAAGCGGTGCTTCGCCGTACAGCAAAGGAAGAAGCAACGGGTGGTATTACAGTAGGCAATATTACATTAAAAGAAACTGAGCATAAGGTTATTGCAAACGGGGAAAAGGTAGAACTTACCCACAAAGAATTTGAAATGCTCAAGCTCTTTTTGCAGAATCCGAATATGGTATTTTCAAGAGATAAGCTGATGAGCGAGATTTGGGGTATGGATTATATCGGCGAAACCCGTACAGTCGATATGCATATCAAAACCCTTCGTCATAAGCTCGGCAAGGCCGGCGGTCAGATCAAAACCGTTATCGGTGTTGGGTACAGATTGGAGAGTGAAGTATGACAAAAAAGATATTTCACTCCATATTTACGGTGGCATTGGTGGTGCTCCTTGCCAGCATCGGCATTGCAACAAGCTTTTTATATGATTATTTCAACGATTCTCAGGTAAAACGGTTAAAGGCGGAGCTATCCCTTGTGGCAGATACTGTCAACGAAGTGGGTGTTGAATATTTTGAAAACTTTGATTCCACCGTATTCCGTTTTACCGTTGTGGATACTGACGGGACTGTGCTTTATGATACACAGGTAAAGCCCAGCGAGATGGATAATCACGCCGACCGTGAGGAAATTGCCGAAGCATTCAAAACCGGCACAGGAAGCAGCGCCCGTAATTCTTCCACTTTAACCGAAAAGACTTTTTATGAGGCTGTTCGTCTTGAAAATGGCGACGTGCTTCGTATATCGGTAAGTCAGCTTACTGTGGGGGCTCTTATTCTTGTCATGTTGCCCGCAATATGCGCAATCATTCTGGTTTCTGCGGTTGTTGCCATTGTGCTTTCCCACACAATGGCAAAGAAGATAACAGAACCTTTGTTGCAACTTGATTTGGAGCATCCATCAGAGAACAGCACCTACGAGGAACTGACTCCCATACTTACCAAAGTTCACAGACAGCACAAGCAAATTAAGTCTCAAATGGAAACCCTGCGCCGTAAATCCGACGAGTTTGAGCAGATCATTTCTTCCATGAACGAAGGGCTTGTGCTCCTTGATGAACACGGTATGGTGCTCAGTATGAATATGGCGGCGAGGAAGATATTTGCCGTGAAAAAGGATGTTAAAGGTAGCGATTTCTTGTTTGTCGACCGCACAAGCAAAATGAGCAAGGCAATTTGGAACGCCCTTGATGGCAACCATAGTGAATACACCGAAGAGCGAAACGGCAATGAATATCAGTTTACGGTCAATCCCATTGAATCGGATGGCAAGATTCTTGGCGCGGTTATTCTTGTGTTCGATATTAGCGACCGTGCTTTTGCTGAGCGAAATCGTCAGGAGTTCACGGCGAACGTTACCCACGAACTGAAAACGCCGCTTCAATCCATTATCGGAAGCGCAGAACTGCTGGAAAACGGACTTGTGAAGCCCGAAGATACGGCAAGATTTGTCGGCAATATCCGTAAGGAAGCAACAAGGCTTGTATCCCTTATCAACGACATCATTCGCCTTTCTCAACTCGATGAGAACAATGAACCTGCAACCGAAACGGTAGAACTGACAGAGGTTGCGAAAGAAGTCGTTGAGGTGCTTACCGTATCGGCGGCAAAGAGAAACGTTACGCTTAGCTTGGAGGGTGAACCGCAAACTATTTTCGGTGTACGCCGTTATGTTTATGAGATTATTTATAATCTTTGCGATAACGCTATCCGCTACAATGTGGACGGCGGCACGGTAGAGATTCAAATTAGCAAGGATAACGGTCGTGCAGTTGTTTCTGTAAAAGACACCGGTATCGGCATTGCACCCGAACATCAAAGCCGCATCTTTGAACGTTTCTACCGTGTAGATAAGAGCCATTCCAAAGAAACCGGTGGTACGGGCCTTGGCCTTTCTATCGTAAAACATGCTGTACAGTATCATAGCGGTAAGGTAACACTTGATAGTGAAGTTGGCAAAGGGTCGACGATCACAATCACATTTTAAGTTTAATTTGCCCTGCTGGAAATGCAGAAATCTCTGCATTTCCAACAGGGCTTTTTGCGTTTTGAAAATGGGATTGATTGGAACCAAATGATTGCAATCATGAAAGAAATACGAGAGAACCCGTAAAATCCACTTGAAACAAAGCAAAACGGCGCAACCCCACGGGTTGCGCCGTATCCTATACAAGACCTATCCTTTAGGGGATGATCGAAAGGGAAATCTTTTATTGCAAATCGAAGGCTGTGCGCTTACCACTGGGCGATAGCGCCGTCTTCAAAATACTGTCTGGGGGTGTCCCAGTCGCCGGGATACTGGTTGAACTGGATGAATTCTTCGTCGGGTTCAATGCCAAGGCCCGGGCCGGTGGGTACGTCGATGCAGCCGCCTACAACCTTGAACGGGTTCTTCAGGTAGCCTTCGCCAAGCTGCAGGTTGCCCTTGACCCAGGGATGTTCCTGAACGATGAAGTTGTGGGAACAGGCGTCCACCTGCAGGCAGGCGGCCAGGGAGATGGGGCCAAGAGGATTGTGGGGAGCGATGTTGGCGTAGTAGGTTTCGGCCATGGAAGCGATCTTGCGGGCCTCGAAAATACCGCCGCAATGGCAGATATCGGGCTGAACGACCACAGCGGCCTGCTTTTCCAGAACTTCACGGAAGCCCCACTTGGTGAAGAGACGCTCACCGGTGGCAATGGGTACGCTGGTCATGGAAGCGATGCGGGCCAGGGTGTCCACGTTTTCGGGCAGGCAGGGTTCTTCCAGGAACATGGGATGCAGATCTTCAATGGCCCGGGCAAACTGGATGGATACGTTGGGGGTCAGGCAGCCGTGGGCGTCGATGGCGATGTCCATTTCGTCGCCGACGGTTTCACGCAGCTTGGTCTGGAATTCCACAGCACTCTTGAACCAGGCGCGGTTTTCCACATCGTGAACCGGGCCCTTCTTGCCGTTGGGTCTGGTCTTAATGGCGGTGAAGCCCATTTCCTTGCGTTCCAGGGCGCATTCGTAAAGGCCTTCGATCTCGTTCTGGGTGTGGGAGGAGGAGATGTGGGCGTACATCTTGATGCGGTCACGGACTCTGCCGCCCAGCATTTCGTAAACCGGCATATTGTAATACTTGCCCTTGATGTCCCAAAGGGCCTGTTCGATACCCGAAATACAGCTCATCAAAATGGGGCCGCCACGGTAGAAGGTGGTGCGGTACATGATCTGCCACAGGTGTTCGATGCGCAGGGGGTCGGCACCGATCAGAACCGGACGGAATTCTTCAATGGCCTGCCAAACGGTGCGGGTACGGCCTTCCAGAACCGGTTCGCCCCAGCCGACGATACCTTCATCGGTGGAAACCTTCAGGAAAGCCCAACGGGGTTTTACGAAGAAAATCTCAAGGTTGGTAATCTTCATAGCTTTGAATCCTTTCTTGTGTAATAAAGATTTGAGTTAAGTATATCCAATGGT
Organism: Oscillospiraceae bacterium; assembly: GCA_015068345.1. Taxonomy (GTDB): domain Bacteria; phylum Bacillota; class Clostridia; order Oscillospirales; family QAMX01; genus RUG11797. The sequence goes on from SVKS01000025.1 coordinate 19,018, forward strand.
CGGGAATTTGTCAAGGGCGCAAATACGTGCAAAAAAGAGGGGAAAGATTGTCCGGATGGAAAAAGGGAAGGAAGTCGGAAAAATATCATTGATAAATGGGCCGGAATGTGGTAAAATAGGGAAAAGCGGAGGGCTTTCCCCTGCGCTAAAAACAACAGGAGGACCAAATCATGGCCAATCGTATCGTACTCAACACCATCTCCTACCATGGCAAGGGCGCCATTGCGGAAATCGCAACCGAGCTCAACGCCCGTGGTTACAAGAAGGTATTTCTTTGCTCCGACCCCGACCTGGTTCGCTTTGGCGTAACCAAGAAGGTCAGCGACGTGCTGGATGCCGCCGGCATCGCCTATTCCCTCTTCAGCGAAATCAAACCCAACCCCACCATTGAAAACGTGCTGGCCGGTGTAGAAGCTTTCAAGGCCGCCGAATGCGATTCCATCGTCACCGTTGGCGGCGGCTCCTCCATGGATACTGCCAAGGCTGTTGGTATCATCATCAACAACCCCGAATTTGCCGACGTCCGCAGCCTGGAAGGCGTTGCCCCCACCAAGAAGCACGCTGTCTTCACCATTGCCGTACCCACCACCGCCGGTACCGCCGCCGAAGTTACCATCAACTACGTCATCACCGACGTGGAAAAGAAGAGAAAGTTCGTTTGCGTCGACGTGAACGATATCCCCGAAATCGCCGTTGTTGACCCCGACATGATGTCCACCATGCCCAAGGGCCTCACCGCCGCCACCGGTATGGACGCTCTGACCCACGCCATCGAAGGCTACATCACCAAGGCCGCCTGGGAAATGACCGATATGTTCCACATCAAGGCCATTGAAATGATCGCCAAGAGCCTGCGCGGCGCTTGCGAAAACACCCCCGAAGGCCGCGAAGGCATGGCTCTTGCTCAGTACATCGCCGGCCAGGGCTTCTCCAACGTTGGCCTGGGTATCGTACACAGCATGGCCCACGGTCTGGGCGCCCTCTACGACACCCCCCACGGTGTTGCCAACGCCATCCTGCTGCCCAGCATCATGGAATACAACGCTCCCTGCACCGGCGAAAAGTACAAGGATATCGCCATTGCCATGGGTGTGGAAGGCGTCGAAGCCATGTCCCAGGAAGAATACCGCAAGGCCGCTTGCGACGCTGTCAAAAAGCTGGCTGCCGATGTGGGCATCCCCGCCGACCTCAAGGGCATCCTGAAGGAAGAAGACGTTCAGTTCCTGGCCGAAAGCGCCTATGCCGACGCTTGCCGTCCCGGTAACCCTCGCGATACCTCCGTGGAAGAAATCGCCGAACTCTTCCGCGCCCTTATCTAAGTTCATTTATCGGAATAACGAAACCCACCGCAGGAATTCCTGCGGTGGGTTTTTATGGTTATCCGATTGCTGCCATCAGCTCGGCGTAGGTTTCACACACCGGAACCCCGCAGGTACGGAGCAGACCTGGGGATTGCTGGCCCTGGGAGAAGAGGATGCAGTCGGTGCCGAGATCCCGGGCGGTTTTGAAATCGTGGACGGTGTCACCAATATATAGGGTCTCCCGGGGGTTCAGGTGGTTTTCTGCCATGTAGGCTTTGCCCCGCAGGGTCTTGCTTTCGGCAACGATGTTTCGGGTGCCAAGAATTTTGTGAAAATAGAGATCAACCCCAAACCTTTTGGCGTAGTCTTCTATGATCTCGGTTTGAAAGGCGGAAAGCACCGCCTGGTGAAACCCCTTGTCGTGTAGGGTCCGGAGGAATGCTTTTGCTCCATCGTGGAGGGTGATTTTTGGGGAAAGTTCATTGTAGAGAACGCACCACTCGGCATCCAGTTGGTCCATGCTGTGTTTTTGAAGGTCGAAGATTTTGGCGTAGAAATTCACCACCGGGGTTTCCATATTGTCCTTGTAGAAGTCCAGGGTAATTTGGGGATAGCCGTAGCGAGCCAGCAGAATGTTGGTGGATTCAAAGGCAACCGGGGTGTCGTTGAGAATGGTGCCGTTCCAGTCCCACAGGATGTTTTTGTACGTCATACGCAGGTGCAACCTTTCGCAAAATCGGTGAGTCCTTATCATACCGCCTTGGCGGGAAAAAGTCAAGAGAAATTTCGAAAACCACTTGACAAGTAAACTTGGCAATGCTATACTATGATCATGCAAAGAAAACTTGGCAAGGAGAGATGTCACATGACGAGAGAAGAGATTTTGGAAAGAAGCCGCAGGGAGAATACCGGCAAGCATGACGAGCGAGAAATGGCGGTTTATGGTCTGGCCTCCCGGTGGGGCATGTTGGTGGGCGGCCTTCTGTGCGTAGTGCTGGTTTTGGCCAGTGAATTCTTGTTCGGTGTACCGGAAGTTGGGTTGACGGCCTGGATGGTGTATTTTGCCATGCAGGGAACCAGCAATCTGGTGCTTGGGCGCAAGCTTGGGGAAAAGAGGAAGGTAATCTATGGTATCCTGGAGCTGGTATTTGCTCTGGCCTTCCTGGTGGCCTTGGTGTGTAAGACGATGGTGGCTGCATGAACGAAGAACTGGTACTGAAAAACCGCCTGAAGGAGATCCGGGTGGAAAAGCATCTATCTCAGCAACAGCTGGCCGATCTGGTGGGGGTTTCCCGCAACACCATCAGCTCCATTGAAACCGGTCAGTTCAACCCCACCGCCAAGCTAGGCCTGATTCTGTGCATCGCTTTGGATAAAAAATTTGAGGAAATTTTTTATTTTTAACCCGGTCGAATCCAGGAAAAAACTGTCGGTAAAAAAGGTGTTGACATTTCGTTAAAACTATGCTATACTAATCAGGCAGTTGAGAAACTGCTCAGATATCGCGGGGTAGAGCAGTCTGGCAGCTCGACGGGCTCATAACCCGTAGGTCATTGGTTCAAATCCTTTCCCCGCAACCACATAAGGAACAGTAGATTGATACAATCGTATCGACCTACTGTTTTCTTTTTATCGTTAAGAAATGACCGAAAGCCCTTGAAAATTAAGGGCTTTTTGCTTTCGTGGTGCATTACGATATTTGTGGTGCCTATATCTTGTGCTGAGGAAAGCTCAAAATGCAGAAAAGCACTACTCCCAATCAAGGTGTAGTGCCTTTCTAATCGTTAAAAGATTGGTATTCGCCAAATTATTAAATATGTCTACTACATTTCTCTTGTTTTATAAAACACAATAGATAAATACCAGGAAAGCGCATATATTCCGACACCTATAAGACAAAAAACAGGTAAAACGGCATTTAGTTGAATCTCGTTTTGCAGACCTTCCTTAAAGATGGTAGTTGCGATAATACTGCCTGCACACACCACGCCTATCATCACGTAGTATGCGCCGCGTCCTTTTTCTACGCCGTATTTAAAAATAAACGGGAGAGTCAGTGATGAAGCAACGCTCGCCATTACCAGCAAAAGCATCATAAGCACCAAAAACTCTTTCATAACGAAAGTGCCTTCAATACCCATTTTCACTCCCTGCGCGGCGCATATTACAATCAGCATAGCTATTTGTGTGAACAAGCCAATCAGATACTTTGCTGATACGATTTGCGTTTTGGTGTATGGCAACGTACCAACATACTCCGTCCAACGACTGCGCTCGTCATATCCAAGGAGGTTGACGGGAATCATACCGCAGAGCAAACAAGGATAGAAAACAAAGAACATATTGCCACTACTTATCATGGAAAGAATGATAAATCCGATACTGACGAAAAGATAATATCGACAATATTTTTTCATCATATACCAATCTTTCAGTAATAGACCTTTCATATCACTTCGCCTCCTTTACCATAAATACGAACAGTTCTTCAATGCTTATCGGGCTTAACTTGAAGCCATTAGGGGCATCCTTTCGTGACACAATCGCTTCAGCGCCGTAGGGCGTTTCTTTTTTGTATTTTATAACTTCCTTATCCAGTTCCGAGAGTTGTTCTACAGTACAATGAATGATGCCGTATTCGGATAAAAGTACATCCTTTTCCTCGCAAAGCAAGAGCTTGCCCTTATGCAAAAACGCCACGTAGTCGCAGAGCTTTTCAAGGTCGCTGACGATGTGCGAGGATATAAGGATAGAGTGGTTTTCATCTCTTGTAAAATCGTAGAACATATCTACCACCTCGTCACGTA
>SVKS01000175.1 GCA_015068345.1 Oscillospiraceae bacterium
GTTGGGTCTTTGCTTTTGTGAGTATATATTACCATTTCTTTCTGAAGAATTATCCCAGCTTTTTCTGAAGATTTCTGAAGTTTTTCCTTAAAATTCCGAAAGCGTCACGGCAATTGTGAATTGCTCCCCATCGGTTCGGGTCTCCACCCCACCGGCATAGTTGTGGGCAATCCGGCGGATGCTGATGAGCCCCATGCCAAAGCTTTCGGTAGAGGTTTCCCCCACCCGGATGGCATTTTGCTGGGTGATACGTATTCCCCCCTCGGCTCCGGCTATGGTCAGGGTCACGGGGTTTTCGGGATCGGCATATTTTTGCACGTTGGTGATCAGGTTGTCAAACACCCTGCGAAGCTCCCCGGGGTCAAAGCTTCCCCCAAAGGGGGGCAGGCCGGAAAGGTCGGTTTCCACCGAAAAGTCCTCCTCCAAAACCTCCTCAAACTCCATAGCCAGCTGGGAGAAAAGGAGTTTTGCGTCGGGGAATTCCTCCGGATTGCGCTTTCCCCCATCCAGTAATACGTCGGTCAACTCCTTGATGCGTCCCGCCTTTTCCCGAATCAGGGCCACCTGCTCCCGGGAAGGAGCATCCAATCCATCCCTTGCCATTAGCAGTTCGGAATAGGACAAAACTGAGGTAAGAGGGGTACGGATATCATGGGCCAGGGTACGGATCAGGGTCTCCCTCTCTTCATTTAGGGTCTTCTCCTTTTCCCGGACGGCGTTTCGGGCGGCATTCATGGCGTTGATGGTTTCCGCCAGGGTGGTGAGCTCGTTATTCCCCTGCACGGGAATCGCCCAGTCCCCCTGCCCTTCCTTCAATCGGTCGATCCCCTGGGTAATGGTACGGATATAGGAAAGCCGGTCCCCCAAAAGAACCAGAAAGAGAACCAGAAAGAATACCACCGAAAGAAGCAGGCAGAGATTCAGCATCCACCCCTGCATCCCAATGAGCGTATCCTCGCTGATGGAAACCAGCTGTTCCCGATACACCCGGTCCAGCAGGTAATACCCCCCCAGGGCCAACAGGTGAAAGCCCCCCACCGCCGCCCCCAGGGAGATTCCCAGGGTAGCTAAAATCTGGCGGGACAGTTTTTTTCGTTTCGGTTCAGTCAATGTAATAACCCCTTCCCCAGGCGGTCTTGATATACATGGGATCCCGGGAGTTGTCCCCCAGCTTTTTACGAATGTTTTTGATGTGGGCCATAATGGTGGCATCCCCCACGGCGTTGTCGTCCCAAATGCTGGAATAGATGCTGTCAAGGGAGTAAATTTTCTTCTTATTGGTGGCCAAAAGCTCCAAAATTTTGAATTCGGTAAAGGTCAGGGCAATGGCCTCCTCTCCCCGGAGCACCGTCTGCCGATCCAGATCCAGCTCCAGATCCCCAATGGATACCCGATTTGCCGCCACCGGGGCAGGGGACGGCTGATAGCCGGGACTGCGGCGCAGGATGGCCTTCACCCGCATCAGGAGTTCCATATTGGAAAAGGGCTTCACCATGTAATCATCGGCTCCCACCGAAAAGCCCAGCACCTTGTCCGACTCCCCGGAGTAGGCGGTCAGGAACATGATGGGAGTCTCCCACCTTTTGCGAAGCTCCGCCGCCGCCAGGATCCCGGTCATGCGGGGCATATTCACGTCTAAAATGTATAGGTCGACGTCATCCGACGCCAGCTCCAGCACTGCCTGTCCGTCCTCCGCCTGGGTCACGGCATAGCCCTCTCCGGAAAGAAGCAGGGTCAATATCTCCCGGATGGCGGCTTCGTCATCGGCTACCAAAATGCACTTTTTTCCGTCCTTCATGGGGATTCCCCCTCCATTTCATAGATTATCCTGCCAATTTTCTTCCAACACCCGGACGAACTCCTCCAGCTCGGTCTGATCGTCCTGGCTGAAGCGGTCAAAGAGGGGGCTATCGATGTCAAGCACCCCCACCACACGCCCCGCCACCCGAATGGGAATCACAATTTCGGAATTGCTGGCACTGTCGCAGGCAATGTGCCCCGGGAATTCATGCACGTTTGGCACCCGCTGGGTCTTGTTTTCCGCCACAGCAGTGCCGCACACCCCCTTGCCCACCGGGATTTCGGTGCAGGCGGGTTTCCCCTGGAAGGGGCCCAGGATCAGCTTGCCCTGCCGCATCAAATAGAAACCTGCCCAGTTGAGCCCCGAAAGGCTGTCATAAAGCAGGGCGGCGGCATTGGAAAGGTTGGTTACCAGATGGGGTACCCCGTCGGTCAGGGCTGCCAGCTGATTCACCAGCAGAGACTTATACTTCATATCATTTCTCCCATGTTTTTTCTCCATTTTACCATGGGGCGGGATGGCTTGCAAGTCCTTTTTTTCTTGACAAAGGTTCGGTTCGGTGAGATAATGACGGTAACACATCACCAGGGAGGCAACACCATGACCTTTACCCAATGGACCGTCAATCAGAACTATCCCGCCGTGGACGGGGAAGCCTTTGCCGAAGGGGGCCGTTTCCGGGCCGTCCTTTCGGGGGATCACTACCGGCTCGCCAACGCCCTCTCGATCGTCCATGGCTTCTCCCAAAGTGGACGCTACCGGATCCATTACCAACTGGAAACCACTCCGGGTGTCAAGACCCAGATTGTTTACAGCTGGTACGACGCCGCAGGCACCCCCATGTTCCGGGCTCATGCAGTTTCCGGAGAAGAAATCCTCTGTCCCGAAGGGGCAGAAGCTCTGGAAATGAACGTCTGCTTCTACGGCCGCACCCAGGGAGAGGGAAGCATTTCGGATATTCGGGCAGAATATGTGGGACCTTATATTCCAAACAAGGTCAAGCTTGCCGCCGTCATGGGCGGTCCCCGGAAGGAGCCCACCACCCAGGCCGATAACATCCGCGCCGCCGCCGAAAAGATCGATGCCGCCGCCGGGGAGGGAGCTGACCTGGTATTGCTTTGTGAGCTTTACAACGCCTGGGGCGTCACCGATATGGGCCCCGGGGAGGGCGCACGAATGACCGATCCCGCCGTCACCATGCTCCGGGACAAAGCGAAGGAACACGGCATATTTGTGGCCGCATCGGTGAAATTCCAGGACGAAAACGGCCTTTTGAGCAACACCATCCTGCTTTTCGACCGGAAGGGTGAACTGGTGGGCCGCTATGATAAGAGTCACATCACCATGCGTGAAAAATGGACCGGCACCGTGCCCGGGGACGATCTGGTTGTATTTGACACCGAGCTTGGCCGCATCGGCTGTGCCATCTGTTGGGACCGTTTTATGCCGGAATTGCCCCGTCTGCTTTTCCTCAAGGGTGTGGATATCGTGCTGAACCCCACCGCCAGCGACGCCTATGCCCTGAAAAATGCCCACAGCGCCTACCCCAATGCCATGATCTTCGTCACCGCCCAGGTCACCGCCGATCCGGAAATCACCCGCATCGAAGGCCGCCGGGGTCAGATTCTGGCCACAGCCGACCCGGAAAAGGGCTTTGCCATTGCCGAGGTGGACGTGAACGCCTACGACCCGGTGTACTGGCTTTCTGCCCCCGCCGCCGACACCGACCCCCGCTCGGTCTATCACCACGAACGCCGACCCGAAATGTACGCCGACCTTTCCAAATAACAAAAATCCCGCCCATTAGCGGAGTGCCCATAAAACAGTTAAACCGGCCTATGGCTACGATCATAGGTCGGTTTTCTTATTGTGCACTGGCACGGGGGCGCCTAAGGCTCCCTTCGTGTATTGGTCGTTTCCCTTCGGGAATCGACCACGGGAGCTGTCAGCGAAGCTGACTGAGGGATTGACAACCCCTCCGCCCCTTCGGGGCACCGGCAGATTGTCAAGGAAGTGCAACACAACCATGCAAAATTTCAGCTGGAGTGTTCCAGTCAAGACACTTTCTGGGGCGGTTGTTAATAAGGCTCTCAACAAATTGAATATCCTCATGTGTAACCGA
>SVKS01000026.1 GCA_015068345.1 Oscillospiraceae bacterium
GAAGGGGATCCCGTATTCTGCACCCCCGACCTTCTGCCCCACCTGGGCCGCGAACAGGGCTCCAAGCCCCTGAACACCGACCACGCCGGTGAAATCCTCACCCCCATCGCCGGCACCATTCCCTATGCCGGTGAAGGCGAAGACCGTGTCAAGCTTTCGGTTATGGCCCTGCTTAACAGCCGCTACGGCATCACCGAAGAAGATTTTTCCAGTGCCGAACTTTCCTTTGTTCCCGCCGTCAACGCCAAGAACGTGGGCCTGGATGCCAGCCTGATCGGTGCCTACGGCCAGGACGACAGAGTCTGCGCCTACGCCTCCCTGGCTGCCCTGCTGGGCCAGTCCGCCGCTCCCAAGCACACCTCGGTGGTAGTTCTTGCCGACAAGGAAGAAATCGGTTCCGAAGGTGTTTCCGGCATGAAGAGCGCCAAGTTTGATCATCTGCTGGCTTCTCTGTGCGGCAACGACATGGGTGTCTTCCACGCCTGCCTGGATAACTCCCTCTGCCTCTCCTGCGACGTTTCCGCCGCTTTCGATCCTTCCTTCGCCGAGGTTTACGAACGCCGCAACACCGCCTACATCAACGGCGGTATCTCCATCTGCAAATACACCGGCGGCGGCGGCAAGTCGGGCGCCAGCGATGCTTCTGCTGAAACCCTGGCCAAGCTCCGCAAGGCATTTGCCGAAAACGACGTCACCTGGCAGCTTTGCGAGCTGGGCAAGATCGACGTGGGCGGCGGCGGAACGGTTGCCAAGTACATGGCCGAACGGGGCATCGAAACCATCGACGCCGGCACCCCGGTTCTTTCCATGCACGCTCCCTTCGAAGTCACCTCCAAGTTTGACTGCTATCATACCTACCTTGGCTGCAAGGCCATCCTTGCTCTCTAATTCTTGCTTTCAAAAAAATAAAATAGAAAGAAGGATTCCGCAATGCGCATTCCCATGAAAGTCGATCCTCGATCCACCAGCTACTACAACCATTTGCAGAAAAAGGTGGAAGCATCCAGACTTCTGGATGACATGAGCGACCTTTCCCATTGGAGAGTGGACAGCCACCAGGAATTGATCAACGGCGCCAAAATGGACAGCCGCGGCATCAATGCCGGTACCCTGACCCACGCCGAACGGGATGGCCGCAAGGTCGCCCGGTTGACCTGCCCGGTGGATTGCACCGAAAAGAACGCCGACTACGGCCGCGGCTGGGGTCTTGCCACCCTGTTCCGTGACTGCGGTCATGAAGACTGGCGGGACTACAACCGCATCGTCTTCGACGTGTATCCTCATCTGCCCGGCTTCCGGATCATCACCCTGTGCATCTACCTTTACAACGAGGGTGAGATCACCATGCCCAACGACATGACCCGGGAAGGTCTCCACTTTGTATCCAACCTGAAAAACGATCAGTGGAACACGGTGGAATGGGAAATTCCCGACCTGCCCCGGGACAAGGTGAAGGGTGTTTCCATCCAGTACCGTATGCAGGGTGCCGAACCCGGCGCCACCCGGGAAGTCCAGTTTGATTTCAAGGACCTCCGCATCGAAAAGGTGGACGCCGACCACACCCACGGTTGGGAACCCAAGAACGGAGAGATCGTTTTCTCCCACGTGGGTTATCAGCCGAATGCCGTCAAGACCGCCATCGGCAAGGGCATCAAGGCCAGTGAGTTCCAGGTTATCAAGTCCGACGACGGCCTGGTGGTTTATGAAGGCAAGATCAAGACCATCACCCGCCACACCGGCAAGTACCAGGTCTTTGACTTCACCTCCCTCACCGAAGAAGGCCGCTTCTTCATCAAGGCGGGAGCCAAAATCACCCGCCCCTTCTCCATCACCCCCACCGTCTGGAAATCCACGGTGGAAAAAGCCCTGAACTTCTTCTTTGGCGAGCGTTGCGGCTTCCCGGTACCGGGGATCCACGACACCTGCCACGCCGACTTCCAGTGCCGCCACGGGGACGTGACCAAGGTCATCAACGGCGGCTGGCACGATGCCGGTGACCTGAGCCAGGGCCTTGGCAACACCACCAATGCCACCTATGCCATGCTGAATCTGGCCCAGCGCCTGAAGGACGAGGATCCCGCTTTGTACGAGACCTGTCTGGAAGAAGCCCGCTGGGGCGGCGAGTGGGTGCTGAAGACCCGCTTCTCCGACGGATACCGTGCCAACTGGCTCTGCATCGACTTCTGGACCCAGGGTCTCCTGGGGGACTACGACGACATCATCCATACTGCCGGCCGTAACCCCGGCAGCAACATGATGTGCGTTGCTCCCGAAGCCCTTGCCGCCAGAGTCTTCAAGGACTTTGATCCCGCCTTTGCCTACGCCAACCTGAATGCCGCCGAGGAAGATTACGCCTGGGCCATGGAAGATATGGAAAAGGCCGGCGATAAAATGAGCCGTTTCGGCGAGCTTGGCATGGCTGCCCAGGCCTGCATCTCCTCCATCGAGCTCTACTACACCACCGGCAAGGAAGAATATCTGGTCAACGCCGAAAAGTTTGCCGATATGATCCCTCTCTGCCAGGAAACCGAATACCCCGATTGGGACACCCCCATCCGCGGCTTCTTCTACACCGGAACCAACCACAAAGATATGGTCCATTCGATCCACGGTTCCTCCGAACACGCACCCATGGTGGCTCTGTCCATGATCTACAAGCTCAAGCCCAAGGCCGAATACCGCAAGTGCATGCAGCTCTATGGTGAATACATCAAGACCATCGTCAAGTATTCCGCTCCCTATGAAATGCTCCCCGCCTCCATCTACGACCTGAGTGCTCTGGATCCCAATGCTCCCGCATGGGAAATGGGCTGCCCCTACGAGCACGCCAAGGTCCAGATTCAAAACGGGATCCAGCTTTCCAAGGATCACTACCTGCGCTTCTTCCCGGTATGGTACTCCTTCCGGGGCAACGCCGGTGTTTCCCTGACCCAGGCCCGGGCCATTCTGGCCTGCGCCAAGACTCTGAAGGACAAGCGCCTGATGGAAATTGCCACCCACACCCTGGAATGGCACGTGGGCCGCAACCCCTTCAACCAGTCGCTGATCTGGGGCGAAGGCTACAACTTCACTCCCCAGTATTCCGCCATGTCGGGTGACATTGTGGGCTCCTTCTCGGTGGGTGTGGAAACCCAGTTTGACGAGGATATCCCCTACTACCCCCATGCCGCCTGCTACAACTACAAGGAAGTCTGGGTCTTCCCGGCTCTTCGTTGGTTGGACATCATGGGCGAATACCCCTGCGAACTGTAAGATTATTCCAACCAGAAAAAGCGCCCCGGTTTTGTACCGGGGCGCTTTTTACGAAAATCCCTTACTGAAAGGAGCTCATCCGATGGCTATCAGACTTTCTTTTATTATACTTTGTCTGTATCTGTTGCTGCCGGGTTGCGGCACAGTGCCTCCCGAAGATGACCACCCTTCCCTGACGTTTCCCGTCGATCTCAATTTCTCTTCGCACGTGTACACCACTACCCATAGCGGAACCTACAACCGCACGGATGAAGTGTTATTTCCCGTCTTCGTCACCTCTTACGAACAAATAAAAAGCATTACGGAAACAAAGAACGCTTACTCCCGTTTGGGTCTACGGTATGAGGATGCTGCCGAACCGCATTCCTTTCTTGACCTCTGTGACAAGAGATATACCGAAGACTTTTTCAAAAATCATAATCTCCTCCTGTTTCAACATTACGAGGGTACTATCCCGGACGAAATCACCGTTAGCGGTGTTACGTTTGATCCTTCCAGCAAAGAGTATACCATCAACGTCATTCAGGAGGATTACGGATATGGCGCAGAAGTTCTGTGGTGCGGATTGATTGTTTGTGAGATTGAAGTTCCCCAAACAGAAATCTCATCCGAACGTTCCGATGCCTATCTTGTCAACTACAGTCGGGAGTACAAGGGAATCTACTAAAAAAACCGTCGGACAAAGTCCGACGGTTTCATTTTGGCTTTTTTCGAAATTACTTAACTTCGCAGGTAGCGCCAGCTTCTTCAAGCTTCTTCTTGAGAGCTTCAGCGTCATCAGCGGACAGGCCGGTCTTAACAGCCTTGGGAGCGCCATCAACGACTTCCTTAGCTTCCTTGAGGCCCAGGCCGGTAGCTTCGCGAACAGCCTTGATAACGGCGATCTTCTGAGCGCCAGCGCTGGTCAGGATAACGTCGAATTCGGTCTTTTCAGCTTCTTCAGCGGGAGCAGCAGCGGCGGCAGGAGCAGCAGCAACAGCTACGGGAGCAGCGGCGGAAACGCCAAATTCTTCTTCCAGAGCGTGTACGAGTTCAGAGAGTTCGAGAACGGTAAGAGCCTTAACTTCTTCGATGAGAGCAGTGATCTTTTCGCTTGCCATTTTTAATTTCCTCCAACAAATAAATATTGTTTGTTTAGCAGACCTTAAGCAGCCTCTTCGGACTTCTTGTCTGCGATCGCCTTGATAGCGGCGGCGAGACCGCGAATGTTGCCGTTAAGCACATTGACGAAACCGGTAATCGGAGCATTGAGGGTGCCGAGAACGGTAGCAATGAGTACTTCTCTGGAAGGCAGGGTGGCCAGAGCCTTAACGCCAGCGGCGTCGATAACCTTACCATCCACAAAACCGCCCTTAATCTTAAAGGCTTCCTTGGTCTTGGTGGAATACTCAGCGAGGATCTTGGCGGCAGCTACGGGGTCGCTGCTAATAGCAATAGCAGTGGAACCCTTCAGCTGAGAATCAAGTGCGCTGTACCCGGTGGCTTCAAATGCAAAACGGAGGAGCGTGTTCTTGACGACGGCGTATTCAACACCGGCTTCGCGAAGCTTGCGGCGCAGCTGGGTATCGTTTTCTACGTTGATGCCTTTGTAGTCGACGATGACACCGGCGCTCGCGTTCTGAATCTTTTCGATCAGTTCAGCAACGGTCGTCTTCTTCTGCTCCAGTACCTTTGCGTTTGGCATGATTTTCACCTCCGCGGAATTAAGTTTCGCAACCTCACGCAATGCAGATTGCGAACAAAAAAGCCTCTGCGTCCATTCGTGACACAGAGACAGAAAAATATCAGAATCCTTGGAAGGATGTGTAATATCAAATTCCGTTCCGCGTCCTCGGCAGGTACCAAAATTGGTGTTATGATTTCTCACCTGCTGTCTTTGGAAGCAGCTTGATTATAATACCACATCTGTCTCAATTTGTCAACACTTATTTTTGAATTTTCGGAATATTTTTTTATAATTTCCGGCGGCATCCATCGATTTGGATGTTCTGACCCGCAATGTAGGCAGCTTCTTCACTTGCCAGGTAGCAGATCAAGCCGGCGTTTTCATTATCGCTTCCGGTGCGGTTTGCATAATTCATTTCATTGACCTCGGTGTAATCGGGATCTTCCTGATCCGAAGGGCTGACGGTCCCCGGGGAAACGGCATTTACCGTAACACCCTTATCGGCCACCTCTTTCGCCAGGGCCTTCGTCATAGCAATGACCGCCCCCTTGGTAGCCGAATATGTCACCATATTCCCATTGCCGTAGACACCCGCCACCGAAGCAACGTTGATGACTCTTCCCCACTTTTGCTCCACCATACCTGGAAGGACCGCTCGTGTGAAGTACATGGTGCCGTTCACGTTAATGTCAAACATGGTCTGCCATTCATCGGTGGTGGTTTCCACGAAGGGGTGAAAGCTTCTCCAAAGGGCAGCGTTATTCACTAAAATATCGATCTTCCCCATGGTTTCCAGGGCTTTCTTCACCACGACCAATACCTGAGACTCCACCCGCACGTCGCAGACATAAGCTTGCACCCGGTGTCCTAACGCCAGAAGCTCATTCTTTACAGCTTCCAGCTTTTCCCCATCCCGGTCCACGATCACCACGTCGGCACCGTATTCCGCAAACTTCAATGCGCAAGCCCGGCCGATGCCCACAGCGGCACCGGTGATAAGTACAACTTTTTTATGAAAATTCATACGCATACTCCTGTGATCTGTTATCTCCGTTATATCACGTATTTCTCCCGGATACAAGAAAGATCCCCCATCCGAATGGGACGGGGGATTGGCTTACTTGACTTACTCAGCCTTTTCCTTGGCCAGGATGGTGTTCACAATGATACCGAGGATCAGAGCGGTAGCAATGGAGGTGATGGTAACCTTGCCGAAGGTAAGGGAGAGGCCGCCGATACCGGCGATGAGGATGGTGGAGGCTACGAAGAGGTTACGATTGAGGTTCAGGTCAACCTTCTGGAGCATCTTCAGACCGCTGACGGCGATGAAACCGTAGAGGGCCATGCAAACGCCACCCATGACACAGGAGGGGATGGAATTCAGGAAGGCGATGAAGGGGGAAACGAAGGAAACCACGATGGCCATGCAGGCGGTGGTGATGATGGTGACAACCGAAGCGTTACGGGTAATGGCCACGCAGGCAACCGATTCACCGTAGGTGGTGTTGGGGCAGCCGCCGAAGAAGGCGCCAACCATGCTGCCGACGCCGTCGCCCAGCAGGGTGCGGTGGAGACCCGGCTTTTCAAGCAGGTCGCGGCCAATGATGCTGGAGATGTTCTTGTGGTCAGCAACGTGTTCAGCAAATACCACGAAAGCAACGGGGATGTAAGCAGCAGCGACGGTGCCAATGTAGGCGCCATCAATACTGCTGAAACCGCCAAAGGCCTTCAGGAAGGTAAACTGAGGAACCGAAACGAAGGTGGAGAAGGTAACACCGCCTTCAAACAGGGAGGTAATGGTGCTGTAGTTGACAATCTTGAGAGCGTCAACGTCGGCAGCGTAGCCGATGGCGGTGAAAATGGAGGCCACAACGTAGCCTACCAGGATACCAATGATAAAGGGGATGAGCTTGGCCATCTTCTTGCCGTAGGTGGAGCAGATGGTAACAGTGACCAGGGTGATGAGACCGCACAGGATGGCGATCAGGGTAGCGCCGCCTTCAATGTTGGACTTCTGCAGATCACCGACAGCGTTGCCTGCCAGGGAAAGACCGATGATGGCAACGGTGGGTCCGATAACGACCGGGGGCATGAGCTTGTTGAGCCATTCAACGCCAACAAACTTTACCAGGATGGCGATCACAACGTAGACCAGACCGGCCATGACGGCACCAAGGATGATACCAACATAACCAAGGGACACACTGGCGGCACCGGCAAAGGCGGCAGCCATGGAGCCAAGGAAGGCAAAGGACGAACCAAGGAATACCGGGCTCTTGGCGCGGGTGAAGAGAACGTAAACCAGGGTACCAACACCAGCACCGAAGAGGGCGGCGGCGATGCTCATAGCATCTTCGCCTTCCAGACCGGCATTACCATTGGTGATAATGGGCACGGCGATGGTGGCGGCGATGATAGCCAGGAGCTGCTGGAATGCGAAGACGATTACTTGCCCGAACTTGGGCTTGTCTTCGACATTGTAGATCATGTTCATTTCGTTTCCTCCGTATGATATAATTTTTATTAAAACGGGTTATCCCGCTCTAATCCAGGTCTTTTGGGCATAAAAAAAGTCTTGCCCGTGCGTGAAGCGATGTCAGACAAGACTTTATATTCCCATGTTACGTAACCCTGTCAGCATCGCCAATCTGCGCCTGAAGATTTATCTTACAGATGATACCACACATTTCGCAGTTTGTAAAGGCCAAAAAGAGACAGAATTCGATTGGATTTTTTGGTAGTATTTACCACTCGGCAATAGAACCGTCCTCATGCCGCCAAACCGGGTTGATCCAGGCATGGGGCGTTTCATTTTCTTCCCGCACCAGGCTTTCCAGCACATCCACACCAAGACCCGGCAGATGGGGCAGTTCAGCATAGCCATCCACGAAGGCAAAGTCTTCCTGGTTTTTCACATAGTCCAGAACCGATTTCCCCACGTTGTAGTGGATCCCCATGCTTTGCTCCTGGATGGCGGCGTTGTAGCAGGTGGCGTCGATTTGCAGGCAAGCTGCCAGGGCGATGGGACCCAGGGGGCAGTGGGGTGCCAGCGCCACGTCGTAGGCTTCCGCCATAGAGGCAATCTTTTTCACCTCGGTCAGGCCGCCCGCATGAGAAAGGTCGGGTTGGATGATATCCGCCACCCCTCGTTCCAGAAGGCGTTTGAAGTCCCAGCGGGAGAAGAGACGCTCCCCGGTGGCAATGGGAATATTGGCACAGGCGCGAATTTCCGCAAAGGATTCCATATTTTCGCAAAGTACCGGTTCTTCGATGAACATCAGATTATATTGCTCCAGTTCCTTGGCCAGCATCCGGGCCATGGGCTTGTGGACACGTCCATGGAAGTCGATGGCAATACCGAACTCCTTGCCGCAGGCTTCCCGAACCGATGCGACTCGTTCAGAAACCGCTTCGATCTTATCAAAGCTATCAATAAAGGAAAGTTCTTCAGTGGCGTTCATCTTTACCGCCGAAAAGCCCGCCGCCTTCTTTTCCAGGGCACCCGCCGCCGCATCGGAGGGACGGTCCCCGGCAATCCAGCTGTAAACCCGCATCTTATCCCGGACCTTGCCCCCCATAAGCTGGTAAACAGGGGCATTGAAGTACTTGCCCTTGATATCCCACAAGGCCTGGTCAATCCCCGAAATGGCACTCATCAAAATGCCGCCGCCCCGGTAGAAGGCCGCCCGGTAGAGTTTGGTCCAGATATCTTCAATGCAAGCCGGATCCTCCCCCAAAAGATAGGGGGTCATTTCCCGCACGGCTTCCCGCACGGTGGAAGCCTTTCCTTCCAAAACCGCTTCTCCCCAACCGACAAGTCCCTCATCGGTGGAGATTTTTACAAAGCACCACCGAGGGCGCACCAAAAAGCTTTCAACCGCTGTAATCTTCATATTTGTTCCTCCATGCCTCCCTTCTTCCCGAAGGGGACTTTCTTCTATTGTAGCCCCTTTTGGGAAATTTGTCAATTTCCGTCGGGTGCTTTCTTTACATTTCCTTTTTTTCGTGGTAGAATATTGAAGTTACAAAATCATTTTATGGGAGGGTGATCCCTTTGAAAAAAGCATTTCGCTATACGGCGCGCCCCCTTTCCCCCCTGGTCCTGCTTTCTTTCCTGTGTGCTCTGGCGAGTTTTGGTTTCCGGGTTTGGACGGCGGGCTTCCGAACCGCTGCCTTTGGTGCCAAGGAGGTTCTTTTCTCCTTCTCGGCTCCCCTGCTTGCCGCTTGTATCTTCGCCCTTTGCATGTTCCGGGTATGGCGAAAACAGGTCGTAACCCAACGTACCATCTTCCCTTATACCCTCTTTGCCCTGCACATTATCATCCAGTTTGCCTACCTTCCCACCCTGTGGATAAGCCTCTGTGGTATAGGCATTACGCTTACCTGCTGGTTCCTTTATTTCAAGACCCTTCGGGGGCGCATTGCCTTCCAGAAAGGGCTGGTGGCAATCCATGGCATTTTCTTTGCCCTGCAGCTGGTTCAGGTGTTCCTTCACCGAAATTCCATGGCTGGACTGGTGGAAGCCATTTCGGTTTGCAGTTTCTATGGCGCGGTGCTTTTCCACCTTCTGGCTTTACAAAAGGAGGAGCTTCCCACCCGTTTCCGCCGCCGAGGTGACCGACCGGATGGCCGTTTGATCCGCACCCGTCCCCCCATGGACAACGTGGGTGCCTATATCATGGTTTCCAAAATCGGTGCTTCCAATCAATTCCGGGATGAATTTGAAATCGCCAAAGCCGAAAAATACATTCTTCAAAAACGCAAGGAAGGCTTGAAAGGCTTTGGCCTGATGCACGTTCTGGTGGCCGCCTACGTGCGTACCGTGGCCGAAAAGCCCGCCATCAACCGCTTCATCGCCGGGCAAAAGGTTTACGCCCGGGATGACGTGATCGAGGTCAACCTGACCATCAAAAAGGAAATGACCGAATCCGCCCCCGAAACGGTGGTAAAGTTCAACCTGAATCCCCGCATGACCCCCACCGACGTGTACTACGTTATCCAGAAGGAGGTTTTGGATAACAAAACCGACTCTCTGGATTCCGGCATGGATAATCTGGCAGCCCTTCTCAACTACATACCCGGCCTGTTCTTAAAATTTACCGTTTGGTTCCTGAAGCTTTTGGATTACTTCGGTCTTCTTCCCGGTGCCGTCACCAAGGTCAGCCCCTTCCACGGCTCCATGTTCATGACCAGCATGGGCTCCCTGGGCATCCCCCCGGTGCAGCACCACCTTTACGATTTCGGTAACCTCCCCGTTTTCATCGCCTTCGGCCCCAAGCGGAAGAAATACATTCTCCAAAGCGATGGCAGTGTAAAGGAGAAGCGGTACTGCGAATTCACCGCCACCCTGGATGACCGTATCTGCGACGGGTACTATTATGCCGCCGCCTTCAAGACCCTCTCCCGCTACGTTTCCAACCCCTACCTCCTGGATACCCCGCCGGAAGAGGTCAAGTACGACATTGAATGAAGTTAAAAAGGCGCTGTCTCAAAATGGTTGTGAAAACCACGAGAGACAGCGCCTTGTCGTTATTGTTTATTTCTGCGTTCCATCAGCATTTCGACAATTTTGATGTCATCCGGATAGG
The DNA here is from genome assembly GCA_015068345.1 of Oscillospiraceae bacterium. Lineage (GTDB taxonomy): Bacteria > Bacillota > Clostridia > Oscillospirales > QAMX01 > RUG11797. The sequence goes on from SVKS01000026.1 coordinate 10,507, forward strand.
TTACTTTATAATTATCCGTATAATCAAAATAACGGTATTCCCTTGTCGATAATGGCAATTGATGCGCCGGATGACACAATTCAGAATTCTCATCAAAATAACGGTACAGCAATGGGAAACGATATGCATCAGGCGCCTGGATCAAGTAAAAATCTTCTCGGTTTGCAATACGATTCGTATAAGACCCAAGTGCATCAGTAATCTTGTACGCCGTATTCACAAAATCATACTCTTCCAAAAGTGTAATAAACCGATCAATCAGTTCCGGAGTAATCATCGGGCAAGCTGCATTATTCTCAATAATATACTCGCAATTCGGATAATGCTCATAAATGTAATCCAATGCATTCTTGAAGGAACGATTGCGAGTGTTGCCTCCCTGTACCAAGGTAACACCATATTCCCGACTCAGCCGTCCGCTTTGCATTTCCTTCTCATCCACCACCACAATGAAATCATCAATCGTTTTGGCTTGGCGAAAGGCTTCAATAGAATACCAAATCATCTCATGTCCCAGAATGGTACAATACTGTTTAGGTTTATCTGCTCCAAAGCGCGATCCGATCCCGCCAGCCAGGATAATTCCAATTGTCTTCATGTAATGCTCCTTTTATTTGTATACAACACAGTTACGGGGCTTCTTATGATTCAACCAATCTTCCAAAGCTTCCGATACCATTTGAGTTCCACACACCTGTACATCATAAGAAGAACCCGCAATATGTGGAGTAATAATCAAATTTTCCGCCTTAAGAAGCGGTGAATCTGATGCAATCGGTTCAACCAGCGTTACATCAATTGCTGCACCGGCCAAATGATGCGAATTGAGGGCTTCGATTAAATCTTCTTCCTCCACAATTTCTCCCCGTGCAGTATTGATGAAATAAGCACCCTCCTTCATGGCTGCGAAGGTCTTCTTGTTGAACATACGCTTCGTTTGCGGGGTAACCACACAGTGAACGCTGACAATATCCGACCTCTGTAGGAATTCGTCAAAATCAACCAACGTCACGTATTCCGGAATGGAAGCAGCATCTGCATAAGGATCATAGGTAATAATCTCCATGCCGAACGCCCGGGCTTTTTCTGCCACCAAACGTCCAGCATGACCAAACCCAACAAGTCCCAAGGTCATGTGATTAAGGCTTCTTCCACGGAAACGAATAAATGGGGAGTTTTCATCCAGCCCCCACACCGTATCGGCATACTCGTCCGGTTTCGAAGTAATATCAGTGGTAATAATACGGTCATGGATCAGTTCATTAGTCTTTGTTATATTACGAGTCAGATCCAGCATGTAGCCCAGGGTCATATCTGATACCGCATTGGCATTCCGTCCCCCATTGTTACATATAACAACTCCCTTTTCCATAGCTGCTTCCAGATCAATAACCGATTTTACGTTACCACGGCAGCAGATAATCAGCTTCAGTCTGTCCGCCCGTTCAAAAACATTCTTATCGATCGTGTCGTATTCGCAAACCAAAATATCATATTCCCCGATTTTTTCAATAAGTTCATCATGGGGCATTACATCGTGATTCAAATAATATCCATTGTATTCAAAATCAATTTTATCCGAAAACCTTTCCAGCATATGGCTGATTATTTCGGCAGTAACCAATGCACGATACTTCATAGTTTTTTATCATCCCTTCTTTTTTGCTGTTCAAACAACTCTCCACGTACATCCACTTCCCGATACCTGAGCCCATCTTCCGTTTTAAAGATAAAGCCACCCAGATCAATTCGGGCAAAATTGTGTGGAGCTGCCCGCTTCGAAAGCGGAGGTTCCGGCAAATAATTGGGGCCATAGTCGAAGGTTAGATAGTTGGTACAGTCAATGGGGATAGGTGCCTGAAACCCATCGTCGAAACCAACCCTTTGAGTTGCCTCCAACCCCTTCATCAGGAAGGGACCCTTCTTTTGCAATTTGCCGGTACTGTCAATAACATACTTGGAATTTTTCTTGTTTCGATACAAAGTCAAGACCGCTTCATATATCTTGTGATAGAATCCCATGGGGAAAAGTCGCAGGAAAGGGAGAATCAGAATTTCTTTGTGACGCCCATTTCCGTTACGCGGGCGATTATACCAGCGAAGTTCAATTAATTTCGCCAAGATAAACACCAGCCTGCTATGGAGCATACCAATCAATCTGTTGTTGCTTGTCTGGTCGTATACCAACACATCAACGAACAACCCATCAGGGAACTCATGCACAGAAGAATACTTCGTGGAAAAATATGTACCATTGAGCCGAACCTTGTCCACAATATAGTGGCTCCCGCTCTTGTTCCAATGACTGGAATAATTGTAGATTGCTTTTTGATCAAGCATGGAAACCTTACGAAATTTGTCAAAATCCCGTCGTAACATTCCGATATCCACATCATCATCCCAGGGAATACTATGCCCGTAACGTACCGCTCCCAGCATGGTCCCACCACACAAGAAATACTTGATGTCGTGTTTACGACAAAGCTCATCAATATCCCGCAGCATCATTACTTCCAATTCTTTGATTCGGGTAAGCTTACCCGAATAGATGGCAGTATTTCGCGAATTGTTATCCTTACTTCCGGTGATGTCGCAAACCGTGCGGTAAAGAGCCTCCGTCAAGGGCAGATTTTTGTTCTGATTCCAACCACATTGAAAAAACTTCAGTGTATTGAGGCAATGGTAATGGATTTCCCCAACCTTTTCGCTTTCCACCTTCAACGCCAGCTCTTCCCTGAAGCAAGAATGAACTGCACTCTTGATATCAGCAATGGAGGCGTGATAGGAGCAAAAATTATATATTTGTCCCTTCCGTCCCTTGTAAAGAAGCTGAATGGCAAAACAGAAAGCATCCAGGATATAGGAGCAGGAAATGATCTCCTGATAGTCCTCGGTGGACACTTCCACAACGCCGTTTTGAAATGCTTGTTTGACAAAAGCTTCCAAATCAAAACTTCTCATTCGGTTGGACCCCGGTCCAAACAGATTATCCACACGGGAAATATTCAGATTTTCATAACCTTCATTTACCAGGCAACGGCAAAGGGCTTCCATTTCCACAAAGAAAGATTGCGCCGGTGTAAGCGGCGAGATAGCTTCTTCCATAAAGAAACCAAACTCGCGCTCCGATAAACTGGTAATATTGGGATCTGGAATTGCCGGGTATTCAGGCAGCAAGAGGGAGACAATACACATATTTTTCTCCCCACGCCCCGCAAATTCAACGACCTGACGCAAAACTTGAGGCCATATCCCATACATCGAAGCATCCTCACAGTCAACACACAAAAAAAATGCCGTTTTATTGACCGGTTCCAATTCGTTCAAGGCCTGTAACTTCTCCCAGAGGGCTGTTTCTTGATCGCACTCGTTAACCGCAGCTTCTTCCGAAACCAAAAAGCCTCTTGCGGAACGAATCATTCCTCGATTTGACAAATGCACAGTGGCAGGGGCCATCAAATTCCCCAAAGGATTGCCATCACTGATCACATACATGTTATCATACAGAAAACGGCCTTTTTTTGAAATGTAGCTGAACCTCGGAGGATTCATATGTGTCTGTGTTAGCTGTTTATAAAAATCCGTGACGGAGGACAACTCGTCCTCCAGGTATATTTTTCTCATGTAAATTCTCCTTCTTGCCTGTTAGGAAATTGGTATACACACAAAGCGTAGTATTTCGGACAATCATGTTCCTCATGACATTAACCTTGTTTTTCTCCAAATTCCCGACAGAATTATACACGATAATTCGAAATCTGTCAACCGTATTTCCCATAAGCTCGGTTTTCCCACGTTTGACCGCTTCCTGTAAGACTGAAATTTAACGCAAAAATTCAGCTGCGGCTCTTATCCGTTATTCCATTTTTTGCTTTCCGGCATAGCAAAAAATACGGTTTCTGTTCGGATTCAATTCAAAAACCGGATCCTGCTTCGTTGCAGAATCCGGTTTTTCATTTACTTCTTTTTACGGGTTTCCAGATAACTAACGATTTCTCCGCACAAGCGCTCACAGGCATCTCCAGTTTCAAAACTTCCGAGTTCTGCATAATGTGCATCCACCGCCTGACGGTAGTTACCCTCATCAAATTCCCGGATATTGCGAAGCAGTTCATCCATACTTTCACCCAAAGGATACGGCCAGTCTCTTACGTGGATATAAAAATTCTCCATTTTTTCATATTCAGCAATATCGGTCGCATAAAGGAAGCACGGTTTCCGTTGAATTGCAAAGTCCCACACCGAAGAAGAATAATCATTGATCATAACATCTGCTGCCAGTAAAAGCTCCTGCATATCATCATAATCTGACAAATCGACAACCGATTCATGAAATACGGCTTTCCTGTCTTTGATCTTGGGGTGATACCGAAAGGCAAAAACCCAATCCCCGCCAAACCGCTCTTTCAAAGCTTCCAAAGTTTTTTCCGGGTCAATATCAATTACCGAACTCTCCGCCCCGGCAAACACACTCCGGGAAGTACGGCGAAACGTGGGCGCATAGAGACACAGCTTTTTCCCAGAAAGACCTATCTTATTTTTGATTTCCTCTTGTTTCCGTTCACCTGAAAATAGAATATCATTTCTGGGCGAACCACACGCAAACAATCTCTCCTTCGGAATCAATAGAGCTCTTGGGAAGTGCTCTTTCTGCTTTGCACAGTTCACTAGGAATAAATCGGTTTTATCTGCCGTTAACTGCGTACTTCTAATGACAGAAGGCGTGTTCGGATAATAATCCAAAAGTATTTTTTTATAAAACCCACCCCCGTGCCAGGTATTAATAACCATCTGCTTTTTTCGGAAAGGAATGAAGGAGATTCCGCCGCTGTTGGTGACGAAAACACCGCTGGTCATGGCATAGATGTAGTATTTCAAGCCACCCATTTTGATGGTTTTGACCCCCCGCTTGGGAAGTTCTGGGTATTCGGCAGGATTTGACAGAGCGTACACCACTTCAAACCGATCCAAATAATGCTCAATCAGATATTCGGTGAGATATTTGGGGTTACAGGAGTATTTCCCGTTCAGGTCGGAGATCAGCATAATCCGGTCCCTCTTGATGGGCAAAAGACGCAGGGGGTAGAGGCACAGGATCACACAATACTTAATCATGGTATGGATAAAGGCCATCATACAAGACACCTCGTTTCGACAAATTTCTTCCCCTATTTTATCACACTTTCTGCCTATTTTCCACCCTTGAAGAAAATTCTTCGGCAACGCCAACTTTCAATTGACAAAGCCCTGATTTTCGGATAGTATAAAGACATCCAAATAAACGAAGGGAGCGGTTTATCATGAAACCTCTTGCCACACGCCAGGTCCATCTGGATTTCCACACCTCCCCTCTGATTCCGGGGATCGGTGAACGTTTTTCCAAAGAGAACTTTCAGGCAGCCCTGAAGGAGGGTCACCTTTCCAGCATCACCATTTTCGCCAAATGCCACCATGGCCTTTGCTACTATCCCACCAAGGTGGGAACCATGCACCCCGGTCTTTCCTTCGACCTTCTGGGTGAAATGATCGAGGCCGCCCACGAAATCGGCGTCCGGGCTCCGGTCTACATCACCGGCGGTTGGTCGGATCACGACTCCAAAACCCGTCCCGAATGGCGTGCCAAAAACCAGGATGGCAGTTTTATGCGTCATGGTCTGGACCCCAACGCCGCCCCGGATGACTTCCGTCCCCACAACGCCTGGGACGATATGTGTCTCAACGACGGCAGCTACGCCGAACACATCTACGCCCTGACCCACGAGGTTTGCCAGCGTTACAAAAACCTGGACGGCTTGTTCTACGATATTATCTTTGTTTACGATGCCTGTTTCTGCGATGAATGCAAAGCCGGCATGATCAAAATGGGACTCAATCCCGAAAGTCTGGAGGATGCCAGAAAATACAACCAGGAAAAGCATTGTGAATTCATGCGCAAGTGCGGCGAAATCCTCCATTCCTATCACCCCGATGCCACCATCTTCTTCAACAGCGGCGGTGCCGAAATGAATATGCCGGAATACCACTTCGGCTCCACCCACTTTGAAATGGAAGACCTGCCCACCGACTGGGGCGGATACGACAAAATGCCCGTCAGAGCCCGCTTCTTCGCCAACACCGGCAAGGATTACCTGGGCATGACCGGCAAATTCCACACCTCCTGGGGAGAATTCGGCGGATTCAAATTTGCCGATGCCATGAAATACGAAGCCGCCTCCATGCTGGCCTACGGAGCCCGTTGCTCCATTGGCGACCAGCTCCACCCCAACGGAGAAATGAACGCCGACACCTACAAGCTCATTGGCGAAGCCTATCGCTATGTGGAAGAGATTGAAAAATACGCCTTCCCTGCCAAACCCACCGCCAAAATCGGTATCTACCTTTCGGATTCCACCCCCAGTAACGAAGGTCTTGCCAAAATGCTCCTGGAATCCCAAACCGATTTCGACATTATCTACCAGGATAATTACGACCCCTTCGATCTGGTAATCTTCCCGGATGCCGTCACCCTCGCCCCCGCTTCCCTGGAGGCATTGAAGGCCTTCATCGCCCGGGGCGGTAAGGTGATCTTCTCGGGCGAAAGCCTGGTGGAAAACGGCAGCTTCCAGATTGATGCCGGTATTACCTACGTGGGACCCAATGGGTGTGACAAGGACTTCATCCGGGTTGGCGACAGAATTGCCAAGGATATGGTCACCGCTCCCTTCCTGTGCTACTCCCCCGCCCAGAAGGTAACCCTTTCCGGGGCAGAGCTTCTGTCGGAGGTGGTGTACCCCTACTTCAACCGCACCTACGAGCACTTCTGCAGCCACAAGAACACCCCCTACGACCTTACCAAGGAAACCACCCCGGGCATGACCCTTTCGGGGAACGTCCTTTACATCGCCCACCCCATTTTCAAGATCTACCGGGAATACGGTTCCCTTTACCACAAGCGTTATTTTCTCAACGCTCTGGCTCTGCTGAAGCCTGAAAAGCCCTTGTCGGTGTCCCTGATGAGCGCCGGTCGTGCCACCATGGCCCACCAGCCCCAGGAAAACCGGTATTGTGCCCACCTGCTCTACGCATCCCCCGTCAACCGCGGCGCGGTGGAGGTTCTGGAGGATATGCCCGACCTTTACAACATTCCCGTCACCGTGAAGGTACCCGAAGAAATCAAGTCGGTTACCTGCATCACCGAAAAACAGGACATCCCCTTTACCAAGGACGAAAACGGGGTGCATTTCACCCTGCCCCACCTGCGGTGTCACGCTTTGGTCGCCCTGAATTACTGATTGTTAGGGAGGAATCTCCAAATGTTACTCAATGGTCCATGGACCCTCTATTACGCCCCCCAGGGACAATATACCCCTGCCCCCTCCGATGACCTGGCTGCCCTGGGAATCCCCTCGGTAGCTGCCACAGTCCCCGGCAACACCCAGCTGGATCTTTCCGCCGCCGGGATCCTGCCCTCCGACCTTTTCAAGGGAGAAAACATCCTGGCCGCCGAGGAATACGAAACCTACGAATGGTGGTATGAAACCACCTTCGCCGCCCCCAACGCCCCCGGCAACCAGGAAAAAGCGATGCTCCACTTCCATGGAGTGGATTGCTTTGCCGACTACTATCTGAACGGTGAAAAGTTCGGGGAAAGCGACAACATGATGATCGGTCATGATTTCGACGTGACCAATCTGCTTTGCTACGGCAAGGAAAACACCCTCCGGGTACACATCAAGTCCCCGGTGATCCAGGGTGCCTCCTACGACATGGAACCCAACATGCTTTCCTACTCCTGGCAGGACGGCTACGTGGGCCTGTACGTCCGCCGTGCCCCCCACTCCTATGGTTGGGACATCATGCCCCGGGCCATCACCAGCGGCATCTGGCGGGACGTGGAGCTTTCCTACGTCCCCATTTACGACTTCAAATTCCTTTACGTGAATCTGGACGGCATGGATGGCACCACCGGCAAAGCCTCCCTGCTGTTTGACGCAAAAATCCCCCCGGAATATTCCTTCAAGGCCCTGACCTACACCATTCGCGGCAGATGCGAAGAAAGTACCTTCCAGCATACCATATCCCACAAGGGCGGATGCGGCCGCATCCCCTTCGAAATTCCGGGCGTTAAGCTGTGGTGGCCCCGCCCCTACGGCGAACCCAACCTTTACGATATTACCGTGGAGGTCCGTACACCCGATGACAAGATTCTTCTCACCCGGGATATCTGCCGGGGTTTCCGCACCGTCACCCTGAAGCACAGCGATATCGTGGAAAAGGACGGTGGCTTTGAATTCATCGTCAACGGCGTACGCATTATGGCGGTGGGTTCCAACTGGGTCCCCATGGATGCCTTCCACAGCCGGGACAAGGCCCGCTACGCCAAAGCCCTGGAGCTGGCGGACGACGTTGGCTGCAACATTCTGCGCTGCTGGGGCGGTAACGTGTACGAGGATCAGGAATTCTTCGATTTCTGCGACCGGCACGGTATTATGGTGTGGCAGGATTTTGCCATGGCATGCCATTACTATCCCCAGAACGAATTCTTCATGAAGCTCCTTTCCAAGGAAGCCGAATGGGTGGTGGCCGCTCTGCGGGATCATCCCAGCCTGGTGGTCTGGTCGGGTGACAACGAGATCGACTCCATGCTGGCAGGAAAGGGCGTGGATCCTTCGGTGAACCACCTGACCCGGGAAGTCCTGCCCCGCATCACCGAGCGGCTGGACCCCTACCGTCCCTACATCGCCTCCTCCCCCTATATCTCCCCCAAGGCCTTCTCCATGGGCGACAATGCCCAGGGCAGCAAGGTCTACCCGGAGGATCACCTGTGGGGCCCCAGAGATTACTTCAAGAGCAGCTTCTACACCGGGTCCAATGCCTACTTCGTCAGCGAAACCGGCTATCACGGCTGCCCGGCCAAGTCCTCCATTGAAAAATTCATCGACCCCGAATACGTTTGGCCCTATTTTGACAACAAGCAATGGAACCTCCACTCCAGCGACCAGAAAAACAGCCCCCACCGGGTCATGCTGATGCACAACCAGGTGAAACAGCTCTTCGGGGAGGTCCCCACCGATATGGAGGATTACATCTTTGCCTCCCAGATTTCCCAGGCGGAGGCCAAAAAGTTCTTCATCGAACGGATGCGGGCCAACATGTCCTACGGCGGCGGTGTCATTTGGTGGAACCTGATGGACGGGTGGCCCCAGATGTCCGATGCGGTGGTGGATTACTACTACGAGAAGAAGCTGGCCTACGACTACATCAAGCGTTCCAGCAAGCCCTTTATCCTTCTCCTTGGCGAAATGATTGCTTGGGGACAGCCCATCCTCACCGCCAACAGTACCCAGCACGAGGTTAAGGGCCACGCCACCATTACCGACCTTTCCACCGATAAGGTGGTTTGGGAAAGCGACTTTATCGCTCCTGCCAATGCCAATACCACCTTAGGAAAACTGGATCTGATGTATTCCGACAAGACCATGTTCTTACTGGAATGGACTACCGACGAGGGCGAAAAGGGCTTCAACACCTACCTCACCGGCTCCCCCGCCTACGACCTGGCAACCTACAAAACCTGGTTTTCCAAGATCGAAGCCAAAAAAGCCATTCTGGGGTAATTTCCCTCATTAAAAACAGCAACCGCCTCCCGGGCTTCGGGAGGCGGTCTTTCTCATTCGGTTGGCGGTGTTTCGGAAAGCTTACTGGCAAAGCCAAAGGCGGTTTGCCCGGAATTCCCCTCATAGAAACACACCGCAAAGGGTTCTATGTAGCTATCCATAAAGGGGGCGGTTCCAAGGCTTGGCTCGTAGGCAATACCGTAGAATACCGGATCATTGGGGTTTTTCTGATTCTCTATCACCGATACCACCCGTACCGCATCCCCCTTTTCCAGGGCACCCACCACGAATCCGCAGTAGGGCTCCTTCAGGGGCTGATTGGGGGCGGTAATGATTTTATAATACACCAACTGGTTCTCGGTGGCGTACATGATACGGTTGGTTCGTTCGGTTTGGATGTAGGTAGCAGAATCCAGGAATAAACCATAATAGTTTTTCCGAACCCACTCATGAATCGAATCGTAGGTCCAGCTTTCTGGATAATATTCCTTCACAAAGGTTCCATATCCCATAGGAAGACAGTATGTTATTGAGAATCCACAAAAAGGCTCTGGCCACTCCCACTCCCGGGGTTCGTGGAACATATCCCAATCCACCCATTTTTCCCATTCGGGCCAAATGTCATTCATCCATTCCTTCTCTTCCCATTCTGCAGGACCCTTTGCTTCCCATGCTGGGAGTTCTTTCGTGACATCATCTTTCTCCGGCAGCGTTTCCGAAAGATAAAGAACCACTCCAAAATCTATTTGATGATCCGATTGATTTCGGATATGCTGAATTTCTTCACAATAGGCATCAAAAAACGGAGTTCCCACCGTCTCATCAATTCTGTAATATACACCATCTTCCGGACGATAATGGTTATAGCAGATTCCGGTTACATATACCGGTTCCCCCTTTTCCAATACGCCTACCACGGTTCCATAGTAGGGATCCAGGGGTGAAACCGCCTCCGGAATCATAACGTATTCATACACTAGCTGTCGCCTGGTGGAATACATCACCTTCCCCACTTCCTGACTTGCAGACGGATTTTGATTTTCTTGTGTGGGCCAAATCCATTTTTGGTAGTAATCCAGCCTTGGAATCCCCGTGTAATTTCCGGTTCCCCAGGCATATGCTTCCCACTCCGGCCAAATCTCATCGATCCAGTGAAGCTTGTCTTCCATGGGGATTGGAGTCCACTCCGTTCCTGATTCGGTTTCCTGTTCACTCTCCGACTCTTTTTCGGTTTCACCCTCCACCATAGCTTCGGTTTGGATTTCGCTTTCCGGCACTTCTGCCGCTGGCAATTCCGCGCAGGAAACAAGTGCTGATACCATAATCAAACTAACAATCCATAGTAATACATTTCTCATCGGTGAGTTTTCCTTTCCCCAATTATACGTATTGCTTCCTTTTGTAAATTTTTATTCCCTTTCTCAAGCAAATGCTATCATATCCCAGTAACATTGTCAAGTGATAGAGGATAACCCCGCTGTACCATCCTGGCACAGCGGGGTTATCTTTATTTTTCCTCGATCCGTTCAAACAGGATGGAGATATCCCCGGGGAGGGTGGTTTCGGTCACCTTCTGGGGGAACCAATCCGAAGAGACTCCCAACCAAGTCATCACCTGGCCGGAAGAAAAGGGCAGGAAGGGATGGAGTAATACCGCAAGATTCCCGATGAGCCAGGTACAGGTGCCGATGGTCTGCCGGCAATCCTCCATATCCTCCCGCCGGGTCTTCCAGGGCTGTCTGGCGTCGTACCACACGTTGCCAAAGCGAACCAGGTCGAAAATATCATCCAGGGCATCCCGGAAGCTTCCCCGTTCCAGGCTCTCCCCCACCCGGTCGAAGGTGGTCTGCACCCGTTCCCGCATTTCCTTTGGAATCTCCACCGGTGGAATCTCGGCATTCAGATATTTCACCGAAAAAGCAAGGGTCCGGTTGACAAAATTGCCCCATACCCCCACCAGGTTGGCATTATTCAGCCTGGCAAATTCTCCCATGGAGAAATCGGCATCCCGTTTTTCCGGGCCGTTTGCCAGGAAGAAATAGCGGATGGCATCGGGATGGTATGCCGCCGCCAGGTCCTTGGCCCAGATGGCGTGGTTCTTGCTGGTGGATATCTTTTGCCCCTCCAGGGTCATATATTCGCTGGATATGATATGGTCCGGCAGATGATACCCCGCCCCATGGGCCAGAAGCAGGGCAGGCAGGATGATGGTATGGAAGGGGATGTTGTCCTTGCCGTGGACGTAGTAGTGGCGGCTCCCCGGCCCGTAGACCCGGCGAAAGTCCACGCCCCTTTCTTCGCAAAGCTTTTTGGTAGCGGATAGGTATCCCAGGACGTTTTCGGCCCAGATATAGATCTTTTTATCCTCATACCCTTCCTTTGGCACGTCGATCCCCCAATCCAAATCCCGGGTGATGGCCCTGTCCCGAAGCCCCTCGTCCATATAGCGCCGAGTGAAGGCAATGGCGTTTTTCCGCCAATAGGGGTGCTCCGCCAGGTAAATGGTCAGTTCTTCCCGAAGATGGGAGATCAGAAGAAAAAGCTGGGTAGTCTCCCCAAAGGTGACCTGAGTTCCGCATTCGGCACAGCGGGCGTTCGCCACCCGTTCGGGGTCCAAGACCTCCCCACAGGCATCGCACTGGTCCCCCCGGGTCTCCTCCCCGCACCTGGGACAACCGCCCACCACCAGGCGGTCGGTGAGTGCCTTGCCGCAAGTAGGACAGACAGCCTGCTTCACGGTGCGCTCCTCCACAAAGCCGCTTTGGTAGAGTTTGCGGTGGAATTCGGTGACAAACTCCTTGTGGCAAGGATGGGAGGTTCTGGTATACAGGTCATAGGAAAAGCCAAGGGAATCAAACACTTCGCAAAATTCCCGATGGTAGGCTTCGCTG
>SVKS01000027.1 GCA_015068345.1 Oscillospiraceae bacterium
GGTTGGGAACCGGAAGATCCCAAGAATCCTCCGAAATTCTGTCCGGAATGCGGCGATCCCTTCACCGACTCGGATATTCAATAAAAAACGACACCGACGGGTTATCCCGTCGGTGTTTTTTGTCAAGAAGAAAAGCCAGAGGATTCTTCCTCTGGCTTTTGTATGTAGGAGAACTTATTCGATGACGATCTTGTTGACCGAGCAGCAGCTGGGGAATTCCATGTTGTAGCTGGAGCTGCAGAGGATACCAACGTAGGTCTTGGTATCGGGGAGAACTTCGGTCTTGTTCATGATCCAGCAGATACGGACGTCTTCACTGGCCATATCTTCGGGGGTCATGGTGTAGCTGACTTCGGCTTCGTAAAGGTCGGTGCCGTAGAAGGTGACCTTGTTGGCATCGGTGGCGCCGATGTCGGCCAGGAATTCGGCAAAGGTGATGCCTTCTGCCAGGAAGCTCTTGCGGGCGCTGGCCATGTTGGTATCTTCAACCGAGATTACCATGCTGACAATGATTCTGTCGATTGCATGGGCCTGAGCATCAGCCATGGTGTAGGAGGTGGCTTCAACACCTTCCAGTTCGATGGTCCAGTTGACTTCGTCAAGGGTGAGAATGGCTTCTTTGGCGGCCACGTCAGGGGTGGTGCCGGTGCAGGAAGAGAGCAGGGCGACCATCATCAAAATGACAAGGGTAAATGCGGTGATAGACTTACGCATAGGGAAACCTCCAAAATAATAGTGAAGAAAAGGCCATAGAGAAGACCTTTCTCTTGGTAAAACTACTATATCACATTTTGAAGGAGGAATCAAGAGGAAAAAGGAAATAATAGCAATTTTATGCGTAGAATGAAGCATTTGGAATGAGAAAGCATAAATAGGAACACCGAATCGTAGAATGAAAGAAGGCAGGGGGTGATTACATACGGTGGTATAAATCAATTAGCCGTTATTCGGTACTTTACCAGGCGTCCATCCTGACCATCAGCGGCATACTATTGCAGGGGATGGGTTTTTGCTATCGCATGCTGCAAAGCCGCCTTGCGGGTGCGGAGGGAATGGGAACATATACCCTGATATCTCCGATATATAGTTTGGTTGTATCGGTTGCTCTGTCTGGCATCTGTATGGCAGTCAATCATCTTTCTGCCGAATCGGCCGCAATAGGGGACTATGATGCTTTGCCTCGTATTTTTCGCATTGGTGTAGCCTTGTTTGTGGGATTGTTTTTGCTGATGGCCGCACTGCTTCTTTGTTTTCAAAATGATATTGCGGGAATCATTCTGGGAGACATCCGGGCGAAAAGAGCTATGATTCTCTTTCTGCCGTGTATCTTTTTAACAGGGTTTGAAAATCTTTGCAAAAACGTTTGTTATGGATTGCGGGAGGTGCGGTATCCCGTTATTTCGGAACTGGTGGAGCAAGCACTTCGGATGATGGCTGTAGGGACTATTTTGTGGGGGGTGGCACCGCAAACGCCTGACAAGGCGGCGGAATGTATTATACTTGGTATGACCATCAGTGAAGTGTTCAGCTCATTTTATATGACGCATTCACTGGGAAAGGTCTACCATGCTTTTCCGAAAAACGAAAAAAGAGAAGGAAAACGGCTTGGGACGTCCTTGCTAAAGATAGCGTTGCCGGTTTCCTTGTCAGCGGTAGCGGGAAATCTGCTGGGGGCCGTGATTACGGTAAATTTACCAAAACGCTTGATGCTATACGGCTGGGACCGAATGGAGGCGGTGGCTTCCCTGGGGGTAATCAATGCGATGGCGATGCCGTTAATGTATCTGCCACTGACTCTGATTGGTCCCATATCTTCTGCTGTGGGACCAAAGATCACCGGGAGCGATGCTTTGGGAAACCATGCGGATGCGGCCAGGAAAAGTGTCAAGGCATTGGAAATGACGGGATTATTTGCCATTCCTATGTGCTTTTCCCTGGTCCTGCCAGGAATGTACGTTATGGAATGGGTATTCGGCCATGCTGTGAAGGAGGAGGTTCTTCTCGTTTTAGGAGCCAGTGCCGTATTTGCGGCCTTCCAATCGGTGACATCCGGAATTTTAGTGGGATATGGACGGCAAAAGGAGGCAATGGGTTTCAATTTACTTGGAGGTTGTTTGCATCTGGGTATGATGTGGTATTTGACTCCGAAAATGGGAATCTGGGGAACCCTCCTTGGAGGGCTTGCAGGGAATATATTGCCAACTGTATTGTCGATTGGCTTTCTGAGAGGAAAACTGTCACTTGCGGTACCGTTTGGAAAAGCGATATGGCGGCCATGCTATATTTCTTTTTGCTGTTACGCTATAGGCCGTGCAGTATGGCTTTTGCTTGGCAAGGGATTTCTGGGGAGTATCGGTTCGGTATTGATTTCCGCGGGTATCTATTTGCTTCTTGTAAGAATGTCTGGTTATAATCCAAGTCGTTACATCCAAACCCTGATTCCGGTGGCAAAACAACAAAAAATCAACCATGGACAGAATTGACCATGGTTGATGGAGTCAGATGGAGATTGCACAGCCTCCCTGACGGAAGGAAGCGGATATTCCGTTACGTAAAGACAGAAGAGTCGGGTAGAGGGTGGGATCGCAAACAGAAGGAATCTCGTCTGTCCGGGTTGGAATGGAGTCGGAGGGAAGGCGGAAGGAATAGCACCCTTCGGAACCGGTAACGGTAATTGTCCAACCCGGTTCAACCGAATCGGATGCAGGGAGGAGGAGTAGCTGTCCGATGATACCGGAGTAAAAAGAAATCAACAAACCGAGCTTATCCGGACCGGAATATCCGGTAAGTCGGGCAGTGGCGGAGGTGTCAAAACTGCCCTGCACCTGCCTTGCAGTACCGCAAAGGGACAACAAAACCGAAAGTCCCTGGTTCAGGGAAAGGGGAAGATGATCGAGAGGAGAAAGGGTATTTTCGTCGGTAAATCCGCGTACTTCGACAGCATAAATCTCACCAAGGGAGGGCAGTGCTGGGATGGCCGGCAGAACAGCATGGAGGATGGCGCCCTTTGCGGATGCGGTAGATGCCATTTGTGTATAGAGTTCATGTGTCATGGGCAAGGAAAGATCCAGAAATATATGCCGACCGTATGCCGCAAGCATTAAAGGATCAAACGGCAGATTTCCATTGCCGTCGGGCCGCAACCAAAGGGCTTCCAAGCAAGGCTGGGCGGTTAACATGGCTTGGGGAGAAGGATACCAAGGGCATTCCAGGGCGGCGGCGAGGGCTTTGCCGTTGGATTCGGAAGAATCGCAGACGGCACAAACGGAAACGGCAGGGAGAGGTAAGAGGGAGGAGGCTCCCACAATGGCAGAGGAAAGCGGCATAAACGTACCTCCGGGGTTTGTTTTTGCCTATTATACCTCCTTTGGCGGGTAAAAGCAAGTCGGAATCAAAAGAAAGGGTGAATACCATGATCATTCAAAAAAAGCATCGGGACGATGGAAGCGGTGGGGAGTGGATTAAACTGTGGATTTGTTTGACGATCGTGCTACTGATGGGAATTCTGGTGCGTACAGGGATAATGACGGAAGGTACATTAAAACAATGCCTTTTGGGGAACTCCCCGGGGGTGAACTGGAAAGAGCATACCGAGGAAACACTGGTAAGAATCGGGGAGCTTTTTTATGGAGAAGCTAAAACTTCTGGTTGAACCGGAGTTCTTTCTTGCTGTTGCTATTCTGTTGATTACCAGGCAGGAAAATACGATAGGAACCGTGTTGGTATTTCTGGTACTGCATGAACTGGGACATGCCCTGGTGTATGGCCTGGGAGGAGGAGAAATCCGATGCATCAGCCTGACCCCTTTTGGAATTCGCATGGAAATGGGACAAGGGGGGTGCTCCTGGGGATGGGAAGTTGCCGCAGTGGCGGCAGGACCGGTTTGCAATCTGTTGGCGGCGGGTGTGGCATACGTTTTGGGTTTTCATAAAGCCGGTATGGCTGGGATGCTGCTTGGTTTTTATAATTTATTCCCTGCTCACTACCTGGATGGGGGATTGCTGGTGGAGCTGATCAGCGAAAAAACGGGATGTAACGGAAATCTGGTAATCCACGTGGGAGAAATCGTACTGGTGGTCCTGCTTGCCTGTGTCTTTCTGTTTGCCGCATGGCAAGGGGAGGTTTCGATTGGCCTGTTTCTTGCGTTGATTCTTGCTCTGTTTGAATATGTGAAGCAATGAAAACCCGAACGCTATCGGAAGATAACGTCCGGGTTTGATTTATTTGTGCAATTTTTCAAAGTCCCTGTCGGCACGCTGACAGAAATGCTGAATCAGCTCAATCTCCCTGGGATCATAGGGGCGCAGGTTGGGCCGATATAAATCGTGGAACCATTTTGTGAAATCAAAGTTGCTGTGTTCCGGGTCATTGTAGTATTGGGTCCAGGTACCCTCCCAGGGCTCATAAGTCTGGTATTTCCCGGCAACAAAGCCCCAGTTATAGCAACCTACTTTTTCCAGATAGAAAAGGGGGAATTGCTCCGCAACGTTGCTTCCGGTGACACGGCCAAGCCATTCGGTGTTGATGATGGGACGGCCAAGCTCCTTCAGGTCATGGATGATCTCCACGTTGGTTCGGTAGGAGGAGTAGCTGTGATAGCTGGTAATATCCGAATTGTCCAGACCGAATTGCTCGATTTCGGGCAGATTACCAAGCTGGGTGGAATGGAATACCCCGACGGTACAGGGCTGAATGGGATCAATATCCCGAACGATTTCAAAAAACTTTTTCAGGTGGGGAAGGGACATGCTCTTGCGGTTGGAGTTGCCCGGTTCATTGAACAGGTCCCAGATGATGATGCGAGAGTCGTTTTTGTATTTGGTAACGATTTCCTCCACCCATTTGTAGTGCTCTTGGGCAATTTCAGGTTCATCCAGCAGGTGGTAGCCGGGGCCAACGAAAACGCCGTGCTGGGAATTCTTGCGACCGCCGTGATACCCCCAATCATAATGCTGAGGACCCAGTGTCAGGGGTTTCCATGCCTCGTTTTTAGGGGGCATGCAGTCATTGCCGAATACCACCATACAGGAAATGCCGTGTTTGGCACAAACCTGCAGATAACGTTCAAACCGATCCATGAAACCATCGTGCTCTTCCTTCCACACGATGAATTCCGGAATGATGCGGATGGTGTTGAATCCGGTCTCGGCGGCAAGCGCCAACTCCCGGTCGGTGGTGGCAAGGCGTTCTTCAAACCCCAATTCCTGCCATTGATCAATACGGTTGGCGCAGTCGCTGGACATAAAGTTACAACCGCGAAGCCAGGGGGTGGAATTGTACCAATCCCAAATACGTTCTTTGGACCATTTTCCTGCCATAACTAAACTCCTTTGTGTGCTGCCTGATATTCGGCAACGATTTTGCTGATGGATTTTGCAAAGGGATAACCGCATTCCAGTAGTAGGGCTTCCCGTTTCTTTTGACCTTGGAAGACAATTGCAAAACGGTTGTCAAGGATACCGCCGAAGGATACGGTTGCATCGTGTTTTGGAATGGAACGAAGAACTGGGTCGGCGGCGGGGAGAATCATTACGATAGATTTGTGGGAAATGGAAGATGCAACTTTTACCCGTCTGAAAAGGTGGCGCAGAACGACCAGTCGATCGGAGTAAAGCTGGTATTCATAAACCACCAGAGTGTGCCGCACCACGTAGCTTCCCAAAAACAGAGTCAGGGCAATCCCCAGCACCACACCAATCCAGCGGTATTCAACCCGGGGAATCGGCAGGGCGGCAAGAATGGAGGAGGTAGCAAGCACCAGTGCGAATAACATCAGAATCTGCGGCTTGGTGGCGGCGGGTTTGGCGTAAATACGGGCGATCATGTGGACTTCTTGACCAACTCGACCCGAAGGGAGTGGGGGGTTACGTGTAAAATGGCATATTGCATGGAAACAAAACCCTGGGAGGTCCCTGGATTCAAAAGGGTGGGTGTACCTTCTTCCAAATACTGCTGATGCGTATGTCCGAACAAGACGAGCTCCACACCACGGCGCATACCTTCTGTTCGGATGCGGTCAAGTCCAAGTTTAACCCCGAATTGATGTCCGTGGCAATAGAGGATACGGTGCCCCAAAAATGAAAGCTCTTCCACCCCGCCATCCCGGAAATCGCAGTTGCCCGGAACAGAATAGAGGGGGATATGAGGAAAGCCGTGACGAAGGTCGAAGGTATCGTCCACGTAATCCCCCAGGTGGATGATGGCATCGGGTGGATTATCAATGACCTCCCGTTCCATGGCGGCGTGGTGTCGGTGGGTATCGGAAAAAACATATATCTTCATAAAGGGTACCTGACTCCTGTAATTTTGTTTCATTATATCATAACGTTTCAGCAAATACAAGCTGATATATTGACAGAGAGAATGAAATCAGGTATAATGATGATGGATATTTGTAACTGGAATTTGCACGGCTTAAGCTGTGAAATTGGTATTTTCGACATACGGAAGGAAACAGTATGAAATTACAATATAGAATAACGGTGTGGATCCTGCTTTTGGCATTGTTTTGTGCCCTGATCCCGGTTACAGGAAGTACGGAGGCAGCAGAGACCCGCTATGGCATGGTGACCAATGCCAATACCCTGAAGGTTCGTTCCGGGGTCGGGACAAGCAATCCCCAGACCAGCCGTCTGGTGGGGGGTGCCATTGTGGAAATCCTTTCAGAAGCAAAGGCTTCCGATGGTAAGACCTGGTACGAGGTGAAATATGGCGAAATCCAGGGCTTTGTGCACGGGGGCTATATTACCGAATGTAGCTACCCGGTCACCGAAAAGGACGAAGCATTTGAAGCGAAGCTTGCCGCTGAGAACTTTCCCGAAAGCTACAAGGAACGTCTGCGGATCGTACATGCCCTATACCCCAACTGGGAGTTTAAGTCACTCCAGACCTGTCTAACCTGGCAAGAAGCGATTGCAGGTGAAATGGTGGAGGGGCGTAGCCTGGTTTCGGGTTCGGAACCTTCCAGCTGGAAATCCACCGAAGGCGAGGCCTACGATTGGAAAACCAGTACCTGGAAAACCGGCTGGGACAGCGGTGATTGGGTTTTAGCATCCGAAGAAGTCCTTTCCCATTATATGGACCCCCGTAACTTCCTGACCACTGAAGGTATGTTCCTCTTCCTGGACCAGAGTTTCTCGGAAACCCAAACGGTGGAAGGGGTTCGCACCATTGCGGAGGGAACCTTCCTGGAAAGCCCCGGGGTCGAACTGGACGGAACCGAGATCGATTATGCCCAGGTCATTTACGATGCGGGCAAATCGGAAGGGGTCAATCCCTACGTGCTGGCTTCCATGATCATTCAGGAAATGGGATCCAAAGGGACCTCCAACAGCATTTGCGGCACCTACGAGGGGGTAGAAGGTTCTTACAAAGGCTATTACAATTACTATAACATCGCGGCATACAAAACCACACGTTTTTCATCCGCCATTGAGCATGGCCTCTGGTATGCCAAGGGCGGCGATAATGGCTCCACCACCTATAAACGCCCCTGGAATTCCCGGGAAAAGGCCATTATTGGCGGGGCTAACTTCTATGCCCAGGGTTACATATCGGTTGGCCAGGACACCCTGTATTTGAAAAAATACAACGTCCAGGGTAACAACCTCTATAAGCACCAATATATGACCAACGTGGACGGTGCCTTTGGGGAAGCCTGCAGTCTTTCGGATGGTTACAGCGAAAGCGCAAGAAAGGAAGCCCTGATCTTTGAAATTCCGGTATATGCCAATATGCCGGAGAAACCCTGTCCCATTCCCTTCGGGGATGGCTCTCCCAATAACAAGCTTTCGGATATATCGGTGAAGGGATATGATCTGACCCCCGACTTTGATATGGACACCAATGAGTATGACCTGGTGGTTGGCAATGGTGTGACTTCGGTGGAGATTACTGCCGCCGCTTATGACAAGACCGCCACCATCCAGGGAACCGGAACCCATAACCTGACGGTGGGGGACAATGTCATCATCCTTACCGTAACGGCAGAAAATGGAGATATCCGGGAGTATACATTGACCATTGCCCGCCAGGTGGCCGATGGGAGGCACCCAATGTTACCGGGACGTCCCTGACCATAACGGGACAGCAGGTCTATGGCGTAACGCCGGGAACCACTGCGGAAAGTGCCCTGAAGGGTGTTACGGTGGAAAATGGCAGTGTAGCGGTGGTCAACAGCAAAAATGCCCAGAAAGAAGCAGGTGAAACCGTGGGAACCGGAGATAGCCTGGTGATTTACGATGCAAATGGGGGCGAATATGCCCGGTATGCGGTTGTGATTCGTGGTGACGTGTCCGGGGATGGGAAGATCACGACGTCTGACCTGGTTAAGGTTCGAAATCACCTGTTGGAAACGAATCTACTCAGCGGCCCATACAGCGAGGCAGCGGATATCAATAAGGACAGTAAACTTGTTACCGGCGATTTGGTAAAAATACGTAACCATCTGCTGGAAACCGCCTATATCGAGCAATAAGGAGTTTCTATGAATAAAGCAATCAAAAGGATCATATCGATTGTGATGTGCCTCTTACTGCTGGCCGGGCTTTATGTCCCGGTGGAAGCAGCCTCCTGCCGCTTTTCCTTTTCTGATCCCAAAACAACGGTGGGGAAATCCTTTAGCGTCAGCATGTCTTCCAGCGTGAGTGTTGCATCCTTCAAACTAAAGATTTCTTATGACAGCAGTATGCTTACCTTCAATTCCGGTAGCGGCAATACCAGTATTTTCAAAGCATCAAGCGATGGAAGTGTTATTCTGGTATATGGCGAATATTCCGAAGGGGAGGGTAAAATTTCCTGTTCCCTGAATTTTACCGCAAAAAAGGCTGGCAGTACCTCGCTCAAGGTTACCTATATGGATGCTTCGGATGCGGGTGGAGATTCTCTGGAAGTATCGGCCGCAAGCTCTGCTATTACCATTGAAGCGGCTCCCACCGCTTCTTCGGATGCCAAGTTAAAGTCCCTTTCGGTATCTCCGGGGACCCTGTCGCCTAAGTTTTCAGCGGACACTACCTCCTATAAAGTATCAGTGGCCAATTCGGTGACCAAGCTGACCGTCAGCGCCAAGGCGAATCATTCGGCGGCCAAGGTTTCGGTGTCGGGCAATAGCGGACTGGACGTGGGGGATAATACCGTTAAGGTCAAGGTAACCGCTGAGGACGGGTCTACCCAAACTTACAAGATTGTGGTCACCAGGGCGAAGAAAACAACCGATCCGGAGACCGAAACAGAATCCGAAAAGGAATCGGAAAGTGAATCTGAAAAGAAATTGGAACTGAAGGTGGGAAGTCAAACCCTGGTGGTGATGGAACCCGATTCGGTACCCAAGGGCTTTACAGAAGGAAAAAAGACCGGAACCGAAGCTCCGGTTTATACCCATAAAAATACTGCCGTGTTCCCTTTGGTATATGGTAAGGTCGGAAAATCCGATGCGGGATTCTATCATTGGGATGATGAGAATGGGCTCTTAATTCCCTATAAGACCATGAAGATTGGGAAAACCACCTTGACTGTTCTTGTGGGCAACAAGTCCTTCTTCACCATGGATGGATATAAAAAGGGAACCATGAAGGTGGGAGAGAACGAAATGACGGTTTACCTGCCGGAAGAAGGGGACGCCAATCACGCGCTTTTGACCTTGGGCAACGACAACGGGGATGTGGTGATTTATCTCTATGATCCCCAGGATGAAACTCTGCAGCGTTACAACTTTATCGATGCAAACGGTTCTCTTGTGACCATGTCGGAAGAGTATCAGGCCATGGCGGAGCAGGCAAATCTTCTGATTGAAGAGAATGCCGCTTTGAAAAGCGAAAAGCAAGCCCTTCAGGAAGAGCTTGCAAGCTATGATGAGGTGAAGGCTGAATATGAGGCTTCCGCCGAAGAATTGGAAGTTCTGCGAGGCGAAAGGGAAGCCGTGGTGAAAAAGGCAAAGCTGGAGACCTGGATCATGTACGGTACGGTGGGGCTCTGCGGTGTCTTAGCCGTGGCTCTGATTGCGATTTTGGTGAAACGTAAAGGATGAGCAAAATAAAACAGGAAGGATTCAATCCTTCCTGTTTTTTGTTAATGGATGTGGTTGAGGATCAGGGTGACGCAATCCACCATGATCAGGGCACACAGTACCCGGCAAATGGTGGTAATCAGGTTGGCAGTTTTTTGTGTCCTTACCATTTTCAACGTGATGACGGCCCGGGGAGCCGAGGTGGCAATATGGGTACATACCAGAGCGCAAAACAGAATCTCAATGGCGGCAAAAAAGGGCGTATGCATAGCAGGGGAGGTGTATACGTCCCGGTGGGTCAGAATCAAGGGAATCAGAATCAGAACCCCGCTGATACGGGAGAGAAGCGTGTTGAGGGGAAGCTTGCTTTTTTCGCTCTTGGGCTTACGGGTCAGGAGCATGGTTAGAATACCAACAATAGCATGAAGCGCCACAAACCACATGGTGATTCCGGGAAGTTGCCGGGTGAAACCATTGTCCAATCCCTCCAACGACCGATAGGCGAAACTGATATGTAAAAACAAAACCAGAATGGTGATCAAACCAAGCCCTGCGTTGATTTTACGGAGAACGGGCATTTTCATGGGTTATTCAATCTCCTGTTCCAAAAGGGCGGGGTTTTCGAAATACTGGCGCATCCGTTCAAAGCACTGAGCAAAGTAGTGACCGGAACAAATACGTTCGTCCATAACCACACCCAGAGGGATACAGCGCTTAAATACGATCTCGTTGCCCTTTTCCCGGAAGGGAACTTCCCGCATATTGCCCATGGCGATGAAAAGGCTGGTGGTGCCGAATTCATAGATGTGGTGATAAATATGATTGGTGCGGATGGATGCCAGGTTGGTCAGACAAAGGCTTACGTGGAAGGGGCTGGCGTTGATGATAGACTTGGGCAGGAGACCGTATTTGTCAGCCAGCTTGAAGACACCCACACCAAAGTTGACCAGACCGGGAATAGAAAGCAGAACCTGAATGAGCTTGTCGGTGCTGTTGGCGTTGGTGGTCTCCCGATTGCTATTGACATATTCGTCGATTTTGCGCTGAACTTCAAAAATGTTATCTTTGGGTTCGAAGTAGATCTTGGACATGGTGCCATCGTCCTGACCGGCTTTCATAACCACCATGCCGACACAAAGCTCGTTGCGGTCGTAGATTTTTTTGTTCACGATAAAACGATTGAGAAGAGGGAATTCGTGAACAGTTCGAAGCCAGGCAGCCATGATCAGCCCCATGTAGCTGATGACGTGACCGCGGCGGCGGGCATTTGCACGATACTTCATCATGGGTTCCATGGGAATATCCAGGGTGATCATATTCATGGCGTCGTAACGCTTATCCATAATGTAGGGGGCAACTGCGTAGAGGGGATCCACGTTCTTGACTCGTGTGCCGTCTTTGCGCATAAGAAAAAGCTCCTTTTGTAAAATACTTTCAAAATTTTAAGTAAATTTAGTATATCACAGCATTCGACATTATGCAACCATAAAATTGGACAATTCCGAAAAATTCATCCGCTACTATTTCTTTCTGGAATACTTTGTGATATAATACTCTTAATGGGGTGAAATGGCTTTTGATGGGGCCGGAAAGCCGTCAAATGTCGGTTCCCTTTACGCAAAAATCAGGAAAATGATGAAAGTGACAGGGTGTAAAGTGGAAGACCGTTACGATAATGGGACCGGAAACTGCGCACAGGGACGGGAAAAATGGAAAAAGTAAAAAAATACCATCGGGATGACCCGAATTCATATACATTGGGATCCTTTCCGACATATGAACTGTTGGAGAGCAGACCGGAACTTGTCAAAAAGGTGATATACTCTCCCGAGTACGACGGGGCAGAAAAGCTTTTGACCTTTACAAAAAAACTTGGAGTACCATGCTTTGAAGAGCCACAAAGCATTCGCCGTATCAGCGATAAAGGAAACGTATATGTGGCGGCTTTGTTTGAAAAGCCAAAACGAGAAGAGCTGAAGTCGGATACCCATGTACTGTTAGTGAATCCTTCCGACATGGGGAATTTGGGAACCATTGTCCGAACTGCCGCCGGTATGGGAGAGACCGACCTTGCCATGATCGCTCCCTGTGCCGATTTATATGATCCCCGAACCGTCCGTGCTTCCATGGGAGCATTGTTCCGTATTCGAACAGCTGTGTATTCCAGTCTGGAGGAATACCGAAGAAGCTATCCTGAGCACGTTTTGTATCCGTTTATGCTGAAGGGCTCGGTGGAGCTCGGAAGTCTGGAAGAAGTAGGAAGAAAGAGGACGCTTGTATTCGGGAATGAGGCCACCGGTTTGCCAGATGACTATGCCGAATACGGTCAAAGTGTCAGAATCCCCATGAGCGAACTTGTGGATTCCTATAATTTGGCAATCAGTGTAGGAATTGGGCTATATGCCTTTAAAAATATGAAATGAAGAGGTGCAAAAATGAGAATTCTGTTTGTTGACATTGATACCCTACGCCCCGACCATATGGGATGCTACGGCTATGGAAGAAATACAACACCCGCCATGGACAAAGTGGCGGAGGAAGGTGTGGTATTTGATCGGTACTATACCCCCAATGCGCCCTGTCTGCCCGCAAGAGCCGCATTGGTCAGCGGCCAGTATGGCATTCACAACGGTGTAGTAGGTCATGGTGGAACCGCCGGTGATATGCGGATCGAGGGATATCCCCGTGGATTCAAGGATTCATTCAGCCAGACCAGCCTGTTTACCACCTTCAAGAAAGCCGGATTTCGTACCGCATCGGTTTCCAGTTTTGCAGAGCGCCACTCTGCATGGTGGTTCCATGCGGGTATCGACGAAACCTACAACCTGGAAAAGAGCGGTAACGAAACCGCCGATGCGGTGTGTGATGCAGCGGTGGACTGGATCACCCGTCATGCAGAAAAAGATCAGTGGATGCTTCACGTCCATTTCTGGGATCCGCATACACCCTACCGTTCTCCCATGGAATATGGTAAACCCTTCGAAAAGGAAGACCTGCCCGACCCCTGGATTACACCGGAAATCTTTGCAGAGCACCTGCAGCACGTTGGTCCCCACTGTGCCCGGGAGATCAATATGTTTGACGATGCATCCAATCCTGATCTGCCCCGTCATCCTGGAGCGGTATTGACCATGGAAGAGATGAAGGAATTCATGGATAATTATGATACCGGCATCCGCTATGCAGATGACCACGTGGGTAAAATCATTGATCTGCTGAAAGAAAAGGGCATTTACGAGGATACTGCCATCATCATTACCTCCGACCATGGGGAAAATATTGGGGAATTGGGCCTCTATGCCGAGCATGGCACGGCAGACGAGATTACCTGCCGTATCCCCATGATCATCAAGTGGCCGGGAAAGGCCTCGGGCGTTAGAAATGGTGCCTTCCACCAAAACATTGACCTGGCTCCTACCATTGCAGAGGCTTTTGGTATTGCTCCCGCCGAAAGATGGGATGGGGAAAGCTATTTTGCCGCCCTGGAAGGGGAAGAGGTGGGCCGGGATCATGTGATCCTGAACCAGTGTGCCCACGTGTGCCAGCGTTCGGCCAGATGGGATAAGTATCTTTACATTCGCTCTCCCCACACAGGGTACCATATGTTCCCCGATGAAATGCTCTTCGACCTGGAGGCAGACCCCCACGAAACCAATAACATTGCAGAAGAAAATCCTGTGCTGTGTGCCATTGGTGCAAAAAAGATCCAGGATTTTGAATACGAAATGATGTCCAATTCCGAAAGCGCCACCGACCCCATGTGGGTGGTTATGCGGGAGGGCGGTCCCTTCCATTCCCGGGGATTCCTGAAGGATTATCTGGTAAGATTGCGGGAAACCGGACGGGCCGAAGGAGCCGATTGGCTGGAAAAGCGCTATCCCCACGAAATTGACCTCTAAAACATCCGCCGGAGCTGGTAACTCCGGGAAAGTGAGCAAAAATCTTGGAACAAAAATCGCAAAATAAACGAAAAACCATCGGGCTATCCCACCCCATGTTGGAGGATTACCTGGCATTGAAGGGGGTTCTGATCAGCCCGGAAAACGCTTTGTGCCGCCTGAATCCCGCCGACCGAAAAAAGGTAGTTAAGTTTCGCATGCTCCTTGTGACGGCAGCTTTGATCGTAGCTCTGGCAGGTGGAATTATCCTGATCCTTGATCTGCCATATTTTGGGGATATGAAATACGTTCCGATCTGTATGGGCCTGAGCGTGGCATTGTATACTCTTTTGGGCTTTATCATGGGCCAAAGGCTGGCATTGATGGGAACCGTACTGTTCTTGGGAGTGGGGAGCGGACTATATCTGACCATCCACAAATGGGTGAAAACGGGAGGGAATTACGCCCTATTTCTGCTGTTGATTCTTCTTCTTTTGGTTCTCTTTTTCCGTTTGCTCAAGGAAATCATGACGAAAGCCCGCCTGGAACACTTTTCTGCCACCGACACCTTTACCCGTGGGGAGGAACTCCGAATTGTTCGTCTGGAAATCCCCGACCGGGAGATGACGGTGCTTTATGACACTGCTGTGGCATTCCGGCCCTTCTGGCACTGTGAGGATTATTACCTGCGGGATCGGGTCATGCAACTGATGGATTTTGCAAAAGTCCACGATTTAACCTTCGCCGGAGCCTACACTACACGGGAAGAACCTCTGGTGCACTACTACCTGTATGGCAAGGATGAATCGGCGAAGGAAGCTCTGCAAGCTTTTATGAAACGCTGGCGCTATGGGGAATTGAATATGGAAGTAGGGGAAGAAAGCGATTATCAGACCTACCGTTCCTTGCTTCCTGACGAAGCCGAATTCATTCGTATTTACACAGATCTTTTCCTTGGTGGTGAAGAAGCCCAGGAAAAGGGGGAATATAGCGTTGTGTATTCCCTTTCCCTGCCGAATAACGAAAGTGTAGCCCCATTCTTGGAAAAACTGGATCCCGGTATGCGGGAAATTGCCCGGGAAGAGGGGGATGTGCTTCGCATTGCCATTTCGGAAGCGGTAGAACCTTTGCCCCGGATGTTAAATGAACGGGTGCAGACACTTCTGACCCAAGTCCGGGAATTTGGCGGCGCCCTGCACGGATGGCGCCTGTATCGAAAAGATAAAGAGAAAGAACCTACCGTTGGATAACGGAAAAAGGAAGACCCTATGAAAAAATTGCGTTTGATTATCAATCCATATACCGGAACCATGAAAATACAGCGGCAGCTGTGCCAGGTTCTGGAACTGTTTTCGTCTGCCGGATACGAAACCATCATCTATTTTACCCAGTGTAAGGGGGACGGAACGGTCTATACCAGAGAACACGCTGAAGATTCCGACTTGGTGGTGTGCTGTGGCGGGGACGGGACTCTGAACGAAGTCGTCAGCGGCATTCTGGACCTGCCTGCCGACAAGCGTCCCCCGGTGGGATATATTCCCGCCGGTACCTGCAACGATTTTGCCTCCTCTCTGGGGATTCCCACCGACGTAATGAAGGCTGCCGATCGGGCGGTCCGCGGAAAGCCCACCCGACTGGATGTGGGACGGTTTGGAAATCGTTTGTTTTTGTACATCGCATCCTGCGGAGCCTTTACCGAAGCCTCCTACAATACACCCCAGGCGGCAAAAAACTCCATGGGGCACCTGGCTTATGTGCTCCAGGGGATTGGCAGTATCAAGGATATCAAGCCCTTCCGGGCATCCTTCCGTGTAGGCGATAAGATTTACGAGGATGACTACGTGTTCTGCTCGGTGAGCAATTCCACCAGTATTGCGGGAATTGTAAAACTGGATGAGACCCTGGTGAATCTGTCGGATGGACTCTTTGAAATTACCTTGGTGAAGACCCCTAAGAATATCCCGGAAATTCTCAGTATTGTCAATGCCATCAAAGATAAAAATCTGAATAGCCCCATGATACAGCTAATTCATGCACCCTCAGCCGAATTCTCCGGAGAAGGGACGATTGCCTGGACTATTGATGGGGAATATGAACCGGGCGGTCAGGGAATCTGCATTGAGAATCTGCCCGGGGCTATGGAGATTATGCTATAAAAGGGGAAAAAGCACGTGCTTACATATAAACACTTTGTTTGGGACTTTGATGGGATGCTTTTCGACAGCTATCCCCATACCACCCGGGCGGTTTTGCGTGCCCTGGCGGACGGTGGCCGCACGGCTGATCCTGAGGAAATGTATTGGGATCTTCGGGTATCCATTGGTTACATGCGTAGGAAGTATCGATTGACCGATCTGGAGAACCAGGCTTTCTACAAATATGAGCGTGAGTTGGACGAGGAGCCCATCACGGTGCCCTACAAGGGAATTCCGGAACTTTTGAGTCGAATCAAGGCGGCGGGGGGGCATAACTACCTTCTGACCAACCGGGATGAATACGCTGGAATCTATCTCGAAAAATACGGTATGGCAGAGTCCTTTACCGAGGTGGTAGATACTACCTACGGCTTTCCGGCAAAACCAGACCCCTCCGGAATGCAATACCTCCAAACGAAATACGGATTTGATGGGGATGCCCTCATGCTGGGGGACCGGGAACTGGATATTATCGCCGGTATCGGCGGCGGGGGAGATGGTTGCTTTTTTGATGAGTTTCATCGGGTGACCGAAACCCAGGCAAAATACATAGTTCACTCCATCGAAGAGTTGGAAACCCTGATTTTCGGGGATGAAAGGGAAGTGGAAGACAGTGACTGAACGTAGAATGAACTGGGTGTTTGGGTTCCTGCAGGGAATGTACTGGACGTCCTATTGTGTGTTGTTTCCCTTCCTGGTGCAAATGTGCACCGCTTACGGCTACGACGATTTCCAAAGTGGTGTCGTATTAACCGGTGCCACCATTGCCAATCTGGTGATGCAGCCGGTAATCGGCAGTATTTGCGACAAAATGCTTCGCATCAAGCCGTTGTTTGTATCCCTCTTTCTGGCGGGCGGAGCCATTTCCCTGCTGCTTTTTGTGGGAAAGCATAACTTTTTCGTGCTGTTTATCACCATGCTGCTGCTTTCGGCCTGCGTGCAGACCCTGCAGTATATCATCGATATCTGGAGCGTGCGCATCAGCATGACCGGAGTAAATTACAACTATGGATTCTCTCGGTCATTCGGATCGGTGTTCTATGCCATTACTGCCGTTGTTTTCGGCGCCGCCATTGAACGATTTAGCATTGATATCACCTCTCCGGTGTTTATTGTGTGTGCCTTGATCACCGCCGGAATTGCCATGCTGGTCAGGGAGGATGAGGCGGCTCTTCTGCTTCGGAAAAAGAGGGAAGCGGAGACAGAAGGAAAGAAGAATACCGTTCCCTTCCTGAAAGCTTGCATGATGCTTGTGAAGAATAGGGAATACATGATTTTCCTGATTTCCTATTTCGTCATGCAATTGGGAAATCTTCCGGTCTACAACTACACCTCACGCAAGTTCGAAATACTTGGAGCGGGGAGCTCGCTTTACGGTGTTGCGCTTTTTATCATGGCCATTACCGAAGTACCTCTTTTGATTTATCTCAAAAAGCTCAAGGTGTTTTTCAGAAACCGGACCCTGGTGCTCATGTCCTTTATAGGAATGGTTATTCGTGCCTGCGCCATTGCCTTTGCCCCGACCCCAATTCTGCTTGCCCTGGCGTTTTTGACCCAGAGCATATCCTATGGTATCTTCATCGGTGCTATGATTTACTATATGTCTGAGATTGTGCCCGCGTCCATTCTGTTTACCGCTCAAACGATTTTTGCGGCGGTATCTATCGGCCTTTCCGGGGTAATTGGCAACCTGATCGGCGGTTATTACGCCAAGGTGGCAGGCGTTCTGGAAATGATGCATACCTTTGTTATTTTTGTGTTCATTGGCGCACTGATTTTTGCGTTTCCTATCATTCTTGCAAAACGAAAGAATAACAGTGGAGGGAAAACTGTATGAAAAAAGTCTTGCTTGTTGGCTGCGGCGGCTATGGCGCCGGCTACGTAAACATGCTCCTGGAGCAGGGGGATAAGGTGGATGCAAAACTGTATGCCATTGCCGACCCCTATGTGGAAAACAGCCAGGTCAAAGACCTGATTTATGCCGCCGGCATTCCGGTTTATAAGACACCGGAAGAGTTTTACGAAAAAGATTTTGCCGAGATCGCCATCATTTCTACTCCCATTATGCTCCATGCCCACCAGACAGAGGTATGTTTGATGGCGGGAAGCGATGTGCTTTTGGAAAAGCCCATCTCCGGATCGGTAGCCGATGCCAAACGCATTCAGGAAGCCCGGGACAAGAGCGGAAGAAAACTTGTGATCGGCTTCCAGTGGTCTGCCAACGATGCCATGCTTCGGTTTAAGAAGGATGCCGATGCCGGACTTTACGGCAAGCTTCTTTCTACCAAGTCGCTTGTACTGTGGCCCCGGGACTTTGCCTACTACAACCGTGGTACTCGTTGGGCCGGTAAAAAGTACGCCGCCGATGGTAGTGCCATTTTTGACAGCATTGCCTCCAATGCCACCGCCCATTATCTCTTCAATATGCTTTGGGTAGCCGGAAAGGGATATGAAGCGGCCAGGGTGGGAGATGTGTCCTTCTTTGCGGCAAAGGCCAACGACATTGAAACCTACGACACCCTGGTGCTCAAGGGCAAAACTGAGGATGGGGTGGAGCTCTTTTTTGGTGCATCCCACGCGATCAAGCGGGAAAAGGTACAGAATCCGATTTTTGAGTATAAGTTTGAAAAAGCTACTGCCTACTTCGGTGGAAAAGGACGATCCGAAAAGGGTCTGGAGGTCATTCGTAACGACGGCAGTATCGTGGACTACGGAATGTCGGACAACGGCGGACTCGCGCAAAAGGTGGAGAAGGCCTTTGCCTATTTCGATGGTAAGGGTGAAAACGTTTGCCCGGTGGAAGCCGCCATCAAGCACATAGAACTTCTGGAAGGCCTTTGGGAGGAACGTGATGCCATGGAACCCTTCAGCGCCGAAAAGATCGTGACCCTTCCTGACATGGTTTATGTAGCAGGATTGGATGATACCCTGAAGGAGTGCTTCAAGGAAGCTCGTCTTCCGAACCCTGAAGAGGTGTAAACTATGAGAATTTGTGTATTTGGTGCCGCCGGACACTATGGTTACGTGTCTGAAGCCTTGGGGATGGATGATTCCCTGGAGGTATGCGGCATTGCTACCGCCGGGGAGTCAGGGATAGAAAACCTGCGGAATGCATTCCCAGGGGCAAAGGAGTATGAAACCCTGGAAGCCATGCTGGAAGGGGAACAACCCGACCTGGTGGCGGTAACCCCGGAGTTCCATCGAACTGCCGGGGCGGTGATCATTTCACTGGCCTACGGCGCCCACGTGTTTGCCGATAAGCCCCTGGCACTGACCGAGGAGGAGTTGGACGACGTGGAAGCCGTTTGGCATGAAAGCGGCAAAGCTCTGGGCGCTATGTTCGGTATTTGCAATTCTTCCTGGTATCGCACCATGGATGCGGCGGTGAAAGAAGGGGAGATTGGGGAGGTTCGTCTCATCCACGGGCAGAAAAGCTACAAGCTTGGCTCGCGTCCCAATTTCTACAAGAATCGAAAGACCTTTGGAGGCTTGATCCCTTGGGTAGGAATCCATGCCTTGGATTGGGTCATGCAGTTTGGGGGAAAGCCCAAAACCGTCTTTTCCGGTGCAAGTAGTCAGCACAATCGGGATCACGGTGATTTGGAGGTTTCGGCGTCTCTTCTTCTGACTTTCGAAAATGGGGCCGTCGGCACGGTATCCGCCGATTATTTCCGTCCTGTCGGTTCCAGTCGGCACGACGATGACCGACTGCGCCTGACCGGGACCCGTGGTATGCTGGAAGCTATTCATCAGAAGGTCTACCTGGAAAATGAGGAAGCCCGGCGGGAACTGGAGCTTCTGCCCCCTACAAATTGTTTCCTGGATTTTGTGACACACATTGAAGCCGGCACCGCCAGGGAGGATGCCCTGCGAGCCATTCGGGTGACCCGGACTGCTCTGCGGGCCAGAAAAGCCGCTGACGAGAATCGGGCGGTGGATTGTTCTGATATTTTCGGGGAGTGAGGCTTACATGAAAGAGAATCTGTTGATTTCGGTCAATGCCCTGGTGCCGCTGTTTGTGCTGATTGCCTTGGGCTTTGTTTTGACCAAAGTGGGCCTGACAAACGAAAACTTCAATAAAATCGCAAATCGGCTATGTTTTAAGGTTGCTCTACCGGTTTCCATTTTCAATAGCATCTACTCGGTATCCTTTGCGGAGGCTCTGCGGGGCAAACTGATTCTGTGGGCTACCATTCTTTTTTTGATGGCCCTGGTCATCAGTATAGTCCTGGTGTTACTCTTTTCCAAGGATCCGAAAAAGCGGGGGGTTTTGCTCCAATGCGCTGTACGCTCCAACTACGTTTATATCGGGATACCGATTTGTGAAAACCTCTTTGGGGAAGAGGGACTTGTTGTGGCATCCACCATGATTCCCTTTGTGGTGGTGATATTCAACGTCAGTGCCGTTTTGATCCTGACCATTTTCTCTGGTGGGGCAAAAAAGGTGGACGTGAAAGCCATGGCGAAGAACCTGGTAACAAATCCCCTGATCCTGGCCGCCGCTATTGCGGTGGTATATAATCTTACAGGATTGCCTTTACCCCAGGTGGCAAGCAAAACCCTGTCGGACATTGCCAAGCTTGCCACTCCCATGGCACTGATTTCTCTTGGTGGTAGCTTTGAATTCAAGGCTGTGGGACGACAGCTTCGTTATATTATCTTTGGCACCTCCATGCGAATGGTGCTGGTGCCACTGATTGTTTTGACAACAGCCCATTTTGCGGGCTTTGGCGGAGCAGAGCTTGCGGTACTGTTTGTCATGTTTGGATCGCCGGTGGCAATTTCCTCCTATCCCATGGCGGTGGAAATGAACGGCGACGGGGAGCTTGCAGGACAATTGGTGGTGTTCACCACCCTGGCATCCATGTTTACCATGTTTGCCGGTGTGTTCCTGATGAAGACCCTGGGATGGATGTAAACCAATAAAAATTACATAGAGAGAGGGAGGAATTGCCTTGCAAGCCAACAAAAAAGCCAACCTGCTTCTGATTCTTTCGGTTGTTGCTCTGCTGGTTGCTCTGGGATTAGCCGTGTTTTTCGGATGGAAAGCATGGGAAGTATACCGGGTACGCAATACGGTGGTGGAGATTTGGGAAGCACCGGAGGGAATGCAGATTGCCACCGAAAAGCACATGGCCACCGCCACTGAAAAAAGGCGTCCCATGGAACTGGTGCTTTCACCGTCTATGAAGGTTACCGTCAATGGAACCGAAACGCCGGTTTACGAAACCAATGTGTCCTTGGACCATCTCGAATCGGGAGCCCTGCCAAACCAATCCCGTACCCCTGTGGTTTACTTTGACTTCAAGGGTCAGGTGACCGTGGAAGTGGAGGTTTCCGAAATGGAACTTACCACAGCAAAAATCATGCCCACTTCGGCGGGGATTGTCCCCACCGTATCCGGAAATACGGTTAGCTTCACCCTGACCGAACCGGGGGATTATACCCTGGAATTCAACGACAGCTTCAAGCGTGCCATGCACATATTCACCAACCTTCCCGATCCGGATGCCGAAAAGTATGCGGCGGGTGGAGAGAATATCATCTACTATGGCCCCGGTGAATATAAAACCGACTCCATCAAGCTCGAGAGCGGCCAAACCCTCTACGTGGCCGGCGGTGCGGTGATCCACGGGTCTATTTTGGTGGATCATGCCGAAAACGTAAAGATTTTGGGACGGGGCATTATCGACGGATCGCTTTACGGCGGTGACGCCAACGACCGTGCGGTGCGTATCCCCATCAATATTTCCGAATCCAACAACGTGGAAGTGGAAGGGCTTATGCTCTTGAGCCCCAATGCATGGGTTCTGCAGGGCTATATTGCCACCGACGTGACGGTGGATCGGGTAAAGATCATTTCCTCCCGTGCCAACGGGGACGGTATTACTCTGCAATCCTGCGTGAATTTCCACGTGGAGGACTGCTTTGTCCGCTCCTGGGATGACTCTCTGGTGGTGAAGAATTACCAGCGTTCCAGCGACAACATTACCTTTGAACGGGTCCAGATTTGGACCGATATTGCCCAAAGTATGGAGGTTGGCTACGAAACCAACAAAGGCAACATCGAGAACGCCACCATCACCAACGTACTGTTCAAGGATATTACCGTTCTTTATAACTTCCACAAACCGGTTATGTCCATCCATAACTCGGACAATGCCCATATTTCGGGGGTGACCTTCGAAAACATCACGGTGGAGCATGCCGACATGTCCTATGGGGATGCTCTCATTGAAATACAGGTGAATCAAAGCGGGTGGAGCACCACCCTGGAACGGGGCAGCATTGACGGCGTTCACATCAAAAATGTAGACGTGCTGGATACCACTCATCAGCGGCTGAGCGCCGTGGTGGAGGGCTATGGTAACGATCATTTCGTGGAAAACGTCATCTTTGAGGATATCACCATCAAGGGTGAGAAGGTAGATAGTTTTATGGGAGCCCTGGAATTTATCACCAGTGACCGGAATACCTCGGGCATTTATTTGAGAACGGGGGAATAAGCCATGAAAAAACTGACGAAGATATTCTTGATTGCATCTGCTGTCTTTATGGTAGTGGCCATTGCCGCCGGAATCTATTGGATCGCGTTTCGGGATAGCGATATGAAGGAAGGAAACGTGACTCTCCATGCTCCGGGCAGTGCCATGGTTTTGGAAGAAACCGAATTGGTGGGACTTCCTCTCATTGCCGAAGCATCCTGCAAGGTGGCAGGATACAGTGCTTCCTTTGCGGTGGATGGGGACATCGAAACCTATTGGGAAGGGGCAGGGGAGTATCCTCAGTATTTAACCCTGACCCTTTCTGAAAAGCAGGTTGTTTCCGAAATGACTCTGTCCCTCAATCCCATTGAAGTATGGGGCAAGCGTACCCAGAATTTTGCTGTGGAGACCTCGGCGGATGG
>SVKS01000176.1 GCA_015068345.1 Oscillospiraceae bacterium
TACCGTTGGTACCGCCGGGCAGATGGACGCCCTGGTGGATTCCATTCGTGATATTTTGAAGGGAGAACCTGTATGAGAGAAGCCTCCATTACACGCAATACTACCGAAACACAAATTACCCTTCGTCTGGAATTGGACGGCAGTGGTAAGGGCCAGATCGGAACCGGGTGCGGTTTCCTGGACCATATGCTTACCCTGTTCACCCGCCACGGCCGATTTGATATGATCCTTTCTGCCACAGGGGACACCCACGTGGATGACCACCACCTGACCGAGGATGTGGGAATCGTCCTGGGTCAGGCTTTCCGCAAGGCTTTGGGGGACAAAAAAGGTATCACCCGCTATGGGGACATCACTCTGCCCATGGATGAGGCATTGATCCTGGCGGCGGTGGACATTTCGGGGCGGGGTGGTTATTACGGCGTTCTGCCTATCCCTGCCCAGAAGGTGGGCACCTTTGATACCGAGCTTTGTGAGGAGTTTTTTGTTGCCTTTGCCAGGGAAGCCGGACTTACCCTGCATCTCCAAAAGCTTGCGGGCAATAACTCCCACCATATCATAGAAGGGGCTTTCAAGGCCCTGGGTCGTGCCTTGGCCAAGGCTGTGGAAATTGATCCCAGACTGGGCGGGGAAATCCCCTCCACAAAAGGGGTGCTGGCATGATCGCAATTTTGGATTATGGGGTGGGGAATCTCTTTTCCCTGCGCTCCTCCCTGGCCTGTATCGGGGCGGAGGCGGTTGTAACCCCCGATGAAAAGGTGCTCCGCCAGGCTGACAAACTGCTTCTCCCCGGGGTAGGTGCCTTTGGGGATGCGGCGGAAAAGCTCCGCCAAAGCGGTCTGGATCAGGTTTTGCGGGAAGAAGTGGAAAAGGGAAAACCCCTGCTTGGTATTTGCCTTGGCATGCAGCTACTTTTTGACCGGAGTCTGGAATTTGGTGTGCACCAAGGCTTGGGGCTTCTGCGGGGGGAAGTCCGTCCCATTGGGGAAGTGATTCCCAAGGAGCTTAAAATCCCCCAGATTGGATGGAATAATCTTCATTTTACACGGGAGCATCCCCTGTTCCGCTACGTGAAAGAGGGAGATTCGGTGTATTTCGTGCATTCCTACTATGCGGCCGACTGCGCTGAAAGCCTGGTGGCCGAAACCGAATACGGCGCCCCCCTGACGGCGGCGGTGGCCCTGGATAACGTGATGGGCTGTCAATTCCACCCCGAAAAAAGCGGTAAGGTGGGACTTGGTATCCTGCAAGCATTTGCGGAGGGGGTGGCAAAATGATCCTGTTTCCTGCCATAGATCTATATGAAAAGCAGGCGGTTCGCCTGTATAAAGGGGATTATGCCGAGATGCAGGTCTACTCCGCCGACCCCCTTTCGGTGGCGAAGGATTTTGAAGCCTGTGGTGCCAAGGCCATCCACATGGTGGACCTGGAAGGTGCCCGGGATGGGGGAACCCCCAATCTATCGGTGGTGGCATCGGTTGCCCGGGAGACCAAGCTCTTTGTGGAGGTTGGCGGCGGTATTCGCAGTCTGGAAACCGTGAAGACCTACCTGGAAGCCGGGGTTGGCCGTGTCATCCTGGGTACGGCAGCGGTGAAGGACGAGGCTTTCCTTCGGGAAGCGGTAGCTCTTTATGGCGAAAAAATCGCCGTGGGTGCCGATGTGCGGGACGGAAAGATCGCCATCAAGGGATGGAAGGAGCTTTCGGACTACTCCCTGGAGGATTTCCTTCGCAAAATGGAAGCAATTGGCGTGAAAACCGTTATTTGTACCGATATTTCCCGGGATGGGGCCATGCGGGGCACCAATCGGGAACTTTACCAAAAACTCAGCCGGGAAACCGGTATGAACCTGATTGCCTCCGGCGGGGTTTCCACCCTGGAGGATGTGATCGCCCTGCGGGATATGGAGCTTTATGGTGCCATCATCGGCAAGGCGTATTACACCGGTGCCATCGATCTGCGCCAGGCTTTGGAGGTGACCGCATGATTTCCAAACGTATCATCCCCTGCCTGGACGTCCGGGACGGGCGTGTGGTGAAAGGGATCAATTTCCAGGGACTCAACGACGTGTCCTCTCCGGTGGAATTGGCGTCCTACTACTCCGAAAACGGGGCGGACGAGCTGGTATTTTACGATATTACCGCATCGGCGGAGGGACGAGCCCTCTTTACCGATATTTTACGGGAGGTGGCCTCCACCATTTTCATTCCCCTGACCGTGGGCGGCGGTATCAACAGTCTGGCGGATTTTGACCGGGTGCTCAAAAGCGGTGCCGACAAGGTCAGCGTTAATTCGGGTGCCATCCGGAATCCCAATTTGGTGGAAGAAGCCGCCAAACGCTACGGCAGTCAATGTGTGGTGCTTTCGGCCGACGTGAAGCGAGTGGATGGCAAGTTCACCGTTTTTGCCAAGGGAGGCCGGGAAAACACCGGTATGGATGCCATTGAATGGATCCGCACCTCGGTGGAACGGGGAGCCGGAGAAGTGGTGGTCAACTCCATCGATACCGACGGTGTGAAAAAGGGATTTGATATTGAAATGCTCCAGGCGGTTTGCGACGTGGTAAACGTGCCGGTGATTGCATCCGGCGGAGCCGGTGAGGTGGAGGATTTTATTCAGCTGTTCCATTCGGTCCCAGGAGTGGATGCGGGGCTTGCCGCCTCCATCTTCCATTTTGGAGAGGTCAAAATCCCCGATCTGAAGCGGGAGTTGGCAAAAAATAATATTTGTATGAGGCTTTCATTATGATCAACGTGGATACTTTGAAATTTGACGAAAACGGTTTGATTCCCGCCGTGGTGGTGGATGCCATCACCAAGAAGGTGCTGACCGTTGCCTATATGAACCGGGAAAGCTTGCGGATCTCCATGGAAAAGGGGCTGACCTGTTTCTGGAGTCGTTCCCGCAAGGAGCTGTGGCTCAAGGGAGAAACCAGCGGCAACTACCAGCATATTGTGTCCATCACCGCCGATTGTGACGGGGATGCCCTGACAGTAATGGTGGAAAAGGATGGTCCCGCCTGCCATACCGGAAGTGACAGCTGCTTTACCAACCCCATTTACCAGAGTGAGGACAAGCAGGAGTTCAGCCTGGAAGGCCTTTATGGTCTGCTTCTCGACCGGAAGGCCACCATGCCCCAGGGTTCTTACACCACCTATCTCTTCGAAAAGGGCATTGACAAGATCCTGAAGAAGGTGGGGGAGGAGTGCACCGAGGTCATCATCGCCGGAAAGGCTGATGACAAGGCGGAAACGGTTTATGAAATCGCTGACCTGGCCTACCACGTGATGGTTCTGATGGCGGAGATGGGTATCACCACCGAGGATATTCACCGGGAGCTGGCTTCCCGCCACGTCATTGACCACAAGGTCAAGCAGGAGAAGATGACCAAATGAATTTATCCAATTACCACACCCATACTACCTACTGTGATGGAAGGGATACACCTGAGGAAATGGTGGAAACCGCCATTGCCCTGGGTTGTCCGGAGCTTGGCTTTTCGGAGCATTGCATGACGACCCTGCCCCCGGAGATTCTGTACGGTATGTCGCCTGAAAAGTCGGCGGCCTACCGGGAGGAAATTCACGCACTGAAAGAAAAATACGCCGGTAAGATACGCATCCTCTGCGGCATCGAGCAGGATATTGACGTGGGTGCCCCGGAGAAGGGGTACGATTACGTCATCGGTTCGGTGCACCATCTGGTGCAGAATGGAGAATATTTCTCCATCGACCGCTCGGCAAAGGACCAGGATATTGGGGTACAGAAGGGCTTTGGGGGCGACTATTACGCCTACGTGGAAGCCTACTACCGATGCGTAGCCCAGGTGTATGAGGTGACAAAGTGCGACGTGATCGGCCACTTTGACCTGGTAAGCA
>SVKS01000028.1 GCA_015068345.1 Oscillospiraceae bacterium
GCCGCCGATATAATACGGCAGACCGCAGTTGGCAAAGGACACGTATTCGCCGCGCTCCAAAATAATGATCTCCGCTTTTTCATCCAGTCTGCGAAGCCGAGCCGCCGCCGTTGCGCCGCCTGCAACACCGCCTATGATAACGGTTTTCATCCTTTTCACCTCTTTACTACACTCTTTATATAAGTATTATACCATTTTTCTTGCCTTTTCTCAATCCTTTTTTCTTTGAATATCCGTCTCCGAATTGGCAAGAATAACTTATATCAAGCAAACGGAGGTAATATCATGTTCAAACACGAAAAACTACTTTTTCATCCCGTAGAGGTGGAGAGACCCAATCCGCAGTATGCGGCGCTTTTGCAGGAACAGCTCGGCGGCGGAAACGGCGAGCTGAAGGCGGCCATGCAGTATATGTCCCAGAGCTTTCGAATCAAGGATCCCGAGATCAAGGATCTGTTCCTTGACATTGCGGCGGAGGAGTTGGGGCACATGGAGATGGTGGCGCAGACCATCAATCTTTTGAACGGTCACGACGTGGATGCCGCAAAGGTGCCCTGCGGTGAGATCCAGACCCATGTTCAGCTTGGTCTGAATCCCGGTCTGATCAACGCTTCGGGTTATTCCTGGACGGGCGATTACGTGACGGTTACGGGCGATCTGTGCGCCGACCTGCTCAGTAACATCGCGTCCGAACAACGCGCGAAGGTGGTTTACGAATACCTTTACCGCCAGATCGACGACAAAAAGGTGCGCGAGACCATTGATTTTCTCTTAAACCGTGAGGAAGCCCACAACCAGATGTTCCGCGATGCCTTTAACAAGGTGCAGAATTCCGGTTCCAACCGTGATTTCGGCACCACAAAAGCCGCAAAGATGTATTTCTCCATGTCTGACCCCGGTCCCAACGCAT
This sequence comes from Oscillospiraceae bacterium, assembly GCA_015068345.1. GTDB lineage: Bacteria > Bacillota > Clostridia > Oscillospirales > QAMX01 > RUG11797. The sequence goes on from SVKS01000028.1 coordinate 911, forward strand.
TTGCCACGGGTGATACCAAATCTGTTTCTTTTGAATGATAACGTAAAAGTCGCTGAGAAATCGAAAGATTTCCCGGCGGCTTTGTTTTGGCATGCTGTAATCAGTGCCTGTATCCTGCACCTGCCGAGTGTTTATAATGACTTTGCCCGTTATGGATGCTTGTTTTTTGCACGTACCGGAGTCTTTCGCTTGACATTGGGAGGAGAATCCGCTAATATATTTTTAGCATTTGAAAATTACAGAATTTGCTTGTTCGCGGCGCTATATCTCAAATATAGCGAGCTCTATAGGGAGGATAATAATATGACTTCAAAGGAAAGATTACTCGCCGCATTAAACCACAAGGAGGGCGACAGAACGCCTGTGGATTTCGGAGGCACAACGGTAACAGGGATGCATTATTCCTGCGTTGCCGCTTTGAGAGACTATTACGGACTTGAAAAGCGTACAATCAAGGTATATGAGCCGTATCAGATGCTGGGCTTGATCGAAGAGGATTTGAAGGCGGCGCTCGGGCTTGACGTAGAGGGTGTTGGCGGAAGAAGAAATATGTTCGGCATTCCCAACGAGAACTGGAAGGAATGGAAACAGGACAATGGTGACGTGGTTTTGGTTGCGGGGGATTTCAACGTAACCGATGACGAAGAAGGCAATCACTATATCCATCCCCTGGGTGACCGAAGTGTTGCACCCAGCGGGAAGATGCCCAAGGGTGGATTGTATTTTGACGCAGTATCAAGACAGGTTCCCTTTGACGATATTGATGATCTGGATCCCGAAGATAACCTGGAAGAGTTTACCTATACGACCGATGAAGTTCTGGATGAATTCACCGAGGATCTTTCCGCTGCCGCAAAAACCGGAAGAGGGGTAGCGGTAAGCTTCGGCGGTACGGCACTGGGCGATATCGCTCTCGTTCCGGGACTGAACCTGAAAAATCCCAAGGGTGTCAGAGACGTTGCCGAATGGTATATGGCGACCGCAACCGCGCCCGAATACGTCAAATACATATTCGACAAGCAGACCGATATTGCGCTCGAAAACTTGAAAAGACTGAATGAAAAAGCCGGCGATCAGATCGACGTGGCATTCGTCTGTGGAACTGACTTCGGAACACAGATTTCAACCTTCTGTTCGGCCGATACCTTCCGCAATCTCTATATGCCATACTACAAGAAGGTCAACAACTGGATTCACGAAAATACCAATTGGAAAACCTTCAAGCACAGCTGTGGTGCGGTGGAACCCTTTATTTCACTCTTTATCGAAGCGGGCTTTGACATACTGAATCCGGTACAGTGCTCGGCTGTCGGTATGGACCCGAAGCTTTTGAAGGAGAAGTACGGAAAGGACATCGTCTTCTGGGGCGGCGGCATTGATACACAGCATCTTCTCCCCTTCGGTAAGCCGGAAGACGTCAAAAACCAGATCAAAGAGCGTCTGGAAATCTTCTCCAAGGACGGCGGTTACGTATTCAACGCCATCCACAACGTCCAGGCAGGCACCCCCACCGAAAACCTCGTTGCCATGTTTGAAACGTTGAAAGAAAGATAAATGATTGTTCTCCCAATAGATTGGTTCTGAGAGCAGAATCTGCAAGCTCTGCTCAAGGTGAAAACGAAAGGCGGTCCGCATGAATTGCCCATTCATCCACTCTACCACCGGTAGAATTCTCCTCACTCAACCGGTGGTGTGTGGAGTTCGGATCAAAAATCGGATACAATCGTGATGTAAGGAGGCAGAACATGGATCAAGTTAAAATCGGAAAATTCATTGCCGGCCGCCGGCGGGAAATCAACCTGACCCAGGCGCAACTGGCGGAAAAGCTGAGTATTACCGACAGAGCAGTATCCAAGTGGGAAACCGGCAAGGCATTGCCGGACTCGTCCATCATGCTGGAGCTGTGCGGTATCCTGGGGATTACCGTGAATGACTTATTGAGTGGGGAGATTGTAAGAATGGAACACTACAACAAAGAACTGGAAAGCAAGCTTTTGGAGGCCATCAGGGAAAAGGAAATGGCGGATAAACGCCTTCTGACCATGGAGATCGTTACCGGAGTGATCTGCCTGATCCCTCTTTTGGCGGCGGCCATTCTGGCGGAAAGTATACCCATGGAGGAATGGAAAGCTGCCGTTATGTGCCTGGCAAGTCTCGTTCCCCTGCTTGTAGTAACCCCCTTTATGATCAAGATTGAGCAGAAGGCGGGCTACTACGTATGCGCCAAATGCGGACATCGGCACGTGCCGACCTACGGCAGTGTGTTCATGGCTATGCACATGGGCAGAACAAGATATATGCGCTGCCCCAAGTGCGGGGAAAGATCCTGGCAGAAAAAGGTTATCAGCAAAGAATAAAGCAAAACAGGCCGGAAGCAATCGCTTCCGGCCTGTTTTTTTACGTTTCGATGAAGTATCGGTTTTCTTTTGTCAAGTGACGGAGGGTAACGCCAAAGGTCTCCCGGAGCAGGGGGGAGGAGGCCAAGGCAGCAGGAGCGGTTTTGGCAATCACTCTTTTCCCGTCCATCAGAACGATCTCGTCCGAATAGGCGAAAGCCAGAGGCAGATCGTGCATAACGGCAAGAATTCCCTTTCCCTCCTGGGCAAGAGAACGCAAAAGGGTAAGTAATGCCAATTGATGCCCCACGTCCAGGAAGGTGGTAGGCTCATCCAGAAGGATATAGTCGGTGTTCTGGGCAAGGGCCATGGCAATGTGGGCGGTTTGCCGCATTCCTCCGGATAGCTTGGTCAAAGATTCCTCAGCCAGATGGGGAATGCCCACCCGTTCCAGGGCCTGACGGGCCAGTTCCCGGTCATGATCGGAGTAGGTTTGGGGATAATGAAGGTGAGGAAATCGGCCGTGGAGAACCATTTGAAAAACCGTCATGTCGGGGATTCCCTTCCCTTGAGCCAGGTAAGCAAGCTTTTGTGAAATTTGAGGCCGGGACATGGCCGAAAGCGGAGTGCCATCCAACAGGATTTCTCCGGAGGTGGCAGGGAGAATACCAAGGATGGTTTTGAGCAGGGTACTCTTTCCGCAACCGTTGACACCGACGATGCCGGTCAGTTTTCCCTTTTCGAAGGTGACCGAAAGATCTTCCAGAATGGTATATTTGCCGTATCCGGTCGAAAGGTGACTGCACTCAATCATGGGCATAACCTCCTTTCCTGCGAATCAGGATCATAAGGAAGAAGGGGGCTCCCAGAAATGCCATGATGATGCCAACCGGTAACTCGTAGGGGGCGAAAGCCACCCGGGCCAGGGTGTCGCAAAGGGTAACAAAACCTCCGCCAAAGAGGGCGGAAAGGGGAAGAAGGTGACAGGCGGCGGGGGAGGCGAGCTTCCGTACCGCATGGGGCACCAGAAGGCCCACAAAGGACAAAAGTCCCGCAAGACTTACCGCCGAACCGGCCAGGAGAGCTGCCAGCAGCAAAAAGATCACCCGCATGGCGGCGGTGTTCATGCCAAGTCCCTGGGCATTGAGTTCCCCGAGGGTTAGAACGTCCAGGGCGTTGGACAGGGTGAAAAGTATCAGCATGGAAACCAGAATGATGATGGCGACGGGAAGGAGCCGGGGGTAGGTCACCCCGGAAAAGTCCCCTACTTTGAAGTGGCTGTTTGTGATGCTGATCTCTGGCGAAAAAGTGATAATGGTATCCGAAACGGCTCCCAACAGGGCATTGAGCGCCACTCCCATCAAGATCACCGTTCCCCGGGAGGCTCCCCAGGCTTTGGCGCCCAAGCTTACCAGCATAGCCGCACCGAAGGCACCCAAAAAGGCAGACATCGAAAGAGACCAGCCGCTCAAAAGGCCAAAGGCGGAGCAAAGAGTGACCGCAAGCCCGGCCCCTGCATTCACTCCAATCAGGCTGGGGGAAGCAAGAGGGTTGGAGAGAACCCCCTGGATTACCGCTCCGGAAATCGCAAGGGCAGCCCCACAAAAGAGACTTCCAAGGACCCTGGGGAGACGGACGTAAACCAGAATCCGCAGGGTGGTTTCGCTGGGGGCTCCCTTCGAAAAAAGTTCCCAGAGGTCTACCCGAGTGGAACCCACCAATATGCCCAATATACCGGCAAAAAACAGGAACAGAGTGGCGGAAAGGTAACAATATGCAATTTTATTCTTGAATAAGTGTTTCATACAAGATCTGATAAGATTCCGCCCAACGGGCGTTGGGTTTCAGGTTGAAGAGGGTTTTGTCCATCAAATGGAGCCGATCCTCCCGAATAGCCGTAAGGCTTTCCCAGGCGGGATTTTCGGAAAACATCATCTCCAGGGATACCATGGCTTTTTCGGTATCACTGCCCATGGTCACCACAAAGATATGGTGGGGGTTTTCCTGAAGGATGGCTTCCAGACTCAGGTTTTCCAATAGGGTGGTGTCGCTGTCGGCAATGTTGATACAGCCCATATCGGCCAGCATTTCCCCCAGAATGGTACCCCGACTTCCCTTAGCCTTGACGGAAGAGGAGGAAGCCCGGAGCAGGAGAATTTTTCGCTGGGATTCAGGTAGTGCGGCATTTTGAAAGTCTTGCTTGATGGCTTCGATCTCTTCCCGGAGGGCTATGCCGTTTATCTCATAAAGATCGGACCGTCCGGTAAGGTCGGTGCAGACTTTGAGCATGACAAGGTAATCCTCGAAATGATCTACATCAAAATACAACACCGGAATTCCCATGGCGGTCAGGGAACCCTCCAGCTCCACGTGGGATGCCGTGGAGGCGCTGGCCAACACCAGGTCGGGGTCACTGGCCACCAAAAGCTCCAGACTGGGGGAATGGGCACCACCGATGTTTACGGTATTCTCCAGGGTCAGACCAAAATCCTCCCAGGCATCCTCGGCCGCGGCGCAAAGGGAGCCGCCTGCAAGAAGCCATAGGTCCGCAAAGCTGCCGATCAGGGCTGCCACCCTTTGGGGATGCCTGGGCAGGGTGACCGATCGATCCAGGGCATCGGTCAGGGTGATACTGTCGTTCGGGGGAATGGTGGGACCATTACAGGAGGGTATCAGTAGAAGAATCATAAGCAGAAGCAGCAGAACACGAAAGCAAGGAGCATGAAAACGCATAAAAACCTCTTCCGAAGCCGCGTCTATTGACACAATGCGGCAAAAGTGTTATCATGTCATAATAACATATCAAAAGATATCTGTCAATTGAAGGGGAAGAAGATATGCTGACTAATGAACAAATCATGAGCGTTAAGGGCAGGGGCTTCCTGCGCAACCGGGGCACCGATTGTTTTTCCGGCCGGGTGGTGACCGTGGCAGGACAATTTTCGCCTGCTCAGCTCCACGCTATTGCCGATTGTGCCGAGCGGTTTGGCAATGGCAAGGTTATCTTTACCGCCCGCCTTTCGGCGGAGGTGGTGGGGATTCCCTTCGATAAGATTCCCGAAGCCGAAGCCTTTATGGGGGAACATGATCTGCAGTTCGGGGGTACCGGAGCTAAGGTGCGCCCGGTAACCGCTTGCAAGGGCACCACCTGCGTCTTCGGCAATATTGATACCCAGGCCCTAGCCAAAACCATTCATGAAAAGTTTTACGTGGAGATGGGGTCGGTCAAGCTACCCCATAAGTTCAAGATTGGAGTAGGCGGCTGCCCCAACAGCTGTATGAAGCCCAGCCTCAACGACGTGGGGGTGGAAGGGGCCAAGGCATTCTCCTTCCAACGGGAGCTTTGCCGTGGGTGCGGCAAGTGCGCCGTCATGGCGGGTTGTCCTTCGAAAGCGGTTACCATGGTGGATGGTAAAGCCCTGGTGGACCAGGAGAAATGTACCCATTGCGGCGTTTGTGTTGGCAAATGTCCCTTCGGTGCCGTGCCCAAGGAAGCCGAGTCGGTGTGCCGCATTTTCGTGGGTGGAACCTGGGGCAAAATCCAACGGATGGGGACCCTGCTTGGGACGGTTTACACTGTGGAGGAGGTTCCTGGGGTGATTGAAAAGGTCATGCTCTGGTACAAGGAGAATGGCAATCCCAAGGAACGGCTGGGAGCCGCCATCGACCGGCTGGGCATCGAAGCATTGGAAGCGGCCCTTGCCACCGATGATCTGCTGGTGCGAAAGGATGAAATCCTGGCACGGTAAAAGAGGGGCAGGACTGTGCATAAACCGGTAAGCTGTGATGATATGCTGAAATTCAGACAACATTCTAAAATAACGGGTTGAGAAGGAGATATGATGAGGACTTATACAATTTTGCCTAAAACAGGAGAGTGGAAGGATATTCCTGCAGCTCCGATCGATACAAGATTGTGGACACCTGAGGTTAACATTTCGGCAACCGCGCAGGTTTGCTATGATGCGGATGCATTGTATCTGCGGCTTGCCGCAAAGGAAAAGGATATACGCGCTGAGGAAAACGGCCCTCTCGGCATGCCCTGTCAAGACAGTTGCCTGGAGTTTTTCTTTTCCCCTATGGAGGAAGATCCTCGATATTTTAACTTTGAGTTCAATCCTGTAAAATGCATGTTCCTGGGTTTGGGCTCTTGCCGTTATGATTCTGTACGGCTCCTGCCCTCCGCGGCAGAGGAGTTGTTCAACCCATGTCCTGTCCTGACAGAAAACGGCTGGGAAATCACCTACCGGATACCCTATTCCTTTATCAACTTGTTCTTTAAAGATTTTGCTGTGGCTCCCGGCAAAAAGATGCGTGGGAATTTTTATAAATGCGGCGACTTTACCGCCCGCGAACACTATTTTGCGTGGAATCCCGTAAACAATCCTACCCCGGATTTTCACCGGCCTGAATTTTTTGGGGAATTGATTTTCGGTTAATCTGAGAAGATAATCGGAGTAAAAAAACGAATCATACAGCCCCTGAATCTTATCGAATTGCAAGAAGACGAAAAGGGACACATATCCCCCTTGACAGCAAGGGGGATATGTGTTATACTAAGTTTAACATTTAGGTTAAATGTTAAAGGAGAAAGGCTATATGAGTCTGCAAGCTACACTCAGGGCTCTGGCGGATCCCATCCGACGGGAGATTTTGAATCTCCTGAAGCGAGGGCGCATGTCCGCCGGGGAGATCGGGGAGCATTTTCCGGTCACCGGGGCCGCCATTTCCCGGCACCTTTCGGTGCTGAAGGAGGCCGACCTCATCCGGGACACCCGGGAGGGAAAATTCATCTACTATGATCTGAATGCATCGGTTTTGGAAGAAATCATGCTTTGGATCACCGACCTGAAAGGAGAAGACCATGATCAAAGAAAATAAGAAGCTTTTGATCCTGACCAGCATTGTGATACTTCTGCCCATTTTGGTGGGGCTTCTTTTGTGGAATCACCTGCCGGAAGAGGTCCCCTTTCATTGGGACGTGAACGGCCAGGTGGACAATTGGGCAGGAAAGGGAGTTGCTGTTTTTGCCATGCCGACATTTCTTTTGGGAATGCAGTGGCTCTGTGCCCTGGCATCCTCGACCGATCCCCGGCATAAGCGCTATACCCCCCAAATGATCCGGCTGGTGCTTTGGATCTGCCCCCTGATCGGCTTGGTGGTATCTACTCTGGTCTATGCTGCCGCCCTGGGCTATGGCATTCGGGTGGAGGTTGTGATGCCCCTTCTGGTGGGGGTGATGTTTGTGATCGTGGGCAATCTGCTTCCCAAGTGTCCTCAAACCTATACCATGGGCATCAAGCTGCCCTGGACTCTGGCCAGCGAGGAAAATTGGAACAAAACCCACCGCTTTGCCGGAAAGGTCTGGGTTGTTGGCGGGATCCTCACCATGGCCACGGCATTTTTGGGGAGTTTCTGGATTTTGATCGGTGTGCTGGTGGGGATGGTTGGCTTGCCCACCATCTATTCCTATCTTTATTACCGAAACCATGAAAAAGATCGGATGTAATATCCGGGGGAAGGAGTATATGGATGGAATCTACTACCTGCAAGAAGGATAGCAAGCGCGTTCTGATTTTTCTTGCCGTCACCTTTCTATTGACCTGGGGTTATTGCCTCCTGGTGCTGTATCCCATGATCGGGGAGGATTCTCTGGCGGGGGTTCCGTCTCTGAAGGCCCAGCTGATGACGGCGGCGGTTATGTTTTTCCCGACCCTTGGCGTTTTGGTGACCCGACTGGTCACCCGGGAGGGGCTGGGGAATGTCTGGCTGAAGCTCAACCTCAAGGGAACCCTCAGGTACTACCTTTTGGCCTGGTTTGGCCCAAGTCTGCTTACCATCCTTGGAACAGCCCTCTATTTTCTGGTTTTCACGGGAGAGTTTGACCCCGGGTGCGGCTACCTGAAGGGTATACTGGAGGCATCGGGAGCAGATATGGACAGTATGCCTCTTCCCCTGGGACTTTTGATGCTGGTACAGGGGATACAGTCGATTGTTTTGGCGCCTGTTCTGAACTTCGCTGTCTGCTTTGGGGAAGAGTGGGGCTGGCGGGGCTACCTGCTGCCAAAGCTCTCGAAAAAGTTGCCCATGTTGCCCACCCTGCTGATCTCCGGGGTAGTCTGGGGGCTGTGGCATGCGCCCCTGACCGCCATTGGTCACAACTATGGCACCGGCTACCCCGGTTTTCCCTATACCGGGATTTTGATGATGTGCCTCTTCTGCATAACCCTGGGGGTGCTCTTTTCCTACGTTACCCTGAAAACCGGAAGCTGTATCCCTGCCATACTGGCTCACGGAGCGGTGAACGGCTTTGCGGCCATGGGTCTCTACTTTACCGCCGACGGGGGAAATCCCTTTGTAGGACCTGCTCCCATGGGGATCATTGGGATGCTTCCCTTCGGAATTGCGGCGATATGGATGGGAATCCGACTTTGTAAAACCAAATAGAAACAGAGAAGGCAGGTGTATACGCCTGCCTTTTTCGGTCGTTGAAATGCATCGAGTTCTGTGATATAATGCAGGGAAGATAGACCGAAGGGGGGAATCGCACATGAATCAAACGGTAAAAAGTGGTCGCCTGAATGCCATTGAACTGGTGCGCTTTGTGGGCGCATTGGGGATCCTGATGATCCATTTTGGTAAGTTCTATTTTGAAAACAACGGGTATTTTTCCAAAGGATACCTGTTTGTGGAATATTTTTTCATTCTCACCGGCTTTTACATGATGCGGAGCCTGGACCGGGAGGGGGAGCCCCTTTCCACCCCGGCCTTTCTGCTTGGGAAAATCAAGGGCTTTTACGCCCCCCTATGTGTGGCGCTTTGCGGGCATTTGCTCTACGATTGCATTTACCAGGGATGCCAAACGGTGGGGGATGTGATGGACAAGCTCTTCCACTTCAAGTGGGAATTTCTCCTGCTCAGTACCGCGGGCTTTATCGATGAGCCCCAGATCAACCAGGGCCACCTGATGGGCCAGACCTGGTACCTGTCGGCCATGATCATTGCCTTGGTATTTGCTTACCCTCTGGCACGTTTCTACCGGCGGGCTTACCTGAACCTGATTTCCCCTCTGTTCATCCTGTGCGTTTACAGCTTTATGGTGCAGACCTTTGGGGGATTGGACTACGGCAACGTCTACGTGGGCGTGGTGATCCTGGCGGTGCTTCGGGGCTTTGCGGGAATCAGCGTAGGGGCCTTGACCTATGCGGCCTGGAAAGCGCTCTCGGAGCGGGGCTTCGGCTCCAAAGGGGAGCGGCGAGTGGCTGTTTTTGTGGAAATAGTTGCTTGGATTATGCTGATTCTGGCCCTTGTGTTTGGTAGACGGTATTTTGCCGAACCGGGGGTCATCATGATTCCGGTGTTTATGTGCCTGGTAGCCCTGGCCAACCTGAACCAAACCCCCATTTCCCGCTGGCTGAACGGGCTGAAGCCGGGACTTTTCGGCTTCCTTGGGAAATACAGCCTGTATCTCTATCTGGTACACTGGACGCCCTTGATGATCGTGAAGAATTTCCTACCAAATATAGGGACCGGACTTTCCTGTCTGCTTGTGGTGGGTGGCTCAGTGGTATATGCCGGGGTATTGATGGCGGTGGACAGATGCCGAAAGGGAGTTTGCCCCATTGTTGCCATTTGCGGCGTGTTAATTGCCGGGTGCTTTGCGGTACCCATTTTTGCATAAAAAAAGCGAGTGCTCTCCCAAAGGGAAGCACTCGTTTTTTATGATGGGTTTTGCTATTTCCCTTCCCGCATTTCCAGACGGGAATAGTAGAAGACGCCGCCCAAAATGAGGGCGCCACCATAAAGCAGGAGCGGAGTGGGAAGCTCCCCAAAGAGGAACGCCGCGAAAATGGCAGCCACAACCGGCTCACAGAGCTTGGAGGCCGAAACGAAGGCAGGGGAGAAATATTTCAAACACCAGGAAAAGATGCTGTGCCCCAAAAGGGTGGAGAATACCGAAAGTAGAAGTCCCACGATGGGAGCCGACATGCCGTAGGCGAAAAGGCCGGTGCCCCGGGCAAGGGTGTAGAGCAAAAGAACCCCGGCACAGGCGGCGTAGACCACATAGGTGTAGACGGTGGTGCCGGTGGTTTTTCGCACCGTCCGGCCAATCAGGGTGTAAACTGCCACCGCAATTGCCGCCAGCAGGGAAAGAATATCCCCTAAAAACTGGGAAGCATCCCCGAAATCCCCCCAGACGATGAGTACACTGCCAAGGAGGGTGATGGCGATGGCCAGAATGGCCCGGAGGGAGAGCTTGCCCCCAAGAAACAGGAAGCCCAGGCTGACCCAGATTACCTCGGTACACACAATGGCGGTGGAGGCGGCTACGGTGGTCAACGAAAGGGACTCGAACCACAAAACGAAGTGAATGGCCAGGAAGAGCCCGGAAAGCAGGCTCAGAAAAAGGTTCTTCTTGGGCAGGGTGAAAAGCTCCCGCCGGGTGGGAGCGGAGGAAAACACCGCCGGGGTCAGAAAGAGAACCGTCCACAGGAGCCGCCAGGCGGCGGTGACTCCAGAGGGGGCGGTGGAATATTTCACAAATATGCCCGAAAGGGAGATCCCCAAAATACCGATGAGGATCATGATCATGGGGCGCTTTTCAAAAAACTTCATGGGAAGGGCCTTTCCTGTTTTTTTGACACCAGTGTACCATATTTTCGGGAAAAAGGGAAGAGAAGGACGAAAAATGATTGCATTTCCGCAGGTGGGTGTGATATGATTAGGTAAAAGGGAAAAAGCAGGAAGGAGACCCTTATGAAAGTTTTTTTTCGCTACTTTTTCGGACAGGGACAGGAACAGGAGTTTGCTCTGTTCACCCCGTCCCACTTTGCCCCCATTCTGGTGGGAATCGGCTTGATTCTTTTGGTGTGGCGCTTCCGGGAGAAGATTGCCGGTTGGCGGGGGGAGAGATATATTCGTTACGGATTGGCCTTTACCCTGATCCTGTCAGATATGTCCTACTACTGGCGGCTGACTTGTTACCCGGGGCTGTCGGGGAGCTTGCAGGAAAGCCTGCCCCTGACGGTGTGCGGTTGGGCGGCAATTTTTTGCAGTTACATGTTGGTGGGTAAGTCCAAATCACTTTTTGAAATCTGTTATTTTTGGCTGCTTGCCGGGTCGATTTTTGCTGTTTTGACCCCCACGCCCCTGACCTACACCGGCTTCACCCGTTTTCGCTATTATCAGTTCTGGACGGAACACATTTTGGGGTATGTGGCCATTTTTTACATGATTTTTATCCACAAAATGCGGCCCACCATTCGTTCGGCAGTAAAAAGCTATGTCGGCCTGGTAATTCTGGCAGTGGTAGCCTATGTTACCAACCGGATGATCGGACCCGGGGCCAATTACCTGTTCCTGGCCCGTCCGGAGGCGGCCCCTTCGGTACTGGACATTCTACCCCCAGTGTTTTGGTTCCGTACCCTGATCATGGCGGCGGTGATCACAGCCCTTTATGGGGTGGCCTATCTGCCCTGGTACCTGCGGGACAGGAAAGCAAAGTTGACCGGGGTGGACGCGAAGGAAAACGTGGTACCATCGGATACATAATAATTCGAAATAGATTGGGAGAATGAACCTATGAAGAATCAATTTGATATTCTGGATTTTGGTGCCATTGGGGATGGCATCACCGATTCCACCGCCGCCGTACAGGCCGCCCTGGATGCGGCCGCCGATTGCTACGGCACCGTGCTGGTTCCCCCGGGACGCTATGCGGTGGGTAAGCTCCGCATGCATGGCCAGGGGGTGTCCCTGGTGGGTCGCTCCGCCTGGAGCTTCCGCAGCGACGGGGCCAGCATTTTTGAACTCAACGACCCCGCCGCCGATTGCATGATCGATATCAGCGGTGCCTTTGGGGGCACCATTTCGGGTATGTGCCTGAACGGGAAGGGCCTTGGGGAAAATATCCACGGGGTCAAGCTCTGGTGGCCGGAATACAACGGCGGCGCCGAGGAGGATACCCCCACCATTGACGATTGTCGTATTGGTCGTTTTTCGGGGGATGCCCTGCACTTTGAACACGTGTGGTGCTTCTCGGTACGTCACTCCATGCTTCACCACAGCGGCGGTGCGGGACTTTATATCGACGGTTGGGACGCCTTTATCATCGACAACTGGTTTACCGGAAATCGCATGGGCGGCATCCTTGGGGGGCCGGTGGTGGCTTCTATCACCTGCACCGGCAATCGTGTGGAATGGAACCGCCGAGGTGGTTTCATCCTGCCCAATGGGGACAGCTACAACATCACCGGTAACTTTTTCGACCGTTCCTTCGGTCCCGCCCTGGAACTGGGGAGTGAGAAGGGGAAGGTCATGACAGCCACTGTCACCGGCAACATTTTCCGCCGTAGTGGTGCCCGGCGGGAGGAAGAGAGCTTTGCCATTTCCGAACATTCCAGCCACGTTTGGATGCGTAACTGCGACGGGGCCACCCTGGCGGGGAACTCCATGCGGGTGGGACAAAACGACGGCGGTGTGGGCGTCTGGAGTCCCGACCTGGGGATCATCCTGGAAAACTGCCGTTATTCCACCGTTCATGGCAACACCATGTTTGAGGGGGCCATGAAGGAAAATTTAGTGGTGCGGGGAGAAAACCCCGGCTGTCTGGTGGAGGGCAACACCGGAACCATTTACGGGAAATGAATTACCTATGGCACGTTAGAACGGTGGCCAGAAGCATTGCCCTGGAAACCCTGACCACGGGGGATAGCCGTACTCTGACCGATCAGGAATGTGCATTCTACTATATCCCAAGCGAATGGCGGGAAAAATAACAAAAAAGAAAGCTGTGACGCATGGTTATGAGAAACCGTGTGTCACAGCTTTTTGCATGGGATGGTTACTTCAGGTCTTCCCGGAAAAAATCTCCCAAAACCTTCAGGTATTCCGCCTGGTTGGCAGGGAAGGCCAGACCGTGGCCTGCGCCGGGAACGGTGTGGAGGATTTTACGGGAGGCGCAAGCCTGGAAATTTTCCCGGCTCATGCTGCAGGGAACAAAGTCGTCATCTTCCCCGTGGGTGAAAAATACCGGAAGTTTGCACTGCTTCACCGCCTCGATGGCGGAGCCGGAATTGGGGTCAAATCCACCGAAAAGGATGGCGCCCAGCCGCACAAAGGGGTAGGCCAATTTAGGGGGGAGGTGCATATCGGCGATGACCTTTTGGATGATGGCCTTGGGTGAGGTGAAGCCACAGTCGTCTAAAATTCCCACCACCTGGGAGGGAAGAGGATGGGTTCCCGCCATCAATACGGTGGAGCCACCCATGGAGATACCGCACAGGATGAATTTACGGTCCGGGAATTCCTTTGCCATGAAGTTTGCCCAATCCACCGCATCCAGGCTTTCCCGAATGCCAAAGGTAATGACGTGGCCGCCCGACTTGCCGGCGCAACGCTGATCCACCAAAAGGGCCGACCGGCCCAGGGCGAAGCAACGCTGGACTCCACCGCAAAGATCCCGCTCGGCGTTGCCCCGGTAGCCGTGGAACATAATCTCCATGGGGGCACCGGGGGCATATTCGTAAAGCTTGGCGAAAAGGGGGAGTCCATCCCGGGAGGTGATGTGGTATTCGTGGTAGGGCATGGTCCGGACCTCCCTTACCCATTGGGTCATGGCAGGGTGGTAGGGCTCGTAAACCGGACCGAGGGGAAGATCCACCTCCCCCGGAGGGAGGGAGGATTTTTTCCGTGGGGCGTAAAAAGCCATGCGGAAGCAGATATAAGAAACGGCAAGTACAATCAGACAGAGGGCAAGGAGAAGATAGAGGACGAGCATGGTGGAGCTCCTTGGGTATTTTTTCTTTTATTGTAGCACCTTTTGGCGAAAAAGTAAACGGCAGGGGGAAGACGGCTACAGGATATACAGGGGGGAATTTGGGATTTATTCTTGCCAAATCGGTGGAAATATGCCATAATAGAAGCAAGAAATTTTGCATGGGAAAGGAGAAACACCATGTCCATTATCAAACAAAACGGAAACCGCCTGGTGATCACCGATGCCGGGGAAAAGCTTTGGATCGAACCCTGGGGGGGAAACGCCCTGCGAATCCGGGCCACCAAAATGGCGGAAATGCCCGCCGAGGATTGGGCCCTGGAAGCTCCCGTGGAAACTGGCGCCGATATTACCATCGGGGAAAACGGTGCCTCCATCAAAAACGGCAAGATTGAAGCTCTGGTCACCAAGACAGGCAAGATCACCTTCGTGAATCAGAAGGGGCAGATCTTGTTGGAGGAGTTTGTCCGCAACCGCAAGGATATTTACAGCCCCAAATGCTCTGCCCTGGATATCGATGCCCGGGAAATGAAACCCATTTTAGGGGGCGACTATCAGACCTCGGTGCGCTTCGAATCGGATCCCGCCGAAAAGCTTTTTGGTATGGGCCAGTACCAGCAGCCCCTTCTGGACCTGAAGGGCTGCGAACTGGAGCTCGCCCACCGCAATTCCCAGGCCAGCGTGCCCTTTGTGCTGTCCGACAAGGGCTATGGTCTTTTGTGGAACAACCCCGCCATCGGCAGTGTGACCTTTGGTAAAAACGTCACCACCTGGCGCTCGATTTCCACCAAGGTTATTGACTACTGGATCACCGCCGGGGACACCCCCGCCGAAATTGAGGAGCAATATGCCGCCGTCACCGGAAAGGTACCCATGATGCCCGATTGGGCCATGGGTTTCTGGCAGTGCAAGCTTCGTTACCGTACCCAGGAGGAACTCCTGGAGGTGGCAAGGGAATACAAGCGCAGGAATCTGCCCATTTCGGTGATCGTCATCGACTTCTTCCATTGGACCATGGAAGGGGAGTGGCAGTTTGACTCGATTTACTGGCCTGACCCGGATGCCATGATTGCCGAGCTGAAGGAAATGGGCATCGAGCTGATGGTATCGGTGTGGCCCACCGTGGACCACCGCTCCAAAAATTACAACGAAATGCGGGAACGGGGTCTTCTTATCCGCTTCGATCGGGGCTATCCGGTATCCATCAACTGCGTGGCTAATACCGTCCACGTGGATACCACCAATCCCGAAGCCCGGGACTTCTTCTGGAACGAAATCGACAAGAACTACTACAGCAAGGGCATTCGGGTCTTCTGGCTGGATGAAGCCGAACCCGAATTCAGCTATTATGATTTTGATAACTACCGCTATCACCTGGGACCCAACGTGCAGATCGGCAACCTCTATCCCAAGTGCTATGCCCAGACCTTCTACGAGGGAATGGAAGCGGCGGGACAGGAAAATATCCTGAACCTCCTGCGTTGTGCCTGGGCTGGCAGCCAGAAATACGGTACCCTGGTGTGGTCGGGTGACATTCATTCCAGCTTTGAAAGCATGAAGAATCAGTTTGCCGCAGGCCTCCATATGGGTATCGCTGGTATTCCCTGGTGGACCACCGACATCGGAGGCTTCCACGGTGGTGATGCCCGGGACGAGGACTTCCGGGAAATCTTCACCCGCTGGTTTGAATACGGAACCTTCTGCCCGGTGATGCGCCTCCACGGCGACCGGGAACCCCATACCGAGCCCATGGGCCCCACCGGGGGCGGTGTCATGGCCTCCGGCGGTCCCAACGAAGTCTGGAGCTATGGGGAAAAGGTTTACGATATTACCGTCAAGTATCTGCACCTGAGGGAAAAGCTGAAGCCCTACATCACCACCCTGATGGAGGCGGCTCACGAAAAGGGTACGCCGGTCATGCGGCCCATGTTCTACGATTTCCCGACGGACAAGGCTTGCTGGGGCGAATTGACCCAGTATATGTTCGGTCCCGATCTGCTGGTGGCACCTGTTATGGAAGCCGGTGCTGAAGAACGGCAGGTCTATTTGCCGGAGGGCGTCTGGTACGATGCCTGGACCGGTGAGGAGATCGTCGGCGGTAAGTGGATCACTGCCAAGACCCCGCTGGATGTGATTCCGGTTTATACCCAAAAGGCCGAAATGGCGGAGCTCTTTCAATGAGCAACATAGCATGAAATCAACGGATGGTTGACTTTGTTCAACCATCCGTTTTGCGCAAAAATTGGGGGGAAACGGCGGATAACCATTGACAAAATGAGGAAAAAGCTATATAATTGCTACAATACAGAGTGGCTGCAAAGCCGGAGAAAAGAGCCATTGAGGTTCCTGTCAAAAAGCAAAGGAGCGGTGCGTATGAAAAAACCGATTCTGGCACACAAAAAATACACCCTGCTGGACTATCTTCGCATTCTATTCCTGATTTCACCGGGAATGTTGATCACCGTTATGGCAGAGGGGATCTTCCTGTCTCTGGAACCTACCCTGATGGCTTACTCCACCGCGGCTTTTGTGGATACCGCCACGGCGGCATTCCAGGGAAAGGTGGGATGGAGCGCCATTCTGGGACCGATCATTTTTGTGGTGGCAGTTATAGCCAGCAATTGGACCTTCCGGGAAATCTTCCACTTCTGCTGGGTGCGCATGCGGCTTCGGGTCACCGATCAGTACATGACCGCCCTGTGCGAGAAGAAAGCCCGGTTGGAATACAAGCACGTGGAAAATACCGAAAGCTGGGATTTGATCAAGCGTGTCTGTGGCGGAGAACTTGCAGCCGGGGACACCAAGTATAATGCGGTGGAAAAAATTATCGACGGATATCTTTCCATACATAGCCTGATCATAGCGATTACCCGCGTTCTGGGACTTCTTTCGGTGTTCGTGGCCTACGCCTGGTGGACCGCCATTGTGGTGGTAGCCCTGACCATTCCCATTACCTGGTTGTCGACCAAAAGCGGTAAGCGCTCCTACGGGGCGGAAAAATCATCCCAAACCGATATCCGCCGGGTGGAATACCTGGGTGAGGTGCTTCGGGGACGGGACTACGCCACCGAGCGGAGCCTGTTTGGTTATTCCGAACGGTTGGGAGAAAATTTTGCCAAGCATCGGCAGGTGGCTATTTCGAACCGTACCGGTGCCAGCTTCAAGAACATGATCGACAGCAATCTGTCCAGTATCTTTGCCCTGACCATCTGGTTCATCATCGCCATTGCCCTGCTACCCTCGGTGGGGGCTGGGGTGGTGACTCTGGGTATGTACATCGCCATGATCACCTCGGTCACCGACATGGTCCACTCGGTGGAAATGAGACTTTTCCATGCAGTTTCCAACTTGACCGGAAGCCGGGAATACATCAAGGACCTGGAGGCCTTCGTGGCCCTTTCGGAAACCCCCGATGCCACGGTGCCCCCGGCAAAGGAAGTGCCGGACATCCGGGAGATCGAATTCAGGGGTGTCCGTTTTGCCTATCCCGGTACCGAAACCACCATCCTGGATGGGGTGGATCTGAAAATTCAGGCGGGGGTGCGCTATGCCTTTGTTGGCGCCAATGGGGCAGGCAAATCCACCATTATCAAGCTTTTGACCGGGCTGTATCCCGAATACGAGGGTGAGATCCTCATTGATGGGAAGGAGCTTCGCAGCTATACCACCGCGGAGCAGAAGGCACTGTTTGCCCTGGTACACCAGGATTTCGCCCGCTATGCCATTTCCATGGAGGACAACATCGCCATTGGCAACGTGAATGCCATGGAGAACGGCACCGTCCGGGTTTTGGAGGCGGTGGAGGCGGTTGGCCTTGGCAACGAGGCGGCAAAACTGCCCGAAGGGCTGGCAACCGAGCTTGGCAAGCTCCATGAGGGTGGTCACGACCTGTCCGGCGGCCAGTGGCAGCGGGTGGCCATCGCCCGGGCGACTGTCAGCGATGCTCCGGTGGTCATTCTGGACGAACCTACCGCCGCATTGGACCCCCTGGCAGAATCGGCTCTGTATGCCGAATTCGGCCGTATCAGCCGGGGCAAGACTTCGGTATTCATCAGCCACCGGCTGGGTTCCACCAAGCTTGCCGACGTGATCTACGTATTGGACAAGGGTAAAATTGCCGAGGCGGGAAGTCATGACGAGTTGATGTCGGCGGGGGGACTCTACGCCGACATGTATGAAGCACAGAAGGAGTGGTACGTATGAAGAAAAAAAGTAACTTTGTAACCGTCGTTCTGACCTGCTTCCGGGAAGGCTTCCGCTACGGCGGCTTCCCGTTGTTTATGACTCTGGTATTTCACCTGGTGACCACCAGTATGGACGCCGTTATGCCCTACCTGAACGACAGGCTTTATAACGCCGTGGGAGAGGTCATTGGCGGTGCATCCTGGACCCACGCCCTGTGGCCTCTTCTGGTCATGGGACTTGACCTGATGGTGGTAAAGTTTCTTTATGAGTATAGCTGGTTCAACAAATCCAAGGTGAATTTCCGGCTGAAGGATGGTATGCTGATTCCGGTAAACAAGGCCTGTGCAACCCTGGAGCCGATTGCCTTCGAGGATCCGGCGGAGCTGGACCGCATCGGCAAGGCCGTTTCGGGGGCTACCGGCGCGTGTGACTTTATCAACTGCGTTTCCTTCATCTTTTTCTATACCCTTCCCTATATTCTGATTCAAACCCTCTATTTCTGGTCTCTGCGGCCGGTGTTGGCCCTTTCGGCCCTGATCATCTTTATTCCCTCGGTCCTGACCCAGGTGTTGCGGCTTGTCATGTTCCGCAAGCTTGAGGACACGGTGGCGCCCATGCGCCGGGAAAACGACTACTTTGACCGCACCGTTTCCCACCGGGAATTTTTCAAGGAGACCCGCCTTCTGGGGGCCTACCGCTACTTTGCCAAGCGATTCCGGGAGTCTCTTAACAATTTCTGCCGGGCCAGCGCCAGGGCGGAGGTGAAAAGCGGCCTTTATCACCTTGGCTCCCAGGCCATCATGCTGACCGGGTACGTCTTCGTCCTTATCCTGCTTTTTGAAAGCGTTATGGAAGGCTACATTTCGGTTGGTTCCTTCGCCGCGGTTCTGGGGGCGCTTGCAAACTACGTATTCATGATCTGGTCCTTTGTGGAGGACGATATCGGCGGCGCCGTCAAGGAGTACGGGGCGGTACAGAATTACGTGGATTTCATCCGGGGCGCCGGAGAAAAAAAGCCTGCACAAAAAATTGAAAACCGCGGGGATATCACGCTTTCGGACGTCCGCTTTACCTATCCCGGAGCCGAGCATGAAACCATCAAGGGTATTACCTTCCACATCCATGCCGGGGAGACCCTGGCGGTGGTGGGTGAAAATGGTGCTGGCAAGTCTACCCTGATGCAGCTTGTCACTGGGCAGTTCCCGGTTACCTCGGGTCAGATCCTGGCGGGCGGTGTGGACCTTTCTTCGGTGAATCAGGCATCCCGTTATGCCGGGGTTTCGGCGGTGTTCCAAAAATTTGGACGCTACCGCCTGACCGCAGGAGAAAATATTACCATTTCTGCAGATCCGATGGGTGAGCAGGCCCTTGCCGTTGCGGCAGAAAAGGGAGATGTTGCCCTGAACGATACCCATACCTTCCCGGATGGGGCGGATACCATGCTGTCCCGGGAGTTCGGAGGTGTGGATCTGTCCGGCGGCCAATGGCAAAGGGTTGCTGTGGCCCGTGGGCTTTATCGGGATCACGACCTTGTGATTTTGGACGAACCCACTGCCGCCATCGACCCATTGGAGGAAACCCGGCTTTACAAGCGTTTTGCGGAGATTGCTGAGGGGAAAACCGCCATCATTGTGACGCACCGTCTGGGCAGTGCCCGGATCGCAGACCGTATTTTGGTCATGCGGGATGGGGTCATTGACGATGTGGGCACCCATGAGGAACTCATTGAAAAGGGCGGATATTACGCAGAAATGTATGCAAAACAGGCCGAATGGTATCAATAAACACGAAAAAGCCGCCAGACAGGCGGCTTTTTTACTTGAGTCTTCTTCTTACAGGGCTTCTGCAATGTCATAGGCGCTGCGGCGCATCAGGTCCTCGAAACGGTAAACATCGGTGTGGTTACCGGCAAAACAGAGAATGAAGGGAGTGGGTGCAAAGATGATACCCACGTCGTTGGTGAGACCGTCGTCCTCGCCGGTTTTGTGGGCGATGGGATAACGCTCGCAGAGCTTTCCGTCCAGCTTGTGGCCGATCTGCTGAAGAAGGAGGGTATTTATGGCTTCCTGGCTGAGGGCGGGGGAGAGGAAGGTGCCTCGATACAGCGATTCCAGAAGGTCTCCCATTTCCCGGGGGCAGATGGTGTTTTGAATGCCCTGGGCGGAGGCAGCTGTGTCGAAAAGCTTTCGGCGGAGCACCGTTTTGGTAAGGCCCATTTCGGCAAATCCCCGGTTGATTTCCTCAATGCCCAGATGGCGGATCAGCCGATTGGTGGCGGTGTTGTCCGAAATGGCGATCATCAGTCGGCACAGGGTGGCGATATCGCAGGTTACCTCACCGGAAAACAGAGTCAGGGCTCCGCAGGAGGGAACTTTATCCTCCTCCAGGGTGGTGAGCTTGTCACTCATGGAGAGGTTCCCCAGATGGGCCAGGGTTAAAACGTGAAGATAGAGGGGGAATTTGATGACGCTTGCCGCCAGGAAGGCTTCCTCTGCCCGGTAACCTGCGGTGTGGCCGGTGGCCAGGTTTTTGTAGTAAAAGCCCACCTGACCGGGGAGAGCAGCGATTTCACGGGTGATGGAGGAAAGAACGGTTTGTTCGATAGCAGACATGGAGAAGCCTCCTTACAAGTTTTGCATTCATTATAGCACGGTTATGCTGAATTTTCCATAGCCGATTCTTGCAATGAATGGGGAAGGGTGCTATAATAGAGCACAAGAAATCCTGAAAGAAGGAGAAGTTATGAAATTCATCACCATCTTGGCATGTAAAATTCTTTCCTTTGTGGGCCGTCTGGTGGGCAAGGGGTCCAGCCTGCCCGGAGCCATTGCTCTGAAGCTTTGTCCCAACATTCTTTCCCGCCTGACCCTGCCGAAGGACATTGTGGCGGTGACCGGCTCCAATGGCAAGACCTCCACCGTGGAAATGGTAGCCCGTGTCCTGCAAAAGGCCGGCAAACAGGTGGTTTACAACAAGGAAGGCAGTAACCAGATCGAAGGGGTTACCACCATGCTTTTGAACCACGCCACCCTGGGTGGCAAAGTGAAGGGGGATTTGGTGCTTTTGGAAAGTGACGAGCGCTTTGCCCGGCTCACCTTCCGTCACATCAAGCCCACCCTGTTTGCGGTGACCAACCTCTACCGGGACCAGCTTACCCGTAACGGCCACCCCTACCGAATCTACGACGCCATTTACGATGCGGTGAAGGAAATCCCCGATGCAACCCTGCTTCTGAATGCGGATGACCCCCTGGTGAGCAATCTGGCTTCGGCGGGGAACAAGAGCATCTACTTTGGCATGGCGAAGAATGACGACTCTACCTCCGAAAGCGATGCCGTCTTCCAGGATGCCTACTATTGCCCTCGCTGCAAGGGCAAGATGGAGTACGACTACTTCCACTACACCCACCTGGGAAGACGGCATCGCTTTCGG
>SVKS01000029.1 GCA_015068345.1 Oscillospiraceae bacterium
AGGAACGCTATAATCCCTTAATCGAGCAGTACGGCTTGAATCCTGTGACTATTCCGAACCGTCCGTCCGCTTTCTGCGACAAAAAGAGAAGTGCCGAAATTACAGAAGAACTGATGCGGTCTGAAGCTGACCTGCTGGTCCTGCTTGGAGATATTCCAATCGCACAGTACCTCAGCAAGGTGGCAGATGTGCCATATTCCACACTCGGTGAATATGTGGATTTGTACGGCTACGGCAATGCTACTGAAACAGTTATCAACGGCAAGACTATCAAGGTTCTGCCGTTGGCACATCCCAGACAGATCGGCGCATTGGGTGCCCATAGTGAAAAGTGGCATCTGGCTCACAAGGCGTGGGAGGAGAGCCTTTCTACTAACAAGTGAAAAAGGCACTACACCAATAAGTCCGATTTCGGTAATGCTTTTTGAGCCGCTGAACTATCATATTTTTCCTTTGAACTCTCAAATTATTCCCCATACAATCAAATTATTCCTCGGTAGGGGGTTCACTTGAAAATCATAAAAATATATGAATTTCCCCGAAAAGCAAAAAAGTTCTGGCAGCAAGAGGCTCAATTTGAACCCCCTGTTGCCAGAACTCGTTGTGCTACAAGGCTGTTTATTAGGAAAAAAATAAAAGTCCGAAACCGCATTGTATTAACGGTTTCGGACTTTTGTGGCGGAGAAGGAGGGATTCGAACCCTCGAGACGCTTTTGACGCCTACACGATTTCCAATCGTGCGCGCTCGACCGGACTACGCGACTTCTCCATCTGGTCGTGGGTGAAACTATGAACTTACGGGCCTGTTTCTTGACCACGAGAGATATGATACCATAAAGAGAGAAAAAAGTCAAGCATTATTTTTGGAAAAATTGCAAAAAATCATAGGCCTTCCTGGAGTTCCGCAAGGCGCTGAGCTTTCAAGGCTTTTTGGGCCTTTTTGCTGTAACGCTCCTCTTCACTGAAGATGCAACCACAGAATTTTTGCATATATAGTCCCAATTCCCGGGCTTTTTCCTGGCCCTCCTGAAAGCGGGGGCGGAAGTCGTAGGGGAGGAAGGCTATGCCGGTTTCGTTTGCCAGGCGTTCCCCTACAGCAAGGATGGCGTCCCGGTTTTGGTAGGGGCTGACCAAAAGAGTGGTGGTAACGGCGTCAAATCCGTTGGCGGCGGCAAAGGCAAAGCTGCCCCGCAGGCGCATATCGTAGCAAGGTATACAGCGCTTGCCAAAACGGATATCCTCCGCTGTTTCTTGGAGAAAGTCCCGAAGGCCGTAGTTATGCTCCAAAACCAGTTTGCAATGGATGGAGGCAGCATAATCCGTCAGCGTGTCCCGGCGGGCACGATATTCGGTGTAGGGATGAATATTAGGATTGAACCAATGTAATACCGGCTCGATGCCTTCTTGACGAAGGGTATCGATGCAGGTGATGGAGCAGGGGGCACAACAGGTATGCATGAGAAGATTCAAGGGAACGTCCCTCCTTTCACAGGGGTATTTTAGCATGTTGTCAAAAAATCCGCAAGAGAAAAATGGCTTGGATTGGAAGAAAAGCTTTGACAACCTGCACGGCTTATACTATAATAAGTAAAAACGATCTGACGCTAAGGCGCCTGGGAAACCGAGGTAGACATGATTAAGATAGGTCAGGTACAGCGGCAACTGCGAGCATTGCTCGGCCAATCGGTAGAAACTGATCAGGAAAAGTATTTGCAATTGGATGAAGAGAAGGTTCCAACTGTTTCCCTGGGGGGAAATGTGCTTTTGGGATACATGGAATATGCTGACGGCGTTCTTGCCATTTTGGGCAGGGAGGGGGATCGATCGGATCAGGCCGATCTGGCCCGCCGCATCCATGCGGACAAATATCCGGGTCCTATCCGGATTACAGCCCGTTGCGAGCTTTCCTGTGGTGCGATCATCTACCGAAATGGAAAAAAAGGAAGAGAATATCTGGTGATCCGGGCGGTGAAGGGCCACACCGGATTCCCCAAGGGGCACCGGGAAGCCGGGGAGACCTTGATACAAAACGCCATGCGGGAAATCAAGGAAGAAACCGGCTTGACTCCCAAAATCGTTCCCGGATTTCGTAGGGAAAGCCATTACGTGGTGGACAAGACCATTGAAAAGCGGGTTATCTATTTCCTGGCACACCAGGAGGATGATCAGCAGGTGGTGCTCCAAAAGGAAGAGGTGGCTGTGGGCCACTTTATGCCCTTCCACCAGGCCATGTCGGTACTAAGCTATCCCCGGGATCGGAACATCCTGGTGGGTGCCGAAAGCTTTATCAAGAAAAAGGAGAAGAATAAAGCGTGAAACGGTTTGCGCCCCTGTGGGTCTTGATTGCGGGAATCCTGTGGGGTAGTATGGGCTTGTTTGTAAAAAGCCTGGCGGCTTTGGGGCTGTCCAGTCTTTCCATTACGGCGTTCCGATTGACATCAGGCTCATTTGTGATGATCCTGGGCTTTTTGATTATCGATCGGAGCAAACTCAAGATCAGACTTCGGGATCTGGGGTGGTTTGTGGCATCGGCTGTCTTTTCGGTGGTGGCCATGAGCGTACTCTACTTTACATCCATCAATGCGACTTCCATGGGGGTTGCGGCTATCCTTCTCTATACAGCCCCCATTTTCGTCATGCTGATGTCCTGCTTGCTTTTCAAGGAAAAATTGACATCGAAGAAACTGATCGCCCTGGTGCTGGCCTTTGCCGGGTGTGTACTGGTGGCGGGAATGGCGGGAAGCGCTACCACCTTTGGTATTCTCACCGGACTTGGCTCCGGTTTTGCCTATGCCCTATACAGCATTTTCGGTGTGGTGCTTCTGAAACGCTATCATCCCTTTACCGTGACGGTTTACACCTTCACCATTGCCGGGATCGTATCTCTATTGATTTCAAACCCCACAGAACAGATTCCGGTTCTGATTTCAGGGGGATCCTCTGCCATGGTGACGGCGGTTGCCATGGGAATTGTTACTGCAGCAATTCCGTATTTACTTTATACATTGGGGCTTCGTGATATGGAGGCATCCCGGGCATCGGTGCTTGCCACCGCCGAACCCATGGTGGCGGCCATTCTGGGAATTCTGGTATATCACGAGGACGTAACCCCGACCAAACTTCTGGGTATTGCTTTGATTCTGGGAGCCATTCTCTTATTGAATGCCAGGAAAAAGGTCCGGAAAGCTGAATCTTGCTAAAAAAATATTTAGGAGGCATATATGTACAAGAGTGAATCGATCTTCAAGACCCGTATTCGCGACCCCAAGGCTATCTATCTTTCTCCTATGAAGGGGAGGGATGATGCCGAAGCCCTGCAGGATGCCATTAACCTGGTAAACGATAAGCTGGGGGAAGGTATCGTATTTGTGGAAGAGGGAGAATACATCCTCAACCGCACCATCTACATTCCCACCGGCATCCGTGTGATCGGGTGGGGTAAAAAGCGCCCGGTGTTCCGCCTGGTGGACAACTGCGAAGCCCTGGCTACCCCGATGGAAGGGGATAAGGGGGAAGCTACCTACCTGCTGTGGTTTGTTGGCCGTAAACCCGAAGCAGGCCGTCCGATTTTTGACGCCAACGCCGGTACCTTCTATTCTGCCCTGTGGAACGTAAATATCGACATGGGCCACGGCAACACCAATGCGGTTGCCATGCGTGCCCACTACGCCCAGCACTCCTTCATTTCCCGTGTGGAAATCACCATCAATGATGCCAAGGCCGGTATTTTTGATACCGGTAACGCCATGGACCACGTTTGCTTCAAGGGCGGCGAATACGGCATTTACACCACCCGTTCTTCCCCCTCCTGGCAGTTCACCATGATGGATTGTGCCTTCGAAGGACAGAAGGTCGCCGGCATCAAGACCCGGGAAGCCGGTCTGACTCTGGCGAACTGCACCTTCAAGGATATGCCGGTGGCGGTGAAGGTTTACGAGGGCTTTGCTGAAAAACTTTACGCCGAAGACTGCGCCTTTGATAACATCACCGACGCCGCCCTCCTGATGGATGTGGAAATGTCCAGCTACGCCAGCTATCACATCGAATCCTCGATCTTCCGCAAGGTTCCTGTTGCTGTGGATACCTATAGTGGCAAGGTCAAACTGGAAGCCCCGGCTGAAATCTACAAGGTAAAGGATTTCACCCATGGCTACACCATGGAAAAGATGACTGCTACCGCCCATACTGCTCTGACCTGGAAGGCTGTTCCCGCCGGTCGTTTCCTGATTCCTGCCAATTCCAAGATTCGTGATCTGCCCGCCGTGGAGAGCTGGGTGAATGCTTCCCAGCATGGTGTAGTTGCCGATGGTAAGACCGACGTAACTGCTGCCCTGCAGGCCCTGATCGATCAGTATGAAGTGATCTACCTGCCGCAAGGACGCTATATAGTCACCAACACGCTCAATTTGAAAGAAGATACCAAACTCATCGGTCTCCATCCCATCATGACCCAGATCGAAGTGAAGGACAACACCGAAGCCTTCTCCTTCATCGGCGGTCCGGTACCCATGTTGGTAACCCCCAAGGGCGGTGACAACATCATTTCGGGTGTTGGTCTGAATGCCGGCGGAAAGAATGCGCGTGCCGTCTGCCTGAAGTGGCAGTCGGGTGCCACCTCCTTCCTGAATGACGTAAAATTTGTTGGCGGCCACGGCAGTATCGATCCCAACGGTCAGCGGGAAGGAGCTTACAACGCCTCTCACACCGCCGACCTGGACGAAAGCCGCAAGTGGGACAGCATGTATCCCTCCCTGTGGGTACGGGGTGGCGGCGGCGTCATCTATGATTGCTGGAGTGCTGCTCCCTATGCCTCCAGCGGTATCCTGGTGGAAGAAACCGACGTTCCCGGTGCTATTTACATGGTTTCGGTGGAACACCACGTTCGTAACGAAGTCCGTTTCCGTAAGGTGAAGAACTGGAACGTAATCTGCCTGCAGCTGGAAGAAGAAATTTGCGAATCCTCCTACTGCCAGCCCCTGGAAATTGTGGACTGCGAAAATATGAAGTTCGCCAACTTCTACACCTTCCGTGTTATCTGGCTGGTCAATCCCTGGAAGTATGCCTGCCTGGTTTGGAATTCCAAGAACATCACCTTCTTCGGGTATCATAACTTCACCCAGGTGAAGCTCACCATGGACAATTCCCTCTATGACGTGACCCGTCACCTGGAAGTCCGTCCTTGGGAACTTGCCAAGCTGACCCTGGACGGCAGTGGTAAGGGCAAGCGTTATCTGCCCGGCGAAATTGCCAGTGAATTTGAATTCATCGATGGCATGGCCACCGACTCCAAGGGTAACGTGTACTTTGCCGATGACCACCGCAAGCGGATTTACCGTTGGAATGTGGCGGAAGATCGTGCGGAAATCCTGCTGGATACCCCCTTCAAGCCCCTGTCCCTGGCAGTGGATACCGAAGACCGTCTGTTGATGGTGACCGAATATATGCCCCAGCGCGGCATGATGGTGAACGGCAAGCCCGAACGCTATATGCCCCCCGCAGGCAATGAGGGCACCGACTACGGCAAGTGGTATGGCTTCACCGGTAACGATATCCGGGTTTTCTCCATGGATCCCGAAGATCCCATGGAAACCATGACCATGCTGGAAACCTGCAAAATGGCTGATGTGAAACCCGAACGGGTCTGGCATCCGGCCAACCGTTGGAGAAACAACAATGACTGGCTGGAAAGCACCATTCGCCAGACAGAGGAAGGTTTCCTGGCTTTGGATGGCAAGACAGTGATTCCCGATACCTATGATCTGATCCGGGCCAATAGCCTGGCTATGGCAGAACCGGGCAAAACCTTCTTCTCGGTGGATGAATACTATCGCCGTACTTACAAATTCGATGTGGATGAGCATGGTTGGCTTAAGAATCCGGTTCTCTTTGCCGAAAACGGTGAACAGGGCATTGCCGTGGGTGACAAGGTATTCGTGGCCGATGGGCATATCATGGTCTTCGACAAGGAAGGCAACTACGAAAAGACCATCGAAGTAGCTCTGCGTCCCGCAGCGCTGGCGGTTTCCGGCGACTATGTTTATGCCGCCGCCCGTTCCAGTCTCTTCCGTTTCAAAATCTAAATGCAAAATGATAAGGGCGACCCTTCGGGGTCGCCCTTTCTTCATGTGGACATTACCTTGTCAAGTTCACGGCGAAGCTTGGCAACGATTTTTTTCTCCAATCGCGATATATAGGATTGAGAAATCCCCATTTTGTCAGCCACCTCTTTTTGGGTTAATTCCCGTGGGGCATTCATACCAAAACGAAGGGAGATGATCGCTCGTTCCCGGGATGGCAGACGGTTTACGGCGTTTCGCAAAAGGCTCCGTTCTGAACTCTCCTCCAAGGGACGTTCGGTCAGGTCTTCCTCTGTCCCGAGTATATCGGAAAGAAGGAGTTCGTTCCCATCCCCGTCTACCTTCAGGGGATCGTCCAGGGATACTTCGCTTCGCAGAGGTGCTATTTTTCGCAGGTGCATAAGGATTTCATTGGAAATGCAACGGGAGGCATAGGTGGCAAGCTTGATGTTTTTGTCGGGGCGAAAGGTATGGATTGCTTTGATCAAACCGATGGTACCGATAGAAACAAGATCTTCGAGAGGCGTACCGCTGGACTCATATTTTCGGGCAAGATATACAACAAGCCGCAGATTTCGTTCGATCAGAATCTCTTTTACCTCCGGATCGGGATAACGTTCCAGCAATGCGGCTTCCTCCTCGGCTGTCAGGGGAGGGGGCATACTGCGACCGTTACCGATATAGTAAAGAGATTGGACGGGAATGAAAAAATGGCGAAGTTTGTGCCAAAGAACCAGAAAAATGAAAATCATAAATACCTCCAGGATCAGATTCCGATTACGCCATCAATGCCTTCCCGGGGAGAAATCGTCCCCTCGGAAAGGGCGATCGTGGAAGGGGAGAAACAGGATTCCTCGCCTTGTTGTAAAAAGGAGCGAAAGGTTAAAAGAAGGATACTGCCGCTTGCGGTGGTGATGGGCAACAGACCGAAGTGATGTGGACTTGGGGAAAGAAGGGAAAGAGCTTCAACAGGGGTATGAGAAATGAGAATTTGATATTCGGTTTCGGTGAAATACCCCCGCAAAGAGGATTTCTCCACCACGGGGATAGGGGTATTTCGGATGGGATCGTAAAGCTGGGAACCGGTATCCACAAGAAGCGAAAGGGAGTATTTCGAAGAACCGTTTTGCAAGGTGATTTGCCGAATGGCAGCTTCGGTTGGTGGCAAAAGCAATTTGAAAAAGCGCAGAATTACGTAGTAGAGCAGGGCGGAAATGACCGCCGCAACACGAAGGGTGGAAGGCAGGTATACGCCGTGGGACAGGGTGAGAAAAGAGGAGGAGTGGGAAATCCAGGTCATGGCAGAAATGATTCCGCCAAAGAGCAGGGAGAGAAAAATGAAAAGAAATCCGGCACGAATGGCCCGCTTTTGAAAACCGGTGGCAAGAAAGACAAAAAGAAAGGCAAAAGCAAAACGAAGGGGAAGTATGTAGAATAAGGCGTATGTGGGAAGAAGAGCAAAAAGAGAATAGAGCGACGATAAAAAAGCGGAAAGAAGAACCCGCAGTCGCCGAACGGGCAGACGGGTCAGAAGAAGAGTGCCTAAGAGAAGAAAGTAGTTGATAACGGTGTTCAAAAATAATGTGTCATCAGCATAGATGAAGTAGGTCATAGTGCCTCCTTTCACAAATAGAATAACACATATCAGGGGAAAAAAGAGTCTGAAAAGGGGATCAAGATCAAAAATCAAGAAAGTTGCACAAAAACCCTTGCCCGAATTGCAATAAAACGCCAATTTTGTAAGTTTTGCAAAATAAAGCTTGACAATGAACCAAATATTGTGGCATAATAGTTATCGTTGAACGCTAAGGGTATTTATACGGCAGAAAGGTTGCTTGTATGAGTCAGGAACGCATGGAAGCATATAATGATGCCGCAGAAAACGAAGCCCTGTTGGCAGTTGCACAGGGATCGGGTGAGTCGGCCGCTGAGGCTGAAGCCGAGCTGGTGCGGCGTTATCTTCCCTTGGTTCGTTCCCTGTCCCGACCGCTTTATCTGTGGGGATGGGAGAGCGAGGACTTTATCCAGGAGGGGACCTTGGGTCTCATCAAAGCCATTCGCAGTTATCAGAGCGAGCGAGAAACTCCTTTTGGTGCTTACGCAAAGGTGTGTGTGTTGCACGAACTGAATCGGGCACTGCAAAGCAATCTTCGCAAAAAAGACATTCCCCGGGAAGGTGTAATGCCACTCGAAAGCGTGGATGAATGGGTAGAGGCGATATGTTCTCCGGGTGTGGAAGAAGATGTGATCTCCAAGGTGGAGGTGGCTCGTTTGGTGGAGGAAATCCGAATGGTCCTTTCTCCATTGGAAAAGAAGGTTCTTTCTGCCTACTTGGATGGATTGAGCTTTGACGAAATGGCAGAAGCTATTTCGGTTCCCAAAAAGGCGGTCAACAATGCCATGTATCGAATCCGATCCAAATCGGAAAAGATCCGGGCGAAACTGAATCAGGCATAAACGGCAAAGCCGTTATGCATATATTATCATAGGGCCTTGGCAGAGCAATCCCGCGGAAGACGAAGCGTGCTTTCGCATCTGACATCGGGTTTGACCCGTTGGGGCTAAAAAAGAGAGAGGTTTACCACATGTACCAGGACAAGACACTCAAATGCAAGGAATGCGGCGCTGAATTCGTTTTCACCGCTGGTGAACAGGAATTCTACGCAGAACGCGGCTTCCAGAACGAGCCCCAGAGATGCAAGGAATGCAGAGCTAAGCGCAAGGACGCTACCCGCGGTCCTCGTGAATACTTCACCGCTACCTGCGCTGCTTGCGGCAAGGAAGCTAAGGTTCCCTTCGAACCCAAGACCGATCGCCCGGTTTACTGCAGCGAATGCTTCGCCAAGATGAAGGAACAGGGCTAATTTAGCAAGCTGAACCGAACATCGTCCCCCTGCCCGTATTACGGCAGGGGGTTTTTCTGTTTTCGGGCAGGAATTCGGTTGTCGAATGATTGACAAACAGGGGCTCAAGTGGTATAATAAAACGGTAAAGGAGCCAAAGAACGGAAATTTCTTCGTTTCATGGCATATATGTGAAAGGAGTCTACTGTTTTGAACTACACAAGCGAAGTTGAAAGAATGTGTTGTGTCGCCAAAGGCGCAAATCATGGTCCTGCTCCGATTCCCGAAGAGGGCAAGTGGGTTAAGGTTACGCAGGTTAGCGACGTATCCGGTCTGACCCATGGTATCGGTTGGTGCGCTCCCCAGCAGGGTTGCTGCAAGCTCACCCTTAACGTTAAGGAAGGTATCATCGAGGAAGCTCTGGTGGAAACCCTGGGCTGCAGTGGTATGACCCACTCCGCCTCCATGGCCTCCGAAATTCTGCCGGGCAAGACCATCCTGGAAGCCCTGAACACCGACCTCGTATGTGACGCCATTAACGTCGCCATGAGAGAGCTGTTCCAGCAGATCGTTTACGGCCGTACCCAGACCGCCTTCTCCGAAGATGGTCTGCCTGTCGGCGCCAGCCTGGAGGACCTTGGTAAGGGTCTGAGAAGCCAGGTCGGTACCAGCTTCGGCACCAAGGCCAAGGGCCCCAGATATCTGGAAATCGCCGAAGGTTACGTAACCCGCATCGCTCTTGACGAAGAAGGCCAGACCATTGGTTACGAATTCGTACACCTTGGAAAGGTCATGGAAGCTTACAAGAAGGGCACCGACGCCAACGAAGCCATCAAGGCTGCTACCGGCACCTACGGCCGCTTCAAGGATGCTTTCAAGTACATCGACCCGAGAAAAGAATAAGAGAGGAGGCAACAACGAATGGCACTGTTTGAGAACTACGAAAGAAGAATTGACAAAATTAATGCTGTTCTGGCTGAATACGGCATTTCCAGCGTGGAAGAATGCGCTGAAATCTGCAAGTCTGTCGGCATTGACCCCTACACCATCGTGAAGGAAACCCAGCCCATCGCATTCGAAAATGCTTGCTGGAGCTACACCGTTGGTGCCGCTATCGCCATCAAGAAGGGCGTTAAGACCGCCGCTGAAGCCGCTGAAGCCGTTGGTATCGGCCTGCAGGCCTTCTGCATCCCCGGTTCTGTTGCCGAAAGCCGCAAGGTTGGTCTCGGCCATGGTAACCTGGGCGCTATGCTCCTTTCCGAGGAAACCAAGTGCTTTGCCTTCCTGGCTGGCCACGAATCCTTTGCTGCTGCTGAAGGCGCTATCAAGATCGCCAACAACGCCAACAAGGTTCGTAAGACCCCGCTGAAGGTTATCCTCAACGGTCTTGGCAAGGATGCCGCTATGATCATTTCCCGTATCAACGGCTTCACCTACGTTCAGACCCAGTTTGATTACTTCACCGGTGAAGTTTCCATCGTGAAGGAATACAAGTACTCCGACGGCGACCGCGCTGCTGTCCGTTGCTACGGCGCTGACGACGTTCGCGAAGGTGTTGCCATCATGCACATGGAAGGCGTTGACATCTCCATCACCGGTAACTCCACCAACCCCACCCGCTTCCAGCATCCTGTTGCAGGTACCTACAAGAAGGAATGCATCGAAATGGGCAAGAAGTACTTCTCCGTCGCTTCCGGCGGTGGCACGGGCCGTACCCTCCACCCGGATAACATGGCTGCCGGTCCCGCTTCCTATGGCATGACCGATACCATGGGCAGAATGCACTCCGACGCTCAGTTTGCCGGTTCCTCCTCGGTTCCCGCACACGTCGAAATGATGGGTCTCATCGGCATGGGTAACAACCCCATGGTCGGTGCTACCGTTGCTGTTGCTGTAGCCATCAACCAGGCTCTCAACAAGTAATCATTCAATATCGCTTGTATTTATCCCCCTCCGGATACAGATCCGGAGGGGGATTTTTTCGTATAAAGCTCTTGTTTCTTTCCTGCAAACATGATACAATGAAATCACAATCTGAAAGAAAGGACGGCATAAGCAAATGAAAATCGCGCTGGAACAATGGAAAAATCCCGAAAAGCAACATCGCGTGAACCCTATGATGCACGCATGGCCCAAAGACCGGACGATTTTGATGGATGCCATCAAGGATTATGGTTTTGGCGGCGTCGTTACCAATCCCTCCTATGATAACTGGTATGCCGGTTATCCCGAAAATGCAAGGGAATTCAAGAATTTGCTTGCAGAGTTGGATGAGAGGGGCCTTGATTTCTGGATTTATGACGAAAAGGGATATCCGTCAGGTTATGCCGGCGGCGAAACCCTGGTGGGACACCCGGAACTGGAAGCCAAGGGTTTTTATATGCGCCGTATGGTGGCATATGAACCGCGGCACGTGAAATTTCACCTGGATGACGAGTCGGATAAGATTGTTTGGGCCGCCAAGTATGATATGATCACGCCGGGAATGCACGAATCGTTTCTGGTGTATGAGAGCATGGAATCGGTCCCGTTTACCGATACCTTTGTGGAAACCGATCTTGCAGAAAAGCAGGCTTTCTTCGTATTTTGTGTAAAGCCGGCCTATGAAGGGTCCCACTGCACCCATAACGTTTCCTCCTATTCCCGCTACGTGAATATTATGAATCCGGATGCCATCAAGCGGTTTATTGAACTGATGCTGGAACCCATCGCCAAAGGAGTTCCGGATGCTTTTCGCAGAGCAAAAGGCGTATTTACCGACGAACCGAGCTTACAGGTTGGCTATGCCCGTCCCTATGAATCCTGGCCTTATGCCCTTGCTCCGTATGTGGATGGTATTTTTGAAGAGTATGAAGCGGAATACGGTGAAAGCATTCTTCCCACGCTGCCGTTGCTGTTTGAGGGAAGAAATGACGCATATCCCACCCGTATCAATTTCTACCGCCTGGTGGGAAAACTTGTGGCACGGGCGTATTCCGCCCAGCTTTCGGCATGGTGCCGGGAACACGGCGGAAGGTTTTCCGGGCATTATCTTGGCGAAGAAACGATGGTTGGTCACGTAAAGGATTACGGTTCCAACATTGAAGTTATGCGCCAGGCGGACTATCCGGGGCTTGACGTGCTGTGCTGTTACCCCGAGGTGTTTTCCTACAACACGGTGAAGCATCCCCAGATCGTTGCCCGGAAGAAGGGAACCAACGGCATGATGGTGGAGATCTGTCCCTTCTTCCACCATGAGGAGTTTATGAAGGACCCGGTGGAAAACATGACCGCTGTCATGGGAATCCTTTATTTGGGCGGTGTGCGGGTGACCCACTCCTATTTCTCTTCCAATTTCAAGGAATACGATCCTGAAAAGCTGGCTGGCAACACCGGAATTATGACAAGAGCTCAGGCCCGGCAGTTTAATCGTTACGTAGGTCGTTTGGGTACCATGCTGGACGGGGTGACCAACGATACCCATACCTTTGTATATTACGGTGTAGAGGACGTACAGGCCAAAATGGTACCCCAAACCACCGCCTTCTCCGGGGAGGAGACCCAGGCAGACAAAGCCACCATCGCCCTGACCAAAGCCATTTACGAAGCAGGCTACGACTTCTACTACGCCGACTGGGATGACCTGGTGGATGCCCTGGATGGGGAAGTGCCTGCCATTTCGGGTCATGAGGTAAAGATGATCATCATTCCGGGTATTGACGTTATGTACGACGATGCCTACGAAGCCCTTCGGAAGCTTCGGGATAAGGGGGTCACCGTTCTCTTTTCCGAAAAGGTTCCCGCATTTGGTACTGTCATGCCGGTGGAACGGGAAGCGCGTACCGATTTTACCCCGGTGAGAGAAAGTGAGATCCTTGCCGAACTGGAAAAGGCAGAGCACACCTTCCGTCTGGATTCGGCGGGAATGGCTATTTTGAAAAGCCGATATATCCGGGATGGGAAGGAATTCTGGATGCTTGTGAACCAAAACCGCCAGGACGTTCCCATGACCTTCGCCCACGATGCCTACGAAAAAGCCGAAGTATGGAATCCGGAAGACGGATCGGTGTACCAGGTGGCCGCCGGGGAAGAATTCACCCTGCAAGCCATGCGGGCCTGCTTTATCGTATTCTAAAAAAATAGAAGAACCACCGTTTCCCAAAAGGAGACGGTGGCCTTTTGTAAGTTAGCTTTGCTCAGCAAGATAGATGGAGACTCGATTCTGGATGTATTCGGCGGCCTTTTCAGCGGTGATGTGTCCCGAAAAATAGCTTGCGGATTCCTCGCTTACAATATCTATGATTACATCCCCGCGTATAATGTGGTCGGCGGAGGTGGCATGGGTCATTAACCATTGGCCGAAGTAATTCCATTGCTCCTGAGGAGACTTATAATAGTTGGCAATGTCTTTGGAACGAATCGAAACGCTGTGGGATTTCGGACCAGAAAAAGTCCCGGTAATTCGAGGTGGGGAGGTTTTTGTGAATGCCGTCCGAACAAACTGTATCGCTCCTTCCGGGTTTGGCCCATTGACAACGATTCCAATATTATCGTATGCATGAAAAGCCAAGTGGGCGGAGGTATCTGTCGGTATGATGATTGGGCGCTTTTCACAAAGCCCCTTATCGATATCGCCCCCTGCGGTGTATACGTAGTCGAAGTCTAAGGAGTTGAAGGAAGAAATGCCGTTTCCATTAGAATTAGAACCGGGACAACGGGAGGAAAGGGTCAAGAATTTTTCGAAAGAATCATCGGTAAAGGAAGCTGTATGGTTTTCAAAATCAACCCAATGTTCCATGCCGCAGAGAAGGAGCGTTTGGAAGAAGGTGGTACGAGAGGTGTCGTTGAAAATAGTTTGATCCACCGAATCCAAAAAGTCCAATAATTCATCCATGCTGGAAAATTCGGTAACGGAGCCCAAAGAAGAAACAGGTATCGATAACCCGAGAGGGGAAAAGGAACGTGGAATATAATAGCATTTACCGTCAATTCGGACGGCAGAAATCACATTGTCGAGAAGCAGAGCGTCCTCAAAAAGTTCCGGAACCAAAGTATCCATAGGGCGAAGAATACCCTGTTTTACAAAGTTGAGGAACATATCGGGTGACTCATATCCATTGCAGATCAGGTCTACCTCTCCGCTAAGAATCGCAAGATTCAGATTTTCAATGCTGCGATAGGATTTGATTCGATATCGATAAGGCCCATTCTGATAATTGAGATATTGCACAACGTCGTCATAGCCCGAAGAAAAGTCACCAAGCTCACCAATCTTGCCGATAATGACTTCACGGAAGGGACGGGAACCAAACATTTGGGTTATGATTGAGACGGAGCTGGTCTGGAGAACAATTAGCTTGCCATCGTCATTGATAAAAAGACCGCTTACATCAGAGGGCGTGATACCGAGAAGCGTCAGATTGCAGATCTCACGATATTCTTCGTTAGCATACAGCTGAATGGTGTCTCCTATTACCGAAAGCATTCCGTCGGGTGAATTGGAGAAGGCATTGCGGTCGATTTGATCGAAGCTAACAGAACGGGGTTCATCGTTGGGAATAAGGTGAGTGGTCTCGGCATTGATGGGGAGAAGGTATAGAGTGCATTGATTCTCACTGTTGGATAATTCGACAAAAAGAGCATAGGGGATCTCATCCATAAGCATAAGATCAATGACACGATAACGCTTGCCATCTGCCGTTTCTTCCGGCAGGATAATCTGACGATTGTTTACAAAAAGCGCGCTCTTATCGTAATCCAGCCAAGTATCGGAACGCTTGGGAGGAATAAAGCAAGTATAGACAGATCCGTTTGCTGTAAGGATGGATTTGGGAATAAGGTGACCAAGGTCAGGATATTCCCAAAGAACCTGGTCATCCTGGTAGGCGTGAAACCGATAAATGCCATCGGAATTGGTGGATTTTGCAATGGAAAATTGTTGATTTTCGGAAATCGTTAGCGCATGGGTGCGTTCAATTGGAGTCGGCGAAGAAGTAGCAACCTGGTAGTTTGCATCCAGGGTCACAAGATGGCTACCGCTGTTGTTGTAGCAAAGAAGCTGAGTCGTATCCTCATGGGGGATGACAGATAGAATCTCGTCATAGTCGGATAATTCTACGTGGGTCACGTCGTAGTAAAACTCATCCGATTGAGCAGACCCTTCCGGAATAGACGAGTTTTCCATGAAGGAAAGAGATTCGGTTGATTCGTTTTTGCCGCAACCTGAGAAAAGGGCTGTAAGCAGAAAAAAACAAAGAAAAAGTGCCGGAATGCGGTAAATGATATGTGCTTTCATAAAGCCCTCCTTGATGCCAAAAAGATGCCGTTTAGATGCAATTGGACAAAATTCGAAGAAATAAAATGCAAAAATATTCAAATTGGGATACTCGTATCGCTATCATATCACAATGGGGGTAAAGAGTCAAGAAAAAAGAATCGAGCTGATGGATCTCAGCTCGATTCTTTTTTTCTTGTTAAATTTCAAAACTACCCTCGAATACCGTGACGGCGTTACCTGTGAGGTAAACGTGGTCACCGGACACCCGGCAGATCAGGTCGCCGCCCTTGAGTGTGACGGTGATATCGGTGTCGGTGGGGCAGAATCCGTTTTCGCAAGCAGCTACCGCCGCAGCGGCGGCACCGGTGCCGCAGGCCATGGTTTCTCCATTACCCCGTTCCCAAACCCGCATACGCAGGTGGGTGCGGCCCAAAATTCGGACGAATTCGGCATTGACCCGCTCGGGGAAACAGGGGGCATATTCAAACTTGGGGCCAAGCTCTTCCAGGTCCAACCGGTCGATGGCATCGGTAAATACCACACAATGGGGATTCCCCACAGAAAGGCAGGTTACACCAAAGGTTTCGTCGCCAATCTTCAGGGGATGGGATACCCAGCGTTCCTCATTGCCGACGGCAGGAAGGGAGGAAAGGGTAAAATCTGCTTTGCCCATGTCGGCGGTGACCGAAGTGACTTTACCATCCCGGGTGTAGACCCGCAGGCGATGTACACCAGAGGAGGATTCGATGGTCATGGCTTCCCGACGAACATAGCCCTTGTCGTAAAGGTACTTGGCTACGCAACGGATGTTGTTGCCCGCCATGCGGCCCTCACTGCCATCCCGGTTGAAGGTGCGCATCTTTGCATCCGCAACCCGGGAGTGCTCGATCAGGACGATGCCGTCCCCACCGATGCCGGTGTGGGGAGTACAGAGATTTACGCACAGCGATTCGGGACAAGAAATCCGTCCATCGAAATTTTCGATGAAGATGTAGTCGTTGCCGCAGGAGTGCATTTTGGTGAAGGGAATGGTCTCCCGCCAGGGACGCATGTGGTTGATATCCACCAGCTCGGTATTGTCGATGCGGAACCGACTTTCCAGGATTTCGGCTAAAGCCCCAGCTGTATCCAGGGAGGTCATGCAGGGGATACCCAATTGCATGGCACGGCGATGGAGCAGGGTATAGTCGCCCACGGTTCCATCTTTCACGGCACCGGTGTAAACCAGCATATGAACCTTTTCACTCTCAAGAAGGGCAAATAGGGCGTCCTGGGCTACACTTTCAACCGGAAGTCCCAAGGAATCAATGGCATCTGCCGTGCCGGGAGTGGCAAACAGGGTGATGCCAAGATCCAGGAAACGACGTGCCAAATCGAGAATTTCCTCGTAATCGTTTTCTTCTACGCTCAGGAGAATACCGGTATTGCTTCCCTTTTTCAAAGAGGGGAGCTTGAAGCCCGCAGCGGAAAGTCCCTTAAACAGAGCTTCCGGCATGGTTTTGCCGATGCCCAGCACTTCGCCGGTGGACTTCATTTCGGGTCCCAGGATGGAGTTTGCATCCGCAAGCTTTTCGAAGGAGAAGACCGGAACCTTGATGGCGGAGTAGGGGGGCGTGCGCCAGAGTCCCGAATCGTAGCCCATGTCCCGGAGCTTTTCCCCAAGCATCACACGGGATGCCAAATCTACCATGGGAACACCGGTGACCTTACTGATGTAGGGTACCGTGCGGCTGGCACGGGGGTTTACTTCGATGACGTAGAGCTCATTTTCGTAAATGAGGTATTGAATGTTCACCAAACCCTTGGTGCCAAGGGCCAGGGCAAGTTTTTCGGAGGAATCGCAGATCTTTTTCAGGAAGAAATCGTTCAGGTTGTAGGGGGGATAGACGGCGATGGAGTCGCCGCTGTGGACCCCTGCCCGTTCGATGTGTTCCATAATGCCGGGGATAAGAACACTTTCGCCGTCGGAGATCACGTCCACTTCCAGTTCGGTGCCGGGCATGTACTTGTCCACCAAAACCGGGTTATCAATACCACCGGAAAGAATGGTATTCATATAGGCTTCGGTTTCTGCCCGGGAACGGACGATCCGCATATTCTGGCCGCCGATGACGTAACTGGGACGTAAAAGAACAGGATAACCAAGCGTTTCGGCGGCTTCCACAGCTTCTTCCAGACTGTTGACCCCCATGCCCTGGGGACGGCGAATGTGGAACTGTTCCAGAAGAGCATCAAACCGGGCCCGATCCTCTGCCATATCGATGCCCTCGGCAGAGGTTCCCAGGATGGGGATGCCCGCTTTATCCAGGAACTGGGTCAGTTTGATGGCAGTTTGACCACCGAAGGCCACTACGACACCGATGGGCTTTTCTACCTCAAGAACGTTCATGACGTCTTCGGGAGTCAGGGGTTCGAAGTAAAGACGATCGGCGGTATCATAGTCGGTGGAAACCGTTTCGGGGTTGTTATTGATGATGACCACATCGTAACCCAACTTGCGCAGGGTCCAGACCGAATGCACCGAGCTGTAGTCAAACTCAATACCCTGACCAATACGGATGGGACCGGAACCCAAAACCACAACGACCGGACGGCCCGAACGGAGGAAGGCGCGGGATTCACAAACCGTATCAAAGCAGGAATAGAAATAGGGCTTTTTAGCGGGGTATTCCCCGGCACAGGTATCCACCATCTTGTAGGACAGGGGACGGCTGGGAAGCACGGTTGCTCCGCTCAGGCGGCGAATGAGGGAATCGGT
This sequence comes from Oscillospiraceae bacterium, assembly GCA_015068345.1. Taxonomy (GTDB): domain Bacteria; phylum Bacillota; class Clostridia; order Oscillospirales; family QAMX01; genus RUG11797. The sequence continues at coordinate 17,935 of SVKS01000029.1, forward strand.
GTAACCAAACCGTTTGGCTTTTTCGTAATCCCCCTCACAAAGACCGTCATGGATAAGATGACGATCAAATTGCATGAGCTTACGGATCTTGTATAGGAAGAAGAGGTCGATCTTTGTAATATCGTGAATTTCTTCGGGGGTAATCCCGGCTTTCAGAGCCTCGTAAATGGTGAAAAGGCGACGGTCATCCTGGGCGGCAAGGCGCTCCATCAGGGGAGCGTCGCTGATAGGGGCGGCGTCCAGACTATCGAGAGAAATTTCAGCACCACGGACCGCCTTCATCAGGGCTTCCTCGAAGGATTGACCGATGGACATGACCTCACCGGTGGCTTTCATTTGGGTACCCAGTTTGCGGCTGGCTCCCACAAATTTGTCGAAGGGCCACTTGGGGAACTTGAGTACCACGTAGTCCACGGTAGGTTCAAAATTGGCGGAGGTGGCTTGGGTAATATCGTTTGGAATTTCGTCCAGGGTGTAACCAAGCGCAATGCGGGTGGTAATTTTGGCAATGGGGTAGCCGGTGGCCTTGCTGGCCAGGGCGCTGGAACGGGATACGCGAGGGTTAACCTCGATCACGGCATATTCGTAGCTATCGGGGTTCAAGGCAAACTGGCAGTTACAACCGCCGATAATTCCCAGGGCGGATACCATCTGCAGGGCTGCTTCCCGGAGCATGTTGTATTCCTTTGCCGCCAGAGTCAGGGCGGGGGCTACCACGATGGAGTCACCGGTATGAACACCCACCGGGTCAAAGTTTTCCATGCTGCAGACTGCAATGGTGTTGCCGGCGGCGTCACGCATGGTTTCGAATTCGATTTCTTTCCAACCGGCAATGCAACGTTCAATCAAAACTTGGCGAATGGGGGACAGGTCCAGCCCGTTTGCGGCAATGGATGCCAGTTCCTCCGGTGTATCGGCAATGCCGCCACCGGATCCACCCAGGGTGAAGGCGGGACGTACAATGACAGGGTAACCGATTTCAGAAGCAATCTGCAGGCATTTTTCCACGTCGCTTGCCACGTCGGAGGGAACAACAGGTTGGCCAATGGCTTTCATGGTGTCCCGGAATAACTCCCGGTCCTCCGCTTTGTCGATGGCGGCCACGTCGGTACCAAGCAGGCGCACGCCGTACTTGGCCAGGGTGCCGTCCCTGGAAAGCTGCATGGCAAGGGTCAGGCCGGTTTGACCACCCAGGGTAGCCAACATGGCATCAGGCCGCTCTTTTTCGATGATACGGCGCAGGGTGGCGGGATTCAGAGGTTCCAGATAGATCTCATCAGCCAAATGCTGATCGGTCATGATGGTGGCTGGATTGGAATTCACCAGTACTACGTTCAACCCTTCTTCCCGCAGAACGCGGCAGGCCTGTGCTCCGGCATAGTCAAATTCGGCTGCTTGGCCGATGACGATGGGGCCGGAACCAATGACGAGTACTTTACGAATGGTTGTATCTTTAGGCATTGGGGTTGCCTCCCATGTTGGAGTTGGGATTGGGGAGTGTATCGGTAATGGTGGCGGTCAAAGTGGGATCAGCTTTCAGAAGATGGACCAGATGGCGAGTATCAATCCCGGAAATACCGGGAATTCCCTGTTCCTTCAACCAGGCATCCAATGTCTTGGTGCAAAGGAAGTGATTGGGCTCATCGCAAAGTTCCCGGACCACGTAGCCCGCTACAGAGATGGGAAGAGCACTTCTTTCGGCATCAATTCCCACGTTCCCGATCAGGGGGAAGGATTGTACAATGATTTTTGCGGCATAGTCAGGATTCAGGAGGGTTTCGGCGTATCCTACCACACCGGTGGTGTAAGCCAACGCTCCGGAGGAGGTGATGTCAGCGCCAAAACGTATTCCCGGAAAGGCCATTCCGTTGGAAAGAACCAGATATGCCATAGGGATTACTCCTTTCCCAAAGTGGCGGCCATAACAGCTTTAATAGTGTGCATACGGTTTTCGGCTTCGTCAAATACGATAGAATGCTTGCCCTCAAAGGCTTCGTCGGTAACTTCCATGGCGGTAATGCCGAACTTTTCGTGGATCTGTTTGCCGATGGTGGTCTTCAGGTCATGGAAGGCAGGCAGGCAGTGCATGAATTTACAGTCTTCTCCGGCATAATTAAGGAGTTCTTCGGTGACACGGTAGGGAGTCAGGTCGTTGATGCGTTCGGTCCATACGCTATCCGGTTCACCCATGGAAACCCAAACGTCGGTGTAGATCACGTCGGCATTCTTGCAAGCTTCCTTGGGATCCTCGATGAAAGAAAGGGTAGCACCGGTTTCGGCGGCGATGGCCTTGCAGGTTTCAATCAATTCGGGATTGGGGAAATACTTGGCTTTGGAGCAGGCAACAAAGTGCATGCCCATTTTAGCGCAGCCAACCATCAGGGAATTCGCCATGTTGTAACGGGCATCTCCCATGAATACCAGCTTTTTTCCCTGGAGGGGGCCGCAATGCTCCTGAATGGTCAGGAAGTCAGCCAAAATCTGGGTGGGGTGAAATTCGTTGGTCAAACCATTCCAAACCGGAACACCGGCGTATTTAGCCAGTTCTTCCACAATTTCCTGACCGAAGCCACGGTATTCGATGCCGTCAAACATGCGGCCCAGAACACGGGCGGTGTCAGCAATACTTTCTTTTTTGCCAATCTGAGAACCCTGGGGATCCAGATAAACCGGGTGCATGCCGAGATCGGCGGCGGCGACTTCAAAAGCGCAACGGGTGCGGGTACTGGTCTTCTCAAATACCAAAGCGATGGATTTACCTTCGCAGTACCGGTGGGGGATACCGGCCTTCTTCATGGCCTTGAGGGAGGCGGAAAGCTCCAGAAGAGAGCTGATTTCCGCAGGAGTGAAGTCAAGAAGCTTCAGAAAATGTTTGTTATAGAATCCGTTCATGGTAAATATCCTTTCGGGTGAAAATCAAAGAACCTTGGAGAGGAAGGACTGGAGTCTGGGACTGGTGGGGTGGGAGAAGATACCCTCCGGGGAGCCTTCTTCCATGATAACACCTTCGTCCAGGAAGAGTACGCGATTGGCAACTTCCCGGGCAAAGCCCATTTCATGGGTAACGACCACCATGGTCATACCTTCCTTGGCAAGCTGTTTCATTACATCCAATACTTCCCCGACCATTTCGGGGTCCAGTGCGGAGGTGGGTTCATCAAAAAGCATGACGTCTGGTTCCATGCACAGGGCACGGACGATGGCCACGCGCTGCTTTTGACCACCGGAAAGCTGTTTGGGGTAGGCGTTTGCCCGGTCGGCAAGGCCGACACGCTCCAAAAGTTCCATGGCTTTGGTCTCTGCCTGTTCTTTGGGGACTTTTTTGAGCATAATGGGGGCACAGGTCAGGTTGTCCAGAACCGACATGTGGGGGAATAGATTAAACTGCTGGAATACCATCCCCATCTTCTGGCGGTGAAGGTTCAAATTGACCTTTTTACTGGTCAAATCATCACCTTCGAAGATGATTTGGCCGCCGGTAGGCTTTTCCAGGAGGTTGAGACAGCGAAGGAAGGTGGACTTGCCGGAGCCGGAGGGACCGATGACACAGACCACGTCTCCTTTGTTGATTTCGACGTTGATGCCGTTGAGGACTTTTAGGTGGCCAAACTGCTTGGAAAGGTTTTTAACGGTAATCATTTGTTGGCAAGTCTCCTTTCAAGAAGATTGAGAAGCTGAGTCAAAAGAACAACCAGAATCAGGTAAAACAGGGCGCAGGCCATCAAGGGATTGACTACATCGTAGGTATTGTTACGCACCAGGTTACAGGCACGGGTAAAGTCAACAACAGCCACGTAACCGGCTACCGAGGTTTCCTTCAAAAGGGCGATCATTTCGTTGAAGATGGCGGGGAGAATGTAACGGACGGCCTGGGGGAAGATGATCTTGCCCATCGCCTGGATCTTGGACATGCCGAGACTGCGGCCAGCTTCCATCTGCCCGGCATCCACGGCGTTGAGTCCGCTTCGAATGAGTTCCGCCATGTAGGCACCCGAGTTGATACCAAAGGTGACGATACCAACCACGATACCGGAAGAGGATTTCAATACGATAAAGAAGAAAATGAGAAGAAGGACCACCACCGGAATACCGCGGATCACGGTGACGTACAGGTCACAAAGCCAACAAATGGGTTTCAGGGCAGGAACGTCCTCGCCAAAATATTTGACAACCGCAATCAGCGAGCCGATGACCACGCCAATCAGCAGTGCTCCCAGAGTGATCAGGAGAGTGGTATAAACACCTTCGAAGAGAAGATCGTAGAGCCCGGATTCAATAAAGGTTTCGTATAACTTGTCGAACCATGCATTCATGGAAAATCGACTCCTTTCCTAAACAGGCAAAGGAACTGCCCGTCAAGCAGTTCCTTTGCGGTATTATTTCAACCGAATTTATGCAATGGGGGAGGTATAGGGAGCGTTGAACTTGTCGAAGATGCCCTTTACGGTGCCGTCAGCAACCAGCTTGCCGAGAATGGTGTTGATTTCAGCAACCAGGTCGTCGTTGCCCAGCTGGAAAGCGAAGGCGTAGGGCTCGGTGGTCATGGCTTCGGAGAGGATGACCAGGGCGCCGGGGTATTCTTCGTTGTAAGCAGCTACCATTTCAGCGGCGGTCAGGTCGTCGATGACCCAAGCGTCAACCTTGCCGGTGATGAGGGCGGACTGAGCGTCAGCGTTAGCGGCAAAAGAGGAAACTTCGTAGCC
>SVKS01000030.1 GCA_015068345.1 Oscillospiraceae bacterium
AACTACTGCATCGTCTGTAACACCCTCCTTCGCAAAGCCGCCGAGCGGGGGGGCGTGCATCCCCTGCACCTGGATGTCACATCATCCGACATGGCCCGGCGGGTGGAGCAGATTACCGACCCGGAGGAGGGGGGAGAATTGATGCGAACGATGGTACGGGCCTACTGCCGCCTGGTGCGAAAGAGCGCCCTGCGGCGTTATTCTGCCCCGGTACGTCAAGCCATCGCCTGCATGGAATCCGACCTGACCGTCAACCTGTCTCTTTCTGCCCTGGCGGAGCTTTTGAACGTCAACGCCAGTTACCTTTCGGATCTATTTCACCGGGAAACCGGCAAAACCATCACCGAATATGTCACCGAGCTTCGCCTGAACCAGGCCGCAAACCTGCTTTCCACCACCAATCTGCAGATCCAGACGGTGGCTCAGCACTGCGGTATTTCCGACGTGAACTATTTTTCCAAGCTTTTCAAAAAGCAATACCTGGTTACCCCCCGACAGTATCGCACGGAGCATAATCCGTACAGATAATGGACAATGCCGGTACCCTTGGACGACATAAAAAAACGCGCCCCGCAGAGGGCGCGTTTATAATTGGTCAATCTTCGGTCCCTTCCGTTGGCAGGAGCTCCACGATAATTTCCTGGGCCATGACGTCGTCGGCTTTGGAAACCGTGACCTTCAGGTTCATGAAGTCGAAGCTGTCACCCTGGGCGGGAATATCCCCCAACTGTTCCGAAAGCCAGCCATTGACGGTGGCTGCCTCGGTTTCCTCCTCGGGGGTCAGATCAAACTGGGTGAAAAAGTTTTCAATGTTGGTTCCGGCCAATACCCGCCAGGTGGTGTCCGAAAGTTGGGTGAAATCTTCCACGGCCTCGTCACTCTCATCCCATATTTCTCCTACGAGTTCTTCCAGAATGTCCTCAATGGTGACGATACCGGCAGTTTCGCCATATTCGTTCACCACGATGACGATGTGGTTGTGCTCTCGCTGCATGTCCTGGAACAGGGTATCCAGGTGCACCGTTTCGGGTACGAAGGTGGGTTCAAAGGTGGCTTGCTCCAGGGTAAAGCCGGGCTTTCTGTGATGAAGCAGGAAGTCCCGGGAGTAGAGCACCCCGGTGATGTTGTCGATGGTTTCGGTGTAAATGGGGATACGGGAATACCCCTCTTCTTCGATCACGTCCCAGATTTCCTCCAGGGTGGCGTCGGCGGAGATTAAAGTCAGGGCTTTTCGGGGGGTCATCACGTCCTCGGCGGTCATGCCGTCCAGCTTGAACACGTTTTTGATGTATTCAATGTCGGTTTCGTCCAGGCTGCCCTCGTCGGCCCCGGCGTCCAGCATCAAAACAATGTCCTCCTCCGAAACCGTCTCTTCCTTTTCGTTGGGATCAATGCCGAAAAGACGGATAACGCCGTTGGTGGATACTGTCAGAAGCCAGATAACCGGTTTCAAAGCCACCGAAAGGCTGGAAATGATGCCGCAGACCGATTCGGCCAATTTGTCCTTGTGCTTCATGGCTACCCGCTTGGGTACCAGTTCACCCAAAACCAGGGTGAAGAAGGATAGAATCAGGGTGACAAGCACCACCGACACGGTTTCGATCAACCCGACTTGGGCCTGAGAAATCTGGAAGGTTGTCACCACAAAACCGGAAAGCCGTTCGGCAAAGTTGTCTGCGGCGAAGGCGGAGCCCAAAAAGCCCGCCAGGGTGATGCCGATCTGTATGGTGGAAAGAAACTGGGTGGGATCCTCCACCAGCTTGAGCATGCGGGTGGCCTTTTTGTCGCCATCCTCCGCCCGGGCCTTCAGCTTCTTTTCATTCAGGGATATGACCGCGATCTCGGTGGCCGCAAAAAAGGCGTTGAGACCGATTAGAATCAATTGTAATAAAAGTTGCTTGAATATGTCCATTTCAAATTCTCCGTTATGTATTGGGTGATGATTCGTTCGGTTTGTGTGCTAAAGCAGAAAACGCAGGATCACCGGGCCGCCGGGGGGCGTTTGAAACAGACGGTTCCAATTGCTACTTCGCGGTAGCGGATCCAAGGAAGCCAACTCCTTTCAGAAATAAAGTATCTGTATTCTATCAAAAAAAAGATCTTTCGTCAATGCGATTTCCTGGATCTTTGCATAATCTTTGGAGGGGGGAGTTCCCATTTTTCCAAAACTGTGCTACAATGGATAAAAAATTCGGAAGGAATTCGATTCATGAAGCAAAGCATCCGCCGGGCCTTCCTGGATACCGTGCCGGTTTTGACCGGATATGTGGTACTGGGATTCGGCTTCGGCATCATCATGAAGGCCAACGGCTTCGGCATTCTTCTGACCCTTGCCATGAGTATTTTTATTTACGCCGGGTCTATGCAATACGTTGCCGTGGGCCTTTTCACCGGGGGTGCTTCCCTGGTGACCGCCGCCCTGACCACCCTGATGGTGAATGCCAGGCACCTCTTTTATGGCATATCCATGCTGGAACACTACAAGGGTACCGGCAGGCGAAAACCATACCTGATCTTCGCCCTCACCGACGAAACCTACTCCCTGGTGTGCGACGGCAAGCCGGAGCTTCCTGCGGAAGAACGCAATCGCTACTATCTTTTGGTATCTCTTTTCGATCATGTTTACTGGATCGCAGGGTCGGCGGCGGGAGCCGTGGTGGGTACCCTGGTAAAGTTTGACAGCGAGGGTATCGATTTTGCCCTGACCGCTTTGTTTGTCACGGTATTTCTGGAACAGTGGCTGAGTACCAAAAAACACCTTCCTGCCCTGATCGGGGTGGTGGTTTCGGTTCTTTGCCTGGTGGTATTTGGCAGCGAAAGCTTCCTGATTCCGGCTATGCTGCTGATCACCCTGCTTTTATGTCTGTATCGGGAGGAGAAGCAATGAAGACGTCCTATATCTGGCTTCTGGCGGTGGTGGTGGCCCTTGTCACCGCTCTGATTCGCTTTCTGCCCTTCTGGATCTTCGGGGGAGGTAGGAAAACTCCTCCTGTCGTGGAAAAACTGGGACGGGTACTGCCTTATGCGGTGATGGGTATGCTGGTGGTTTATTGTATGAAAGGGGTGGAGTTTCCCACGCTTTCGGGATTCCTGCCGGCCCTGATCGCCTCTTTGGTGGTGGTGGGCCTCCACCTTTGGAAACGCAACACTCTGATCAGTATTGTATGTGGTACCATCAGCTATATGCTTATGGTGCAATTGGTGTTTTAAGTGCGATTTGTCCCTTCCTGATCTGCTTGTGCCGGGGAACGGGCAAAATTGTAACAAAAAAAGGTGAGGGAAACCCGCAAATCTTATAAAAAATCATCTTGCATAACGGTGCGTAAGGGAGTATAATATACCCATTATTCGCACGCTAAATCGCTAAAGAAAAGAGGAAAATCCATGAAGAGAATCATCTCCCTCGTGCTGGCTTGCGTGATGGTGCTGTCGGTCCTTTGCCTGACCTCCTGCGCCGAAGTAAACTATGCCGAAAACAACACCAAAATCAAGATCGGTGCAACCGGCCCTCTGACCGGCGGCGCCGCCATCTACGGCATTGCCGTCAAGAATGCTGCTCAGCTGGCTGTTGAAGAAATCAACGCCGCCGGCGGTCTGAATGGCATGGAATTTGAACTTGTCATGCTGGATGACGAGCACGATCCCGCCAACGTTGCCACCCGTTACGCTCAGCTTTACGAAGAAGGCATGCAGATCTCCCTGGGCACCGTTACCACCGCCCCCGGCAAGGAATTCAAGATCCTTTCCAAGGACGACAGCGTCTTCTTCATCACCCCGTCTGCCACTGCTGATGCTATCCCTGAATTTGCCAACGGTTACCAGATGTGCTTCGCCGACTCCAACCAGGGCTCCGCTTCGGCTATCTATTTCAACGAAACCTTCGCCGGCAAGACCATCGGTGTCTTCTACAAGTCTGATGACGACTACTCCAAGGGTATCTACGAAAAGTTCATGGAAAACCTGGATGATGCTCTGATCCCCGACGAAAGCAACATCAAGAGCTTCACCGAATCCACCTCCACCTCCTTCACCCAGCAGGTGGAAGACCTGTCGGATTGCGACGTGATCTTCATGCCCATCTACTACGGTCCCGCTTCCACCTTCATGAAGCAGGCTGTTGGCAAGATCGGTGTTGACACCATCTACTACGGCTGTGACGGCTTTGACGGCATCGACGCCATCGACGGTTTCGACATCAATACCATCCCCCAGGAAATTTCCTACCTGTCCCACTTCAACTCCAACGAGACCTCCGGTCCCGCCAAGGAATTCATCGACAACTACAACGCCAAGTACGATGAAGAAAAGGAACCCCTCAATCAGTTCGGTGCATCGGCTTATGACTGCGTTTACGCCATCTACGAAGCTTTGAAGGTTGCCATCGAGAACGGCGAAGAAATCACCGTGACCATGGCTCCGAGCGAATTCTGCGATATCCTCACCGAAGTATTTGATGGCGACTTCACCTTCCGCGGCATCACCGGTAAGTGCGAAAACGGTGAAAAGTCCTACATCTCCTGGGACGAAGTCGGTATGGTGGAAAAGGAAGCGGTTAAGTACATCGTTAAGGAAAAGACCGCCGAATAAGTCGAATCCCCCCACAATACGTGTTTTGCAAGGCAGTTGCTGGTACAAATGTGTCAGCAACTGTTTGCTAATAGAGGACGATTATGAAATTATTGATTACCTTCATCAACGGCTTGAGCCTTGGCGGCATTTATGCCATGGTAGCCCTTGGCTACACTATGGTGTACGGCATTGCCAAAATGCTCAACTTTGCCCACGGGGATATCATCATGGTGGGTGCTTACGCCATCGTGGTGTTCCTGGCGGCCAATATGCATCCCGTACTGGCTCTGGCGATCGCCATGTTGATCTGTATGATCCTGGGTATCACCATTGAAAAGGTGGCCTACAAGCCCATCCGCGGTTCTTCCCCCCTGGCGGTGCTGATCACCGCCATCGGTGTCAGCTACCTTTTGCAGAGTCTTGCCCAAATCATCTTTGGATCGGGCGAGACCCATGCCCAGCTTCCCACCATGGGAACCCTCACCATCGGTGCCATCTCCATCAAGCACGCCACCCTTTTGACCCTGGCCTGCTCTCTTGTGGTGATGGTGGCCCTCTTCCTCTTTGTGAAATTTTCCAAAACAGGACGGGCCATGGTGGCTGTTTCGGAGGATAAGGGCGCCGCGCAGCTCATGGGCATTAACATCAACTTCATCATTACCATCACCTTTGCCATCGGCTCGGCTCTGGCGGCCTTTGCCGGCCTTTTCAAGCTGATGAATTCCGAACCGGTTACCCCGGTGTTCGGTTCTCTGCCCGGTATCATCGCCTTCACGGCGGCGGTAGTTGGCGGCATCGGTTCTATTCCCGGGGCTATGGTTGGCGGACTCCTTCTGGGGGTCATCGAATGCTTCTGCCTTTCGGTGCCTGCCCTGGCTACCTACACCAATGCCATCCAGTTTGCCATCCTGATTGTCATCCTGCTGGTGAAGCCCACCGGCCTTTTGGGTAAGAAACGGAGGGAAAAGGTATGAACAAGCTTTTGAATATCAAATGGAAGCGCTATATTGCCTATATTATCATTGGCCTGTTCACCATTATCATGGGTTCGGTCAGCATTTTCGGCAGACTGCCAGCTTCTTCCCTCTATCTTTATGAACAGATCGCCATCGCCATCATCCTGGCTGTTTCCCTCAGCCTGGTGGTGGGCTTCCTTGGGGAGCTTTCCCTGGGTCACGCTGGATTCATGTGTGTGGGTGCCTACCTGGGTGGTAAAACGGCGGCCATTCTGGCGGAAACCGCCCTGGGCAATGGGATCATCACCCTGCTGATTGCCCTGGTTGTGGGTGGTATCACCGCCGGTATCTGCGGCTTTGTCGTGGGCCTTCCTGCTCTGCGGCTGAAGGGGGACTATCTTGCCATCGTTACCCTGGCCTTTGGGGAAATCGTCCGTACCATTTTTGAAAACACCAGCGAGGAATCCTTTGGCGGCCCCAGCGGTCTGGAAACCCCCCGCTACGATAAGAATTACCTCTTTATTATTGCTTTTGTGATCATCCTTTTGACCATCTTTGTGATTCAAAACCTGATCCGAAGCAAACACGGCCGTGCCATCACCGCCATCCGCGATAACGAGATTGCGGCCAAGGCCACCGGTATCAACGTTACCAAATATAAGCTTTACGGCTTCGTCATTGCCGCTGTGTTCGCCGGTTTCGCCGGGGTGCTTTTTAGCTACAGCAACTACGAAATCCGGTCCAGTAATTTTGACTATAACTATTCCATCGAAATCCTGGTCACCGTCGTTCTGGGTGGCATGGGCAGCATCAACGGCTCCATCATTGCCGCCGCCCTCACAACCTTCCTGAACGTTAAGCTGGCAAACATCCTTTCCGGTGACCTTGCGGTACTCAAGGATCTGATTTATGCCCTGATCCTGATCGTCATTGTGGTGTATAACAACGCCCCCGCCCTGGCCATGTTCCGGGACAAGTACAATGTCCGCACCATCTGGGCCAAGATCACCAAGAACCGCTTTGCCCACAAGGATGTGGATGACTCGGGTCGTTGGGATGTGGTGCCCACCAAGATCAAGATGGATGCCATTCTTTCCACCGACTTCGTTGTAAACGATGAGTCGAAACCCGACAAGACGGAGGGGGAAAAGTAATGAGTGAGTTTGTTCTTGAAACCAAAAACCTGGGGATCTCCTTCGGCGGTCTGAAAGCGGTCAGCAACGTGGACCTGCAGATCGAAAAGGGGGAAATCTACGGTCTCATCGGCCCCAACGGTGCCGGTAAAACCACCGTGTTCAACCTGATCACCGGGGTGTACCGCCCCACCGAAGGCACCTTCTACCTGAATGGGAAGGAGCTTCTCGGTCTTAGCCAGGAAAAAATCAACCACGCAGGTATCGCCCGTACCTTCCAGAATATCCGTCTTTTTAACAACATGACGGTGGCCCGCAACGTGATGGTGGGTCTCCACAACCGTCCGGAATTCAAGTGCAGCATGCTGGAAAGCCTGCTCAGACTCCCCAAGCACTTCAAAACCGAAAAGGCCATGACCGAAAAAGCCATGGAGATTCTGGAAATTTTCGGTTTGGAGGAGGAACGTAACACCCTGGCCTGCAACCTGCCCTATGGCAAACAGCGTAAGCTGGAAATCGCCAGAGCACTGGCCACCGAACCCAAGCTCCTGTTGCTGGACGAACCGGCGGCGGGCATGAATCCCCAGGAGACCGAGGACCTGCGAAAGACGGTCCAGCTCCTGCGGGAAAAATTCGACATCACCATTCTTTTGATTGAGCACGACCTGAAGTTTGTGTCCGGTATCTGTGATAAGATCATGGTCCTCAACTTCGGTACGGTGATTGCCAAGGGTACCGCCAAGGAGGCCCTCAACAATCCCGAGGTCATCAAGGCTTACATCGGAAAGTAAAGGCGAGGTATCAACATGGCACTTCTTGAAGTTAAAAATCTTGAGGTATATTACGGCGTGATCAAAGCCCTGAAGGGAGTCTCCTTTGAAGTCAACGAGGGGGAAATCGTTACCCTGATCGGGGCCAATGGGGCCGGAAAAACCACCACCATGCAAAGCATTATGGGTTTGATCCATGCCAAATCGGGTGAGATTCTCTATGGCGGCCAAAACGTCATGGGAATTCCCACCCACAAGCTGGTTCGCATGGGTATGACCCAGGTGCCGGAGGGGCGGCGGGTATTTGCCGAACTCAACGTCTACGAAAATCTTGTCATGGGCGCCTACACCGGCAAGGACCGGGCCCAGCTCAAACGGGATCTGGAAGAGATCTACACCCTTTTCCCCCGGCTGGAGGAGAGGAAAAACCAGATGGCGGGTATGCTTTCCGGCGGTGAACAGCAAATGCTGGCCATGGGCCGGGCTCTCATGAGCCACCCCAAGCTTCTCATGCTGGACGAACCCTCCATGGGGTTGGCACCCATCCTGGTGAGTCAGGTATTTGACATGATCAAGCACCTGAACGAAAAGGGGACCACCATTCTGCTTGTGGAGCAGAACGCTGAAAAGGCCCTTTCCATTGCCGACCGGGCCTACGTTATGGAAACCGGCTCCATTACCCTGTCGGGCACCGGTGCGGAACTGGCTGCCAGCGAAAAGGTGAAGGAAGCCTATCTGGGCGGCTAAGCATCCGGAATGTTCCGGATAGTATATCGATTGCAAAAAAGAGAAGACTCGCCTGGTGCGAATCTTCTCTTTCCTTCCATGGTGCCTGGGCACATAATATTGACCAGAGAGATATGTTCATCGACTTTATGGAATTGGTGAAAGCGGCGTGAAAAACCAATGCTATATTGACGAGATTCTGGAAAGCGCCAAGCTTCTGGAATACCTTTACCGTTCATCGGATAAAAAACAGGAGGTTTCGTTCCAATGAAGAAAATCGGATTTGTGGATCTTTATATCAGCGAATGGCATGCCAATAACTACCCCGCTTGGATCAAGAGTGCCGCCGAAAAGCTGGGGATGGATTACAAAGTAGCCTATGCCTGGGCCATGGAGGCGGTTTCTCCGGTGGACGGGCGTACCACCGACGAATGGTGCGAAGCCTTTGGGGTAGAAAAGTGCGATACGCTGGAGGAGCTTTGCGAAAAAAGTGACGTGATCCTTCTGCTTGCCCCCTCCAATCCGGAGGTGCATTTGGCTTTGGCGGAGCGGGTGTTTCCCTTTGGCAAGCCCACCTACGTGGACAAGACCTTTGCCCCCGACTTGGATACCGCAAAAAGGATATTTGAATTGGGTGAAACATACGGAACTCCCTTCTTCTCCACCTCGGCCCTGCGCTATGCGAAGGAGATTGGGGAATTTATGGGAGCCAAAAACCTTCTCTTAACCGGCGGTGGAAGCAACCTTCCCGAATACGTCATTCATCTGGTGGAAATGGCGGTTACCCTGGTGAAAAATCCCATGAAGCGGGTGAAATGCGAACCCGTGGGACGGCAGGTTCTGATCCGGGTGGAAGGGGATGAAAACCAGCTGATGATGGTGTATTCTCCCGCCCTGGGCTATTCTGTCTGCGGCGAATTTGCCGATGGCAAGCTCGTAAAAAAGGACGTGGGTTCGGAATTCTTCCCCAATCTTATCGAAGATATCCTGGTGTTCTTTGAAACAGGCAAGCTTCCCTTTGACCCCAGGGAGACCCTGGAGGTCATGCGCATCCGGGATGGTATTCTTGCGGCCTGCGATTCCCCGGAGACCTGGATCCAGATATAAATACGGATAATATTGCATGAAGGGGAAGTGCCCGATGAAGACGATTTGTGTAACCTATCACACCGACGCAACACAAGCCATGCAAAACGCCATTGATACCTGCTTCCTTGCGGGGGGCGGGGTAGTGGAGATCCCCGCCGGGGACCACCATATCCGATCGATCCGGCTTCGAAGCAACGTAACCCTGCATCTTTTGGAGGATGCCCACCTGATTGCCAGCCGTGATCCGGAGGACTATATGGCCTTCCTGGGGGACACGCTGGAGCCCATTCCGGAGGAGTATAAGACGGATGCGGTTTGGACTCCCATGCAGGTCCGAAAAAACTACGATCATATGCTCCCTGCTGCCCGGTGGAGCAACGCCGTGATCCGGGCTCTGGATGCGGAAAACATTGCTATCATCGGGGAAACAGGAGCCTATATCGATGGGCGGGACACCTATGATGAGATCGGAGAGGAGCTTTACCGGGGCCCCCACGCCATCAGCATGTTTTTCTGCAAAAACGTCCGGTTGGAGGGCTACAGGGTCCAAAACAGTGCCAACTGGGCCCACGCCATTTTCCAGAGCCAGGATATTACCGCCAGGAATTTAACGGTACGGGCAGGTCACGATGGGATTCACCTGACCTCCTGCGATCATGTTACCATCACCGATTGCGACTTTCAAACCGGGGACGATTGTGTGGCAGGGGTGGATAATATTGACGTCACTGTGAAAAATTGCAAGCTCAATACCGCCTGTTCCGGCTTCCGCTTTGGGGGACGGAACGTGCATATATCGGAGTGTGAATTCTACGGCCCCGGCCGATACCTGTTCCGGGGTTCCCTCAGTGTGGAGGAAAAACGCCTGGGGGTCATTTCTCCCAGCGGTGGTCACCGGAATAATATGCTTTCGGCCTTTCTTTACTACGCCGACTTCTCCCGGCCTATCCGTGGGAATGCGGGGAATATCGTCATCGAAAACTGTACCTTCCGGAACGTGGACCGCTTTTTGGAATACAATTTTTCCGGCAGTAACTACTGGCAACGGAACAAACCCCTGGAAGACGTTACCTTCCGGGGCATCCGGGCGGAGGGGATCAAGATGCCCCTGGTGCTCTACGGAGACCCGAAGGTCAAAGCATCCCTTTTGGTGGAGGATACCACCATTGCCTTTGCCCCCGATATCCCCTGTGCCCTGTTCCACCTTTGCCACTTTGAACGGGTGACCCTGCGGCGGGTGGAGGTGAAGAACGTGCAAAGCCCGGTGCTGATCAAGCGATGGAGTGAGGGGGAGATCATTGCCGAAGACTTTACTTATCCCGATTACACCGGAAAATTTGAGGAACTGACAACCGAACCCTTTACCTGCGAATGGATTTGATAGGAGGAAAGAAATCATGTATCAGCTTTACGGTGACGGTATCCACGACGATACCCTGGCTCTGCAGGAATTGATCGACACCGCCGGGTGTGAACTGGAGCTTCCCAAGCCCCGGGAATTCTACCTGATCTCCCATCCCCTGGAGCTTCCCAGCAACTTCAAGCTCAAACTGCCCCGTTTTGCCCACGTGAAGCTTGCGGCAGGGTCCAACTGTGTCATGCTCCGGAACAAAATGGTGAAAAACCGGGCGGAACGCACCGAGTCCAAACTCTTTGACTTCATCAATGAATACGATCCCGACTCCCCCGCAGAAAATATTGCGGTGGAGGGCGGCGTTTGGGACCTGAACAACCTGGAGCAAAAGCCCAATCCCCTTTGGTCGGGGGACTACGAAGGGGGCTACAACGGCTTCATCTTCCTATTCTACAACGTGCGGAATCTCCGCATTTCCTCCATGACCATGAAGGATACCACCACCTTCGCCATTACCCTGGACAAGGTGAGCTACTTCACGGTGGATAATATCGTCTTCGACTTCAACTACGGTAACCCCCTGGCTATCAACATGGATGGGGTTCACCTCAACGGCAATTGCCACTTCGGGGAGATCAGCAATCTCCAGGGGGCCTGTTACGATGATCTGGTGGCCCTGAACGCCGACGAGGGCTCCGCCGGGGAAATTTCCGATATTACCATCCGGGGCATTTATTCAGAGGATTGCCATAGCGCCGTCCGACTTCTGGCGGCCAAGTGCCCGGTGAAACGGGTCCGCATCACCGACGTGTACGGCACCTATTTCCAGTACTGCGTGGGGGTCACCAAATTCTATCCCTCCGAAAACCGGGGTGAATTTGATTCGATTACCATCGAAAACGTCTTTGCCAGCAAGGCAGAGCGCATTCCGGTGTATGGGAAACCCCCGGAAAGCTATGTCTATCCCCTGATCTACGTGCAGGAGAATCTCCACGTCCGGGCGTTGAAGGTGGCGAACCTCCACCGCCGGGAAGAATGGGTGCCGGTGGAAACGGTGTACGTTGGGGAAAACACCACCGTGGACCAGATGATCCTGGATTTCATCACCACCGAAAACCATACAGAAAGCGACACCATGCCCATGTTGGTGAACAAGGGGGAGATCCAATATCTTCGCGCCACCTCCCTTTTTGCCGACGGGGAACAGGTGGAACTGTAAAAAAACTTCAAGGGGCGCGTCAGCGCCCCCTTTTTGCAGGTAAAATCACCAATATGGTGAAAAAATCTCTCGGAATGCGTAGTGGAAAAGGAGCGGGAAACAGGCTATACTGATGATACAAGACGCGCCTTGAATCTTGATTTATCGAAGGAATGAGAAACCATGAAACTGAAAATCGGACAAAATATCAAAACCCTCCGAAAAGCCCGGGAAGTGACCCAGGAGGACCTGGCGGAAATGCTTGGGGTTTCCTGTCAATCGGTCTCCCGGTGGGAGCTTGGTACTTGTTATCCCGATATGGAGCTTCTGCCGGTGATGGCGGCCTTCTTTGAGGTGTCGGTGGACGACCTGCTTGGCACCGACAATGCCCGGGAGGAGGCGGCGGTGAAGGACTACCTGGACCGCTTCCAGCTGGCCATCAGCTGTGGCAAAATCGACGAATGCATCGAAATCGCCCGGGCAGGGGTGGTGGAATTTCCAGGTAACTTCGCTCTGCAAAATAAACTCATGTACGCCCTGTTCGTTTCGGGAGACGATACCGGTAATATCCCCAATTGGAAGGAGAACATGGAAAAGTACGACCGGGAGATTGTGTCCCTTGGGGAAAAGATCATCCGGTTCTGCCCCGACCAGGAGATTCGCCTGGAAGCCACCGCCCGTCTTGCCTTCCAACACTGTGAAATGGGCCGGAAAAAGGAGGGCAGGGCGATCTATGAGACGCTTCCTACCCATGATTCCTATCGGGAACGCCATATTTGGTGGGCTCTGGAAGAGGAGGAGAAGCCGGCCTTCCTTCTGGAAGAGGTGGAGCGCACCTACCGGGATCTTGACAGCATGATCTGGCTCCTGGGGTCCTCCGGTGTGCTTCCCGCCGCCGATGCCATCCGGGTTTTTGAAAAGATAGAAGCCCTGGAGGAGCTGATGTATGACGGAGCACGGCCCAAAAACGGATGGGGGGACGCTAAGCTTCCCTTCAAAAAGGCCTGCCTTTATGCAAAGCTTGGGGAAAGTGAAAAGGCCATGGGGTGCCTTTGGGAAAGCGCCCGTGCGGCCAAAGCCTTTGACACCCGGCCGGAAGAACAGCGCTACCGCACCCTCCTCATGGGGGAACAGGTGGAGCGCAGGGTCGATTTTGAAACCGCCGACACCCGCCCCCTGGCCGAAATTCTGCGGGATAGCTGGCTTGCCGATTCCGCCCTGGATAACCTTCGGAAAGAAACAGCTTTTTGCGAACTGATGGAATATTTGGGGTAATTCCCCCTTGCAAAGCCTTCGCCAATATAGTAGAATGGAGATAATCCACAGAAAGGAATTACAAACATGTCTGAACCCATTCTCTATAAAGGCCGGGGTACACCCGAAATGTACGACGACCTGATGGATTTTCTCAACTACGTTTTTGGCTTCAACGGCAACGAGCAGGATTTCAAAAAGCTCCTGCCCAAGCTTTATAAGCCCGAATATAACCCCACCTACGCAAACTATGTGGTCACCGAAAACGGCAAGCTGAAGGCCGCCATCGGTGCCTATGATTCCACCCTCCAGGTGGGGGAGGAGACCCTGAAAAGCCGCGGCATCGGCAACGTGGCGGTGCATCCCTATGCCCGGAGCAAGGGATACATGATCGACTGCATGACCATGGCCCTTTCGGATATGGTGAAGGATGGGGTGGATTTCTCCATTCTGGGCGGCCTTCGCCAGCGCTACGCCTACTTTGGTTTTGAAAAGTGCGCCCCCAAATACCGGGTCCACCTGAATAAGACCAATCTGCGGCATTGCTTCCGGGGCGTCCCCCTGGAAAAACTGGAACTTCACCCGGTGGAGGATTCGGATACTGAATTGCTGGACCAGATGTATGCCCTCCATGCCACCCGTCCCGAACGGACCCTTCGTCCCAGGGAGGCGTTTCTGGATATCCTGCGTTCCTGGCAGGCGGAGGTGGTGGCCATTCTGCGGAATGGGACCTTCATCGGTTATTACGTGGGCTCTCTTTCGGAACTGACCCTGGTGGACAAGGCTGATCTCTATGCCGTGGTGCGGAACTACGTGGAGGCCAAGGGTGAACTGGATATGGTCTTCGCCGGGTGGGACCGGGAGACCTTTGAAGCTATGTTTGAAATTTGCGAGGATTTCTCCCTGGGAATCTGCGAAAATATCAGCATTCTCAACTATCAGCACGTGCTGTCTGCACTTTTGAAATTCAAAGCATCCTATACCACTCTGGCGGACGGGGTCATCACCACCCGCATCCACGGCTATGCCCGGGATGAGGTGCTGAAGATTTCGGTTACCAATGGCGTTCCGGTGGTGGAGGATTACCAGGGCGAATGCGACTTCGAATTCACCCACAAGGAGGCCATGACCTTCTTCCTTGGAATCCATTCCAGACACTGGAACAGCATGCCCGCCGCCATCCGGGATTGGTTCCCGCTGCCTCTCTTTGTGGATTCCGCCGACCAGGTGTAAAGACAATGATCCAAAGCCCGCGAATGCGGGCTTTACTTTTTGCTATGCCCATGGTAAAATGAAGGAAAAAAGAAAAGGGGAATGGCCTGTGAAAACATTGCGAAACGAGATGGAATCTCACCTGAAAAATGACCTTTTGCCCTTCTGGATGAAGCTTCGGGATGACCGGGGCGGTTATTTTGGACGGGTAACCTTTGACGGTACCCCGGATTGGGAGGCCGATAAGGGCGTCATCCTCCACAGCCGCATTCTGTGGTTCTTTTCCAATTGTGCCATGGCCCTGGATGACCGGCTTGCCCTGGAACACGCCGCCCATGCTTACAGGTGGATCCGGGACTACTGCTTCGACCGGGTACACGGAGGTCTTTATTGGTCGGTGACAAAGGATGGCCGTCCGGCGGATGACGCCAAGCATACCTACAATCTGGCCTTCGGGATCTACGCCCTTTCCTCCTACTATCTGGCAAGCGGAGAAGGGGAGTCCCTGGAATTGGCCTATTCTCTCTTTGACACCATCGAGGAAAAGTGCCGCCTTGGGAATGGCTACGGGGAATCCTACCGGGTGGATTTTACCCCGGAGGATAATGTCAAGCTTTCGGGCAATGGGGTCATTGCCGAACGTACCATGAATTCTCTTCTGCACCTTTACGAGGGTTATACCGAACTTTACCGGGCAGACCATGACCCACGGGTGGGAAAGGCCCTGGCGGGAATGATGGATTTGGTGCTTTACCACGTGTTCAACCCCGAAGGACGGCGGTTGGAGGTGCTTTTCGACCGGGATTGGCAAAGCCTGGTGAACGTACACTCCTATGGTCACGACGTGGAGGCCGCCTGGCTTCTGGATCGGGGTGCGGAGGTTTTGGGAGAACCCGATTACCTCCGAAAAATCGGTGATATGACCGCCATTCTGGCCGATTCGGTTTACCACAGGGCTTTCCGGGAAGGAAGTCTCCTTCCTGAATGGGAAAACGGGGTGGACAAGACCGAGCGGGTCTGGTGGGTGCAGGCCGAAACGGTGGTGGGCTTTTATCACACCTGGCAGAAAACCGGGGAGGAACGCTACCGGGCCGCCGCCCGGGCGGTGTGGGACTTTATCCGGGAGTATATGATTGACCGCACCCACGGGGGAGAATGGTTTGGATCCCTCAACGGTGACGGCAGTATCCGGGGCCGGGGTGACCTGGTGGGTCCCTGGAAATGTCCCTATCACAATGGGCGCATGTGCCTGGAAATCATGAACCGGGTTCAATAACGGAAAAGGAAGAAGCAGTATGACAAGAATTCTCTTTGTCTGCCTGGGGAACATTTGCCGGTCTCCCATGGCGGAATTTATCATGAAGGATCTGGCGGGGAATCGGTTGGAGATTGCCTCCGCTGCCACCGGCTACGATGAAATCATCAACGGCGTTGGGAATCCGGTGTATCCCCCCGCCGCCGCCGAGCTGAAAAAACACGGGATCTCCTGTGCCGGGAAGCGGGCGGAAAAGCTTCTGCGTCATCATTACGACGAATACGACCTGATCATCGGCATGGATAACAGCAACGTCCGAAACATGCTCCAAATCTTCGGGGGCGACCCGGAAGGAAAGGTAAAGCGCATGATGGATTTCACCGACCGGGGTGGCGAGGTGGCGGATCCCTGGTTTACCCGCAAATTCGACGTTACCTACCGGGATGTGCACGACGGATGTGTGGGTCTTTTGCACTACCTGGAAAAAAACGGCCTGATCTGAGGAGGAATTTCCATGAAAACCATTGATTTGGCATCCCGGGGTATCTTGCCGGGAAGCAATATCACCCGTGCGCTTTATGATCTGGTGGAGGAAAATCCCCAGGATACCACCTTCATGTTTGCCCCCGGGGACTACTACTTTACCCCGGAATTTGCCTTCGACTACCGTCTTTCCAACACCACCGTCCTGCCCGAGAGAAAGCTTGGAATATGGCTACGGAACAAACGGAATCTGGAATTTGACTTTGGCATGTCCACCCTGCATTTTTCGGGACACATGCAGCCCTTCACCCTGGACCATTCGGAGAATATTACCCTGAAATGCGCCGTGGTGGATTGGGACAAGCCCCTGGTTGCCGAAGGTATCGTTCGGGCAATCGGGGAGGATACCGTGGACCTCTACGTGGACCCAGTGGCATTTCCCCATCGTTTGGCGGGGGATTGGCTGGAATTCGATACCGGAAATAACGAATGGTACCCCATGGGGCGTTGGAGCCACATTCAGTTTGACCATGCTACCCGCACCGTTACCCGGGGCACCGGAGATAACTTTGTGCCTACCTCGGTGGAGGCCTTGGGGGATTTCGTATACCGTTTTGCCATGAAACAGCCCGAAGCCACCAAAACCATGGCGGTAGGAAATATATTCGTTCTTCGACATAACGAGCGGTGGCATGCCGGGGCTTTCCTGGAAAAGTGCAAAAACATTACCCTGCAGGACATCACCTTCCACTCCTGCGGTGGACTTGGCTGTTTGGCCCAGTTTTCCCAGGATCTGACCTTCAAACGGGTGCATTTCCTGCCCAATCGGGAGCGGGGACGGCTGATTTCCAACGGACGGGACGATGGGATGCACATTACTTGCTGCAGCGGGGAAATCACCATTGAGGAATGCTCCTTCCTGGGTCTCATGGATGACCCCATCAACGTGCACAGCTGTTGCGTGACTGCAGAGCGGGTGGTGGACGAAAAGACCATTCTTTGCCGTTACATGCACCCCCAGGCCATGGGCTTCCACTACTGGGCTGAGCCGGGGGATGAAATGGTGTTGATCGACAGGCGGGATATGGCTCCCATTGGTGGGGGCATCGTTGCCGCTTACGCATTAGCCGAGGATCCTGCCCTGTTTACCCTGACCTTCCGGGAAGCATTTTCGGCGGAACTGCTTGCCGCCCTTGGTACTGAGGGACTTGTGGCGGTGGACAACCTGACCCACACGGCGGCCTTCACCGCCAGAAACAATCGATTTGGAAGCTGCCGGGCCCGGGGTATTCTGGTTTCTACCCCCAAACCGGTGCGGATTACCGATAATTACTTTGCCTCCTCCGGTGCCGCGATCCTGGTGGCGGGGGATTCCAACTACTGGTTTGAATCGGGGGAATGCCACGATGTGGAGATTGCCGGCAACGTGTTTACCGACCCTTGCTTATCCTCCCCTTATCAGTTTGGGGAGGGGATGGTTTCGATTTGCCCGGTGGTACCGAAGCCCAATACCCAAAAGCCATTCCATAAAAACATCCGAATTCACGATAATATCTTTGATACGCCCGATATTCCGGTGCTCTACGCCCTGTCCTGCGGTGGGCTGACCTTCCAAAGCAACCGTATTACCAAGAGTCCCGGTGCCGAAAGCTGGCTTCCCTACAAACACCTGGTAAGACTGGATCATTGCCGGGACGTGGAGATTTCAGACAATACGGTGATTGGCCCCATGAATATTTCTGGGATGGAACTTTTGGATTGTGATAACGTCCGGGGCGGGATATAAGGAGGAAGTCATGGTAAAAGAACTGGTTCACGATCCCCTTTTCCTGGCTATGCCCTCTGCCGAAGCTACCAGGGAGGATATTCCCGCCGCAAAAGATCTGTTGGAAACCCTGAAAGCCCACAGGGAGGAATGTGTGGGCATGGCGGGGAACATGATCGGTGTCCGGCGACGCATCATTGCCTTTCTTGCGGGGACGGAGTACATGGTCATGCTCAACCCGGTCATCTTGAAAGCCGAAGGTTCCTATGAAACCGAGGAGGGGTGCCTGTCGCTTTTGGGTGGACCTCGGAAAGCCAAACGCTACAAAAAGATCAGGGTGCAATACCAGACCATGGACCTCCAGACCCGCGTCAAAAATTTTGATGGATTTACCGCCCAGATCATCCAGCACGAAGTGGATCATTGCAAAGGCGTTTTGATTTGATCAAAACGCCGTTTTTTGTGGACCTCTCAATATTCACAAAAGACCATTTTTGTGGTACAATACAGAAAAAGAAAACCCCACCCAAATGGAGGAAACCATGAAATTCATTCACCTTTCCGACCTGCACCTGGGCAAGCGCATGAACGAGTATTCCCTGGTGGAGGACCAGGCGTACATCCTGAATGAAATCCTGAAAATCATCCAAGAACAAGCCCCCGATGGGGTTCTCATTGCCGGGGATGTGTACGATAAACCGGTTCCCACGGTGGAGGCGGTGAATCTGCTGGACGACTTTCTGCGTCGTCTGGTGGCCCTGGGGCAGAAGGTATACATCATTGCCGGGAACCACGATTCGGCGGAGCGGCTGGCCTTCGGCGGACGGCTGATGGACGCAAGCGGTATACATATTGCCCCTGCCTACCGGGGGCAGGTGGAGCCCCACCTACTCCGGGACGAATTTGGAGAAGTGCGTCTCTATCTTCTGCCCTTCCTCAAGCCCACCCACGTGCGTGCCGCCTTCCCGGAGAAAACGGTGGAAAGCTACACCGACGGGGTACGGGTAGCCATTGAAGCCATGGGAGTGGATCCCACGGTGCGGAATCTGCTTGTGACCCACCAGTTTGTCACCGGTGCCACCCTTTCCGATTCGGAGGAGCTGGCGGTGGGCGGCAGTGACAACGTGGACGCCGAAGTGTTTGCCCCCTTTGATTACGTGGCCCTGGGACATATCCACGGTCCCCAACGGGTGGGAGCGGAGCATATCCGCTACTCCGGTACTCCGCTGAAGTATTCGATTTCGGAAGCCCGGCACCACAAGTCGGTGACGGTGGTGACCCTTGGGCCCAAGGGGGAGGTGACCCTGGAACAGATTCCCCTGACGCCCCTGCGGGAGGTGGTGGAGCTTCGGGGAAGCTACGAAGAGATCACCGCCAGGAACTTCTATGAAGGAACCCATTGGCAGGAGGACTACGTTTCTATTACCCTCACCGATGAGGAGGAAATTCCCGATGCCATCGGCAAACTGCGGTCCATTTATCATTATATTCTGAAGTTATCCTACGACAACCGCCGCACCCGGGAGACCGGAGAGCTCCAAGGGGCAGATGGGGTGGAGGAAAAGTCCCCCCTGACCCTGTTTGCCGAGCTGTATGCCCAGCAAAATAACCAGGAACTCACTGGGGAACAAGAGGAGTTTCTGCGTCACACCATGGAAGAAATTTGGGGGAAATCGGTATGAGACCCATTCGCCTTGTCATGTCTGCCTTCGGCCCCTACGCCGGAAGAATTGAACTGAATATGGAAGAACTGGGTACCCGGGGCCTTTATTTGATTACCGGGGATACCGGGGCCGGAAAGACTACCATTTTTGACGCCATTACCTTTGCCCTCTACGGCGAAACCAGCGGCGGCATTCGGGAAAGCGGTATGCTCCGCTCCATGTATGCCGACTCCGCCACCCCCACCCAGGTGGAACTGGAATTCACCTATGGGGGAAAACGCTATTTTGTAAAGCGCAATCCGGAATACGAGCGGCCCAAAACCCGGGGGGAGGGTACCACCACCGAAAGCGCCAACGCCGAACTCACCCTGCCGGATGGGGTGGTAATTACCCGGCTCAAGGATGTCAATAAAGCGCTGGTGGAGATCATGGGGGTGGATAAGGATCAGTTCTCCCGCATTGCCATGATTGCCCAGGGGGATTTTTTGAAGCTTCTTTTGGCATCCACCGAAGAACGCAAAAAGATTCTGCAAAAAATCTTCCATACCGAACCTTACCAGCATCTGCAGGACCGCTTGCGGGAGGAAGCGTTGAGTCTCAAAAATGACTACATCGCCCTCACCGCCAGTGTGAAACAGTATATCGGGGGGCTTTTGTGTCCTGACGATTCCGCCTATGCCGAAAAGCTCCGGGATGCCAAAGCCGGAAAGCTCCCGACGGGGGAGATTATTGCACTGGTGGAGGAGATGAATAACGCCGACCTTGTGACGGAGGCTGACCTGGGCGCCAAAACCGCTGAGCTCGCCGCCCGGGAGGAACAGGTGACCCGTGATCTGGCGGTGGCGGAAAGCGCAAAACGAGCCCGGGATCTGTATTACCGGGCCGAAACTCAGCTTGCCGCCCACGGTGCTACTCTGGATACCCTTCGGGGAAAACTTGCCGGGGAAGAAACAAAGCTTCCGCAGCGGGAGGACCTGATACGCAGGATATCCACTCAGGAAGCAGAACTGACCGGCTATGCTGAATTGGACGGGGAGAAGGCCAAGGTGCGGGAGTTGGCCGTCGCTCTGGAGAAGGTGCAAAACGAGATCAATGGAGCAAATGCCAGGAAAAATCGCACCGAACACGATTTGGACGCCGCCCAAAAAGAGCTTGCCGAAATCGGTGATGCGACAACCCAAAAAGCCAAATTGGAAGCGGTGGCCCAAAAGCTTGCAGCAAAGGAAGAGGACCTTTCTGCTCTGGAAGCCGGTTTTGCCGAAAGAGAACGGCTGGAAGCTTTGCTGACCCGAGCCCAGAAGGCATACGGGCTTGCAGTGGAGAAAGCCGGGACCAGACGGAACGAATTTGAAAGACTTCAAAAGATCTACCTGGATGCCCAGGCAGGAATTCTGGCTGAAACCTTGCAGGATGGGGAACCATGCCCGGTTTGTGGTTCGGTACATCACCCATATCCCGCCCCTAAAAGTCCCGAAGCTCCCACCAAGGAAGCTTTGCAGGCCGCCCGTACCGCCGCCGAGGAAGCGGAGGGAATCATGGCGGAAAAGAGTCTTCAAGCCGGAAAGCTTCACGGTTCCCTGGAAGCCCACAACCTGATTCTGCAAAAATCTGCGGAAACTCTTTTCCCTGGTGTGGAAAGGGAGCAGTGGAAGGCCGCCCTATTGGATGCCAACCAAACCCTGCACCGCAAGCTGGCGGAAAATCGGGCCGCCCTGCAAGATGTTTGCAAAATCGAAGACCGCAAGGCTCAATTGGATGCTTTGCTGCCCGAATTGCAGGACCAGCGGGAACAATTGACCAAATGTCTTGGCGACCTGGCCGCTCAAAAAGCCAGCTTGGAAAGCGAAGGCCGGGCCCATGCCGCACGGGTGGAGGCCCTGGCAAAATCCCTGCCGCACCCCAGCGAAGCCGATGCCCGGGGAGCCATCGCCGTCATGAAGCGGCAGGTTGCCGCCCTGGACCTTGCCCTGCAAACCGCCCGGGAAGCCCTGGTGAATGGGGAAAAACGGGCCGCCGAGCTCTCCGCCACCATGGAATCCTGCCGGAAACAGCTGGAGGACGCTCCAGACACCGATCCCGTTCAAAAACGATGGGAGAAAGAGCAAATGACCGCCGCCCGGCAGGCTCTCCTGGCAGATGAAAAGGCGGTTCACAGCCGCCTTGCCCAGAACGGCATGGCCTTGGACCACATTCGGGAAAAATCCGACCAGATTACCCGGCTGGAAAAGCGCTGGACATGGGTGAAAGCTCTGGCGGATACCGCAAACGGTACCATCACCGGTAAGCAGAAGGTCATGCTGGAAACCTACGTCCAAATGACCTACTTTGACCGGATCCTGGCCCGGGCCAATACCCGGCTTATGGTCATGAGCGGGGGCCAGTACGAACTGAAGCGTCGGGAGGAATCGGACAATAAACGCAGTCAAAGCGGCCTGGAGCTGGACGTGGTGGACCATTACAACGGCTCCACCCGCAGTGTAAAGACCCTTTCGGGGGGCGAAAGCTTCAAGGCATCCCTTTGTCTGGCGCTTGGTCTTGCGGATGAAATTCAATCCAGTGCCGGTGGCATCAGGCTGGATACCATGTTTGTGGACGAGGGCTTTGGTTCACTGGACGAGGAATCCCTTAGGCAAGCCATGCGTGCCCTTTCCGATCTGGCCCAGGGAAATCGGCTGGTGGGGGTGATTTCCCACGTGGCCGAGTTAAAGGAGAGGATCGACAAAAAAATCTTGATCACCAAGGAAAAATCCGCCGGAAGCCGGGCACGGATTGTGGTGGAATAAAGAAACAAAAAATCCTTAAAAAATTGGATGGATTCTTTTGACATTTTCAACCTTTCCTGCTATAATGTCCTAGCGTAGTAAAATCAAGGAGTGAGTTATTGTGAAAGAACGCGAACGTCTTTCCTCGCGACTGGGGTTCATCCTGCTCAGCGCCGGTTGTGCCATCGGTTGCGGCAACGTGTGGAAGTTTCCCTGGATGGCCGGTGAATACGGCGGCGGTGGATTCGTACTGATCTACATCCTCTGCCTGATCTTTTTGGGTCTCCCTGTTATGACCATGGAATTCTCCATGGGCCGTGCTGCCCAGGCAAGCCCGGTGCGCATGTACCAGGCTTTGGAAAAACCCGGTCAAAAATGGCACATTCACGGCTATCTTGCCCTCTTTGGCAA
>SVKS01000177.1 GCA_015068345.1 Oscillospiraceae bacterium
CCCGTAGGGGTTTTCCATCACGGTGAAAGGGGTACCGATGAGGATAGGTTTCATGGGATTACCTCCTTGGTGGTGCCGGGTTTTCGGCACGGTGTATCTTGGGAATTATGTGTTTCGATTGTCGGGAATGGTTATTTCAGGATGAACTTATCTTCTTCCTGGAGGTCCAGGGCGTCCACAATGGCATTGAAATTGGCGGGGGCTTCCACCAGGCCCTTTTCGTGGTGGGCATCGGAACCGAAGTAGAACTTACAGCCCGCGTCCTTGGCGATGCGGTAGGGGCGCAGGTGGGATTCCACGGCGAACTCGCCCTGGTCCACGTATTCCTGGTGGGGGAAGTTGAGCTCGATGCCCATACCGACTTTGGCGGCCTCCTTGAAGAGGTCGGTCATGGCGGCGTCGGAGATCATGTTCAGGGCGTCGATATGGTCCCGCTTGTTCCGGGGAGCCATCAGGGAGCAGGTCATATGGGCAAGCCCTACCTTGTGGAAGGGGATGTCGGCTTTGAGCAGCATTTCAAAGCGGCTGACCCAAAGTCTGGCCCGGGCGGGCACGTTATCGTCAATGGCGTCGATGGTGAAGCCATCCATGTGCAGGTGGGTGTGGGGCACGATGACAAAGGCAAAGCGGTCGAAATGCTCCTTGGCAACCCCGATGGTGCCGTATTTATCCATGTCGGTTTCCACACCGAAGAGGAAGCGCATCCCCTCGGTCTGGGGCAGGGGAAGCGCCGGGGCAATGTGGGCGGTATTCTGCACGTCGTAGAATTCGAAGGGTTCCTTTTTCACGTCCTCATCCCAATAGTGGTCGGTGAGGACCAGGGTTTTCAGGCCGTTGCGTTTCCCGTATGCCAGGATGGAGGCGGGGTTCTGGGTGGGGTCCCCGGAACAAAGGGAAAGACCGGAGTGGATGTGCATATCGTGGTCGATGACAAAGCGCATGACGTGGTTCCTCCGTTTCATTTGGTTGCCACCATTGTAGCAGATTTTACCCGGGGTTTCAAGGGTTTTTGCCCTTTCTTTTTGGGGATGGCTGTGGTAGAATAAAGAAAATACCACAAATGAAAAGGAGATACCCCAATGAAATATCTGGATGCCAAAAAACTCTCCCAGGTCATCACCCGACGGGTGGAGGCCGACCTGGCCGACCACCGGGTTGGGGGCTGTGTCCTGCGGGTCATGCAGGAGGGAAAGCTGGTTTACCAAGCCTCCTTCGGGGAAAAGACCCCCGGTGCGGGTGACCCCCTCCCCCTGGACGCCACCTGGCGCCTGGCCAGCATGACCAAGCCGGTCACCGCCGCAGCCGCCCTGCGGCAGGTGGCGGAGGGCAAGCTCCATCTTTTTGACCCCATTTCCGACTTCATCCCTGCCTACAAGGAGATGACCATCGGCCGCCTGAACGAAAAGGGCGAGGTGGAGATTGTGGGCAAGGCGCAAAACACCCTCCGGCTGATCCACGTCCTGACCCACACCAGCGGGGTGGGTACCGGAGAGCTGGGCACCCTGCAGCTCAATTCCCTGGGCCGGGACTACGGTATGACCCTCCAATCGGTCACCGACGCCTTTGCCGGCCTGCCCCTGGCGTTTGAACCCTACACCCAAAGCGCCTACTCCCCCCTTCTGGGGCTGGACATTGCCGCAAGATTGGTGGAAATCACCTCCGGCATGGCCTTCGGGGATTATCTGAAGCAGTATCTCTTCGACCCCCTGGGTATGTGCGACACCACCTTCTCCCCCACCCCCGACCAATGGACCCGGCTTGCCGTCATGCACAACCGAGTGGATGGCAAAAACGTCGAAGGCGAAACCATCCCGGGTCGGGTCTTTTCCGACCTTCCCACCACCTACCAAAGCGGGGGCGCCGGACTCATGTCCACCCTTGCGGACTATTCCAAATTTGCCGAATTCCTGCTGTGGGGCAAGGAGGACATCATGCCCACCCACGTGCTCCGGAACATGAGCCGGGTCAGCATTCCCGAAATCCTGATGCCCGGGGCCGAGCAATGGGGGCTTGGTGTGCGGGTCATCGGTGAAAACTACGGTCCCCTGCCCGCCGGAGCCTTCGGTTGGAGCGGGGCCTACGGCACCCATTTCTGGGTGGACCCGGAAAACAAGATTACCGCCGTGTACCTGAAAAATTCCCTCTACGACGGGGGCAGCGGTGCCGTCACCGCCAGGCATTTTGAAGAAGACGTGGCCGAAGCGATGATTTGAGGAAGGGTTTCCCTGGGATTTGAATAACTACCCCTCCGTCACGGCTCCGCCGTGCCACCTCCCCGCGTAAATGACCCGGTTCCGCATGAGCGAAATTTTCGAGGCGGTGGGCCTCGAAAAAGTGGTCATACGCCATCTGGCTCTGCCAGATGAAACAAGGGGAGGCTGCCAAGCTTGTGCAAACCCGGGAGGCTCCCCTTGTCAGGGGAGCTGGCTCGCGACAAAGGAGCGAGACTGAGGGGTAGTCGTTTTTGGATCTGCGTTATACTATCTCTCCCTCCGTCTTCGCCTGCGGCGAAGCCATCTTGCCCCGGTTCGCAATCAAAGCAGGGGTGGCGTTGTGTAACAATGACGGGGTCGTCCCCAAAGGGGACAAAACGATTGCCCACATCGGCCCGTAATCCGGAGCGGAGCGATCACGTAGGGAATCATTCTGTGGCACCGGGTACGGCATAATGACCTGGTTTTGCGTTAGCAAAATTTTCGGGCCGGTGGGGCCCGAAAAAATGGTCATATGCGATCGGCCGTCGGAGCGGCCGATCATGTAGGGGCGATTCACGAATCGCCCGTCCCCTACGGTGCAAAAATCTACCGGGTATGTCGTAGGGGCCGTACTAAGGGCCGAAAGGCCCGCATGTCGGCCCGCCCCGGGCCGTTTACGGCCTGGGGAACGGAATTTGTGCAAAATCGTACAAACCCTCTCAGTCTGCCCGAAGGGCAGACAGCTCTCCCAAAGGGAGAGCCAAATCCGCCGCACCTGCGGTGCGTCGGCGGGCCGCTGTGGGCAGCGTCCCCTACAAAGAAAAACCGACCCTTATGCCGTAGGCCGGGAAAAGAGAGGATGGATCCTTTGCTTGCGATTCAAATTCTCTCCCCCTCTACATCCACCACACAAAAAAAGACGAGATCACGTGATCTCGTCTTTTCATCTCTTTATCTTGCGGCGTAGCGTTCCACCCGTTCCAAAAGCTTGGTCAGGGGCAGAATCAAAAATCCCACGAAGAAGTTGCTGACCCCATGGATGGCATCGAAGGGCAAGCCCGAAATAATCCAGGCAATCATCCCCTCAAAGCTCAGCCCAAACATAATGGCCTGGGCCGGGGCGTAGAGGGTGCCGTAGAGGAAGCCATGGAGGGCGCAAAGCACCACCAAAATGGGATAGTAGAACCTGTCGGGAAGCCGCCGGGGGATCAGCATCACCGCTCCCCACAGGAGGGTCCAAAGGTACAGGTGGGGTACCCACCAGGCGTTGAACCCGGCATAGACCCCGGTGAGGAGTACAAAAATATAGATGGGATAGAGGGCTTTTTTGCGGTAGACCGCCGTGAATACCACCACCAGTATCCCCAAAAGGTGAATGTTTGGCAGGGCTTCCATGATGATCTTGCTGGCAAACATCAGGGCTCCCAGCATGCCGAACACGGCGATTTCCCGGATCCGCAGCCCTGTTTTCGACCTATTCCGCACGGAGCTCGTAGGCGGCACCGGCTTCGATATCGGTCATGTCCACGCCGGTGGTGGCGTATTCATCATTGATGTAGAAGGCCCAATACATACCGTCGTCCTCGTAAACGTGGGTCTCCCCGTCCACCGTCTTGATGTAAAGGCCGAATTCTCCTTCGTCCCCGGCAAT
>SVKS01000031.1 GCA_015068345.1 Oscillospiraceae bacterium
GGCCGCCAGCCAGGGGAAGGGGCATGGTAAAACCCTGTTTGATTGGGCGGCAAACCGCCTTCGGGGTCTGGGCTACCGCCGCATGATCGCCTGGGTTCTGGCCACCAACAAAAAGGCCATCGGGTTTTATGAAGCCATGGGTATGCATCCCGATGGCAAGACCCAGTTTGCCAACCTGGGCGGCCCCGCCATGGAGATCCGCATGATGATTGACCTGTGAAACATAGACGAATTTCAAATGCGCCCCATCCCGGGGCGCATTTTTGTGTGTATATCCCCTTGGCTCTCCCTCTGGGAGAGCTGTCGAGCGTTGATTCAAAGAATCAACGTCAGCGAGACTGAGAGGGTGCCCCCCTCTTCGAGGGGGGTGGGTCGAAGACCCGGGGGGAGTAGGGGCGACCTGCGGTCGCCCGCCGCCCGCGGCAATGCCGCGGCGGACCTTGCCTCTCCCTTTGGGGGATGGCATTGCGTAAGCAATGTCAGGGGGGTCGCCGTAGGCGGCAAATGGTGGCACGGCGAAGCCGTGACGGAGAGGGTAGTAGGGGACGGGTTTCCCGTCCCGCCGTCCGCACCGCAGGTGCGGCGGATTTGGCTCTCCCTTTGGGAGAGCTGTCTGCCCGGAGGGCAGACTGAGAGGGTTTTTTCGATCTTGCACAAATCCCATCCCAATGCCATAAACGGCATGGGGCGGGCCGACATGCGGGCCTTTCGGCCCTTAGTACGGCCCCTACATGATCGCTCCGCAAATGCGGATCGATCGCATATGACCATTTTTTCGGGCCCCAACGGCCCGAAAATTTTGCTAACGCAAAACCAGGTCATTATGCCCTACCCCACTTTCCACTTCCCATTTTCAACTTTCAACATACCCTCCGTTCGCCCCCAACACAAACAAAACCCCCGCCCTTTCAAAAGGGTGGGGGTCGTTTGCGTTTATTCGGTGGTAACTTCGGAGGTCTTGGTGAACAGAATTGCTTTCCCGCTTTCCAGGGTGTTGTCCTCGGCACCATCGGTGTAACCGGTGATGTCCTCAAACTTCAGGTTGCTGATAACCAATCCGCCGGAAAACTCCCGTCCGTCCACCAGGGTGGCGGTGTAAACGAACTGGGCCCGGGCGGTATCGGAATCGGGGTCACCCGCCTTGGTGAAGGCGAAGGAAAGATCGGTCACGTCCTCCAGGGTGGTGGTGTTGCCTCCGGCGTTCATGGTGAACACCTTGGCTTCGCCATCCTCCCCATCCAGGTAGAGGGAGAACCAACCGTCCATCGTCATACCAGCCCCGGCGGAAGGCGCCTTGGCGGTTGCCACGTCGGTGACGGTAACCCCGTTCATGGTGGGAAGTCGGTTGTAAAGGTTGGTCTGCATCACGTCGGCGGTCATCTGTGCGTTGGCCGATTCACTGCCGGATTTCCAAACCCGCTGACCGGAGATCAGCACGGCGGTGCAGGCCCCCGCCAGCATGACGGTGATGGCACAACAAATGATCAATTCCACAAGGGTGACGCCCTTTTTGCTTCTTTTCATCGGTCAAACACCCCCTGTGTATTGCTGGCGTATCCCTTCACGGTGACGCCTTTGTAGGAGAGGGAAAGGTACCAACCCCGGACGTTGTCAGGATCGGTGGAGCTGTTGGCACCGGGATCCACGTAACAATCCAGCTTGGTGACCGTTAGATCGCTTTCCGAAATGGAGAGGGAAAGATCGGAAATCAAATCGGTTCGGTTCAGGCTGGCGCCGGGGGTGGTGGAAACCACCTCGCTGCCCCCACTGGCGGTGGTTGCCATGTAGCCGCCGTTGGAAATGGCAGCTACGATGCCGTCCATCACCTGGGTGGCTTCAGCACGGATGTTAGCATCCCGATTGGTTTCGGCAATCTTGGTGCGGCCGGTGGTCAGCAGGGTCAGAACCCCGGTGGCGAACATGGCCAGAATCACCACGGCAAACACCGCTTCCACCAGGGTGACACCCTGTTTGCTCTTCTTGGGAAGTATTTTTTTCAGCTTCATTGCATGCCACCTCCCGAGAAGCCGGTCTGGGCGGAACCAGCCCCGCCGCCGAGGATATCGCTATCCACGTAAGCGTTCTGGATGACGCCATCCACATCGATGTAGGCGGCATTTTCGGCAAGCCATTCGGCGTCAACCCGATACTGGTAGGTATAGGGCTGGGCGCTGGCGTGGGCCGCATCCGCAGCGGCTTCGTCCGCCGCAATCTTCTGGGCAATGGTCACAAAGTTGCCGCATTCGGCACTCTTGACAAAGTACATACCCTTGGGAATGGTGACGCTGGTGCTGCCCTTGGTCACGGTGACCGGGTTTTTGAAGTGCAGCATGACGCCGTGGTAGCTTTCTGCGGAGGAATCCTTGAAAATGCCAAGGTATTCGGCGTCGTCATATCCCTTTTCCTGGGTGTTCAGGTAGAGGTTGTTGCTGCTGCCGATCTGGATGGAGGTAACCTCCTTGAACTCCACAAAGTTGCTGTAAACGTACAGGTTGTTGTGGAGGAACCAGAAGCTGGTATTCACCTTCAGGGAGTCCCCGCCGCCGTCCTTGGCGAAGCGGATGTAGCGCTCCTGAATTTCGGTGTCGGCAATCAGGTCGGCAATGGAGTCGGACAGGGCCCGGTTCACGTTATCTACCTTGAATTCCTCCACCAGGTCCCCCGCATTGGCAGTGGGATCGGTGAACAGATTGGAACCGTTGGTGTAACGGTAGGTGTTGGCCTGCATGGTTTTGGCCGGCATCACGGTTTCCCGTTCATATTCCACCTGCAGGGTCTTGCTGTTGTAGTTGGAACCCAGGAATTTGTCCAGCCACTTTTCCAGTACCGAATCGGCTTCGTCCAAAACCTTGACGATGAACTTGGTGCCGGTCATGGTGGCGGCATCAATGGAAAGGTAACGGGTGTGCATGGTGATTTGACCGGGGATGGCCAGGCTGTAATTGGGACCCGGGGTGGCGATCATGATACGGTTTGCGGAATATTCCACGTTGGCGGCAATATTGTCCACATAGGCACAAACCGCATACTCCACGTTGAAGGAGGAGGAGGAAGTGCTGCTGTATTGGGCACCGGTACCGGCACCCAGCACACCGTCCTTGGTCCAACCCATGGTTTCACCCGAAACAATCCGGGAGAGCTGGGAGGTGTTAGCGTAGGCCACGTCGGCCAGCAGGACCGGGTATTCGTCATATACGAAGTATTCGCGTACCTCCGGGGGCAGGGAACCGTCATTGATGGCCCCGATCCTTCGGATAGCCGGGTCGGCAGCCCCTGCGGCGGCGATGGCGGTACCGGTAATGTCGGTACCCTCCTTCACCAGGTAGAAGGTACGGGTTTCAAAGTTGGCCTGGGCGGTGGAGAAGCCGTTTACCACAAACATCAGGGTGTAGTCGGCACGGCTTTCGTTATCGGTGTAGGGCCGCACCATAACCTGGTTGAAAACCCCTTCGCTGTGTTCCCGAATGCCGTCGATGCCGTTGCGAAGCACCAGAAGGTCGGTGGTGATGGTGACGTTGGCACCGTTGGTGTCAATGCTGTAGCCGTCCCCCATGAAGTAGATCGAGCGGCCGGTAATGACAGAGTTGAAATACTCGCCGATCAGTTCGGGCTGTCCGGGGTCTCCGATGGAGAGAATCGTGTCATCACGGATATCCCACCATTCGTTGAAAGATGCACTGGAATTGGACACTGCAACACCATAGCCATAGTAAGGATCTTCAATGTAATCGTCTTGCCAGTAATAACCGTTGTGGTAAGCCAACGTTACTCGACTGGGCAGAATGCCCTGGGGCAGACGGTACCAGGAAACGTTGCCGCTGGCATCAACCGTGTACACAAACTGGCTCGACACATCGGACATGGCATTGAAATCCACGTAAGCGTGTTTGATGGTGACATTGTCTTTGGGGGTCGGGTATTTGGTGGAAACCACGTGGTTGTTGTCCCCGCCCTGCCAGATGGCAAAGGTGTAGGTGCCTATCGCCAGATTTTCAATGGTGGCGGAGGGGAGCCAATGGTAGCTGTCGCTGACGTTATTGCCGTTCCCATTCTTTACCATTTTGTAAGCGTAGTAGAATCGGCTGGAATCGGAGTAAGGCCAGTCTTTGTTGTAGGAGAGGGTGGCGTTGTAGCTGCTGGTGCTGACCGAAAGGGTTCCATAATTGGACCAATTCAGGGTCTGGGGTTCCACGGTGACCGTCCCGGCGGGAATGAACTGGTAACGGTCATAAAAATCCACGTGTACCAGATAGCTGCCCGACTGCAAGATGGTGTCACTGTCGGCGGAAATGGGGGAACTGTTCAGGTAGATGGTTCTGGCGTTGGGAACGTTGCTCAGAATTTTCTGAGCAATCTGCCCCTCGGTGACGCTGCCGTAGGTATATTTCAAATCTTCCGAAGTGATCGTGATGTCAGAACCGGGAGCGGGGATGGGAAGGCCGGAGAAGGAACGAGTGGGGACCTCAACGAAGAATACCGAAGTTGAGGCGTCGTCATTTTGTCCGTACGCTTTTTTTGATGTTATGCGCAGATAGGTGGTATTCCCCGAGCTGTTTCTGATTTTGATGTAACTGCCGTCTTGCTGGATATTGAGCCCCGCATTGCTGGCGTTGGTGGTGAGAGTGGCGTAATACGCACTACCTATACCCAAAAACCCGGAATCAAAATAAAGACGCAAATAGTTGGCGCCGGATTGTAAAGTACGGTTACCTTTCGAGTTTTGACCAAGTGTCCAGCTTGTAAGGGTGCTCAACAATTCGGGACTGAGAGTCGGATTGGATTCACTCAGGGTGATGGAATCGACTTTTAACTCGGTGTTGCTGTTTTTTTCTGCACGAAGAACCGAATAGGAGCCGTTATTATTGCTTTTACAGATCAGGTAGCGTTTCCCGTTTCCCAAATTGTTGATATTGTTGATCTTGATGAAGGGGATTTCCTTGGCCGCTTCATCTGCTTCTGCATCTTCTTGTTTGGTGGGGACGTACTTGTTGCCAAGATATTTGATGATGGTGGCTTCCTTGATGACGCCGTCGCTGATGGAACCGTTGGCAACGCAGTAGAAGTAGTAGGTGGTGCCCTTGGTCAATTCAAAGTCGCCCACGCCCCACTGGATGCGGTTAAAAGCATCGCTGATACTGGTAACCGGGGAACCGGTGCAATAACCGAACTGCACGCCAGAACCGCTGAAGTCGGCGGTATAGGTGTATTCCTTGGGTTGAGTAGTCTGGTCTTCAGAGGTGGGGGGAGGATTCGTTGTGCCGGTTTCTGCCTCGGTTTCACTCCCTACCTCTTCACGCTTGATTTCCACCTTGCAACCACTCAGATCGGTGGTGCTGGGCTTCGCCTCGTATGCGTTTGCAATGACGATTCCCTCGGTGGGCAGAACGTTGATGGGCTTTTCGGCATCATAAGTACCGGTACCCTCCACGCTGAGGGTCACCCGGTAGGTGCCGCTGGCCGCAGGGGCTACCTTGGAGGGGACGCCGTTGTAGTAAACCGTGCACCGCAAGTCCGCCATGGTGACCTTGCCGTAAAGGCGGCTGTCGGAATCGATGGCAACGGTCTTGGCTTCTTTGTCAAATATAAAGTCGCTGGAGGTGGGCAGAACCCAATCTTCGGGGACCGGGTCGGTGAGGGGCTTTGCACCCTCGGGAATTTCCACATCCTCGTCATCAATCAGGGTTTCAGCAGTCTTTTTGAACACGGCAGGATATTCCCCGGAATTGGCGTAGGTCTCGTCTGCCGCCTCGGCACCTTCCACCGGCTCCGGCATCAGGTATTCATTGTATTTGGTGTCGCTCTTGCTTTCGATGGTGGAGGTCCACACCTGCCGCTCGCCAAGCCAACCGTCCACCAGGACGAAATCGCTCAGGGGCAGGGCGTCCACCTGCTTGTATGCTTCCGGGAAGATCTTCAGGTTGCCCGCCACGGTGTAGGTGGCAGTGTAGGTCATGCCCTCTTCGCCGTTGTTGTAGGTCTTGATGGTGATATCGTAGAACCGGCTGCCGACGGCATGCTCCACGGCGCAGATGGCCACCACGTCAGCCGACTTGGGAACGTCCAGGGAATCTTCCTTGTTCGCCGGATTGGCACTGGTATCCACCAGGGAGGTGTAGGCGGAGTCGGGGTTGTTCACCGCATCGTATTTGGGGATCGAAGCGTATTCCCCGCCGTTGATCACCACGGCAAAGGTTTTCGGCGCGCCGCTCTTTACCATCTCCGTCAGTTCCCCCTTCACAAATTCGATGGAGGACTTGCTGGAAAGGTAGTTGGCCTCCAGGGCCTTGGTTTGGGCGGCGGTGGTGCCCGAGGTAGCCATCAGGGGCATCAGGGCCATCACCCAGATCACCAGGGCGGCGCCGATGGCCATGACCATGGGCAGGGAGCTGCCGCGTTTGGAACGGCGGTTGCGATGGAGAAGTTTCATATCGATTCGATCCTTTCGGTTTGATGATATATATGTAAGGGCGGATATCCGCCCGCGTGGGGGAGACGGTTCGTAGGGGCGACCTGTGGTCGCCCGCCGACGCGGCATCGCCGCGGCGGACGTGGTATTGTGCAAATTCCATTCCCCGTGCCGTGTTACGGCCCGGGGCGGGCGATCACAGATCGCCCCTACCGTGGGGACGGTCCGTCCACAAGATTGCGCCGCACCCATCCGGGGTGTATGCATTTGCGGCCCGGCGGGGGAGGGAAAGTTTCCCATGGGGACAATGCCACACATTAGCATATTATACACCCCGATGGGGGGGCTGTCAACCCAAAATCGGGGAGAAATGCGCAAGATTTCCCCCTTTTTTCGCCCCGGCGGGAGCATACCGGCCTATGCAAAAAATATTCCATATATTTTCTCGTTTTCCCCCTTGACTTTTCCGCCCCAACATGATATGATAAGCGACACATATTGACGGCAAACCAAACTGTATTGCCGCCGGAAAATTATTTTGGAGGATTGTTCAAACATGAAAAAGAACAACAAAAAGGGCTTTACCCTGGTTGAACTGGTCATCGTCGTCGCCGTCATGGCCGTTCTCGTTGCCGTCGCTATCCCCACCGTTGGCTCTATCGTAAACTCCGCTGAAGATGCGACCTACAAGTCCAACTGCCGTACCATCGAAAGCATGCTCAAGCTCTATCAGGCTGAACAGGCAAATGAGAGTGACAATAATATCGATGGCACCATGACTGTTGTAACTCTTGAACCTGACGATGTCGAAGATGCTCTTGAAGCTGCTGCTCTGGGCATTGATAATGGAACGTTTAGCTACAATACCACTACTGGTGAAGTGGCTAAAGAAGGTGGCGATATTACCATTACCTATGAAGACGGTGTTGTAAGCGCCCAATAATCCCCTTTCCCTCTCGCATACATAATTTCATTCCCTGAATCCTTTAGGGCACGTTGGAAATGTGTCACGATGGGCGCATGCCCCCGACCCCATTTCCCGCGTGCCCTGTGTTTCTATTGTACGGAAGGCTCTCCCTCTGCGGTAGGGGCGATCTGCGATCGCCCGCTGAACCTGCCAACACGGGCGACCACAGGTCGCACCTACGATGCGATACCCCCATGCGGTGGGGCGATCTGCGATCGCCCGCCGAACCTGCCAACACGGGCGACCACAGGTCGCCCCTACGATGCGATACCCCCATGCGGTAGGGGCGATCTGCGATCGCCCGCCGAACCTATCAACACGGGCGACCACAGGTCGCCCCTACGATGCGATACCCCCCCATGCGGTAGGGGCGATCTGCGATCGCCCGCCGAACCTATCAACACGGGCGACCACGGGTCGCCCCTACGATGCGATACCCCCATGCGGTAGGGGCGATCTGCGATCGCCCGCCGAACCTGCCAACACGGGCGACCACAGGTCGCCCCTACGATGCGATACCCCCATGCGGTGGGGCGATCTGCGATCGCCCGCCGAACCTGCCAACACGGGCGACCACAGGTCGCCCTTACGATGCGATACCCCCATGCGGTAGGGGCGATCTGCGATCGCCCGCCGAACCTGCCAACACGGGCGACCACAGGTCGCCCCTACGATGCGATACCCCCATGCGGTGGGGCGATCTGCGATCGCCCGCCGAACCTATCAACACGGGCGACCACAGGTCGCCCCTACGAACAATCTTTATGAATCAATTGCCGAAACGGAAACCGAATCGCATCCCGGAATTTGATTATTCCACCCCCGGGGCATATTTCCTTACCATATGTACCCAAAAACGAGAACCAATCCTGTGGTCATCTGGTAGGGGCGATCTGCGATCGCCCGCCGATATCTGTTTATCGGATATCGGAAATATCGTTGATGATGAGATCGGCAAGATGAATGGGATTTATGCCAACGTAAAGGTGGATAAATATTGCATCATGCCCGACCATATTCATATGATCATCACGATTTCAGAGGAATTCCCCCCGTTGGCCACACCCCCGAACATACCCAGAATCATCCAACAATTCAAGGGTGTGGTGACAAAACGGGCGAAAAGATCCATTTGGCAAAAAACCTATTATGATCACGCCATCCGAAACCAAACCGATTACGACGAGGTTTGGCGTTACATCGAAAACAATCCATTGAAATACCTGTTGAAAACACGTAACGAATGGTAATCCCCCTACGAACGTAATACCAAAACCCACGGTAGGGGCGATCTGCGATCGCCCGTCCCGGGCCGTAACACGGCACGGGGGTGGGATTTGCGCAAAACCTCCGCCGCGGCGATGCCGCGTCGGCGGGCGACCACAGGTCGCCCCTACGATGCTACGAACGAAATACCAAAACCCACGGTAGGGGCGATCTGTGATCGCCCGTCCCGGGCCGTAACACGGCACGGGGGTGGAATTTGCACAAAACCACATCCGCCGCGGCGGTGCCGCGTCGGCGGGCGACCACAGGTCGCCCCTACGATGCGATACCCGAACCCCGTCAATCAAACACGAAAATAACAACCTTTACATATACAACAATGACTTAGGAGGAACCAACCCATGGCCAGTCTTGCCGTATTTTTATATGCCAACCGGGTGGGTGTTGCCCGGGTGAAAGCCCCCGGCGCCAAACCTGGCTATTCCCCTGCCCGCTGGACCCCGGTGGAGGACGCGAAAAAGCTCCTGGACGAGCCCATTCTCTTTGCCTCCCTTCTGCGGGAGTTGATCGGGGATGAAAACGCCTACGACCTGTATATCAGCGTGTGGCCCGAAATCTACAGCACCATCATGTTCTCCCACGGGAAAAACAAGGGTTCCAACGTGGCCCGTCTGCGCCAGTCGGAACTGGAGACCGTGTTCCACGGGGAACAGAACAATTACTACACCACCGACCTGATGCTGGACAAGGGGCGCTATTCCTTCGGTGACCGGAGCCGCCGGCTGATCTTTGCGGTGACCAAGGCCCGGGTGAATATGCTTTGCGAAACCCTGAAAGCCCAAAAGATGAAGGTCAAGCGCATTGCCCCCATGGATGCGGCGGTGGCCGAGGCGGCCCTGACCCACTGGACTCCCGACCCCAAGACCATCAACGCCGTCATCGTGCTGGAAGAGGGGTGCACCTCCTTCTCCTTCCTGAAAAACGGCACCATCCAGACCATGCGCACCCTGCCCGACGGCTTTGGCGGGGTTATGGAGGATTACCGTGCCATTTCCGGCATGGGGGACGACTCCTGCCGTCAGCTGATCATGACCAAGGGCCTCAACCATACCGACGAGGATTTCCCCTTTATCGAGCTCCAGGACCGGGTCCTGGTGGCCTGTAACCGCATCGTGGCTGATTTTGTCCGCACCCTGCACACCGTGTTTGGGGAGGATGCCGTGGTAAGCAAGGTCCTTTTGTGCGGCACCTTTGCCCGGACCGAAGGCCTGGCGGAGCATTTTGCCGAAAATATGGCCACTGAATGCGTCATCGCCGGCACCGACACCCTGAAGGCCGGTTCTGCCGCCGCCATCGCCCTGGAAAGCGAAAGCCTGGAATCCCTGTTCCCCTACGCCACCGTCACCGCCGCAGGTGCCGACCTGATGGGCGAAAAGAAGAAGACCGAAAGCGACAAGCAAAGCAGCCTGGTGGCCGCCGTTTTGATTCTCTTGGTTGCCGCCGGCGTCATGGCCGTGACCCCCATCACCATGAAGGGCTTGAAGCAGGAACGGGATGCGGGGGCCGCCCTGCTTGCCACCCCGGAATACGTGGCTGTGCAGGAGCTCCTGGACCAGAAGGACGCCCTCCAGCGGGAAAAGAACAACCTGGAAAATGCCATTGCCAACCTGCCCCACGGGGCAACCAAGTCGGCGGAGATGATCACCGAGCTTGTGAAGCTGACCGAAGGATTTGGTACGGTTGCTTCGCTGTCGGTAGATTATAACGCCAAGGTGATCAATATATCGCTGACCACCGCTTCCTACGGCCTGTTCGTGGGCTGGCAGGAAGCCATCGAAGCCAACGAAAGCTTTGGCTTCGCCACCCCGCCCTCCTTCAACGGCAACGGTGTTTACTACACCGTGGAAGCCAGTCTGTCGGCCACCGCCTTTGAGGAAGCGGAAGTGGAAGTGGAAGCCGAAAGCGAAACCGAAGAAAAAGACGAAATGGAAGCTCTGATTGAGGAGGTAAGCGGAAAATGAAAACCAAATCCAAAATCTCCCTCTTTTCTGTGGTGCTGATCCTGGTGGTGGTCGCCCTGGTGCTTTATTACGTGATGTATTTCGCCCCCGCCCAAACCGAACGCAACCAGCTCAACGCCGAAGTGGCCCTCAACAATGCCCAGGCCGCCCTCTGCGGTGTCTATCTGGCCGATCATACCCCCCTGGAGGAGGGGATCGCCGCCGTGGAAGCCGAAATTGAGGAGCTTCATACCACCGCTTACACCAACGAAGCCTCGGTGAATCTGGTGATCAGCAAAGCCATCCAACAGCACGCCGTGGAGCTCACCTCCATGCAGGTGGAAATCTCCAAGGAGGTGGAGGGACGCAAGATTCTGCCCATTCAAATGAGTGTGAATGGTTCCCTGCAGAACGTGATGAATTTCATCGGCTTCTTTGAAAACGACACGGCCGGGTCCTACCTGGTGAACAGCGTCAACACCGAAATCAGCAACGGCAACTGTATTGCAAATGTCACCATGTACCTTTGCACCCCGGCGGTGTAAGGGGATGGGATATCTTTTGATGGCCCTCCTGGGCCTGGGGCTTGCGCCCCTGTGCCTTTGGGTGCTGAACAAAATGCCCGACAGGGCCTTTTGCGATTATGATGAGACCCCGGGGGCGGAATGTGCTTCCCCCCGGTTCTTTCCCGGACGGCACGGCATCCCCCTTGGGCTCTTCCTGGCCCTTTGCGGCGCCCTGCTTTTTGGCCGCTACGGGTGGCATCCCGTTCTGGTGCCCCTGCTGCTCCTGACCGCCTGCCTGGGCATGATCGCCCTTTCCGATCTAAAATTTGCCATTATTCCCGACGAATTGCTTATTTTCGGCGGGATATGCGGCTTTTTCGTGGCTTTGCATAATGCCATCGGCAGTCAGCTCCTTTGGGGCTGGATCCTGCCCTTCCTGGGGGCTCCCCTGGGGGCGGGGCTGGTGCTCCTGCTCAATCTGCTTGGCCGTCTCCTTTACAAACGGGATGCGGTGGGCATGGGCGACCTGAAGCTGCTTGCAGTGTGCGGCCTGGCCCTTGGGCCCGGCGGCA
Organism: Oscillospiraceae bacterium; assembly: GCA_015068345.1. Lineage (GTDB taxonomy): Bacteria > Bacillota > Clostridia > Oscillospirales > QAMX01 > RUG11797. Next base: position 11,679 of record SVKS01000031.1, read on the forward strand.
TCGTCATTGGGGGGCTTTTGGGTGTGCTTTCTGCCGGGGTGGTTTTCGCCATCCTGATGCTTACCAAAAAGATGAAGCCCGACCAATACTATCCCTTCGGCCCCTGGCTGGTGCTTGGCACCATGCTGACCCTGTGCTTCCGATCCGGCATCGACCGGCTGGTGGCATGGTACCTGTCCCTTTTATAATCCAACTCTTCACATCGGAGGACCTGCCCCATGGCCTTTATGAAACGCAACCCCGCCCAAAAGCCTGCCGAACCCGCCGAAGCCCCGGAAATCAAAACGGCACCCAACGAAACGGCCGGCCGGGCGCTGATCGTGCCGGAGGTGCAAACCGTCAACCTGGCAAAAATCAAGGTAGCCCAGAGCGTACTTGCCCTCATTCCCGAAGCCATTGCCACCGCCAATAAAATGCTCCCCCTCTACCTGACCAACCGGGACACCACCCTGGTGGTTGCCATGGCCGACCCCAGAAACGACGACGCCATCAATAACATCGGCGTTTACACCGGCCTCAGCCTGGAGGCCATGTACGCCCCTGCCGAGGTCATTGAGGAAAAGATCCGGGAGCTTTATACCACCCAGCGTGCCTACTCCGCCGCAAAAGAGCTGGTTTCCAGCGTGGAAACCACCGAAGAAAGCGACCTGGGCAACGATGAATCGGTGCCTATCGTCCGCTTTGTCAACAACATGATCGAAGAAGCCATTCTCATGAAGGCTTCGGATATTCACATCGAGCCCCAGGAGCACCTTTTGCGCATCCGGTTCCGGGTGGACGGCAAAATGGTGATCTATATGGATACCGGCGTGGACCTTGGCCCCTCGGTTGCCAGCCGTATCAAATTCATTTCGGGCCTCAACATTGCCGAACGCCGCATTCCCCAGGACGGCCGTATCAACTACAACTACGGCAAGGGCACCGTGGACCTGCGTATCTCCATTCTGCCGGGGGCCTTTGGCGAAACCATCGTCATGCGTATCACCACCGCCCTCAGCTTCAACCTGAACATCAACTCCATCGGCTTCACCGAGCCCAACAAAAAGCTCTTTTCCCGGGCCATTTCGGCCACCCATGGTCTGATTTTGCTCACCGGGCCCACCGGTTCGGGCAAAACCACCACCCTCTATTCCGCCCTTTCGGAGCTGAATAAGCCCGACGTGAACATCATCACCGTGGAAGACCCGGTGGAAATGATCATGGACAACCTGACCCAGGTGGAAGTCAACGCCGCGGCAGGGCTGACCTTTGCCAAGGTCATGCGCTCCATCCTGCGCCAGGACCCGGATATCGTTATGGTGGGTGAAATCCGCGACGAAGAAACCGCCAAAATCGCCATGACCCTTTCCATCACCGGCCACCTTGTATTCAGTACCCTGCACACCTTCGACTCCCCCTCCGCCGTTATGCGCCTGGTGGATATGGGTGTGGAACCCTACATGGTATTTTCCGCCCTGTCGGCGGTGGTATCCCAGCGACTGGTTCGCCGTCTGTGCCCCCATTGCCGCCACGCCTACCACGCCACCGATGCGGAATGCCAGGTGCTTGGTATGCCCGCCGGCACCGATTACGAGCTCTACTCGGCGGAGCCCCACGGCTGTGATGCCTGCAACGGCACCGGCTACGTGGGCCGTACCGCCGTACACGAAATTCTCATGATGTCCCCCGCCATCCGGGATAATCTGGCCTCCGGCGGGAACACCGAAACCATCCGCAAAATCGCCAAAGAAGAGGGCATGACCACCCTGCTGGACAACCTGAAAGAACTGGTTCTGGACGGCACCACCTCCATGGAGGAACTGCGCCGAACCTATTCCGAAGTGGTATAAAAAAGGAGAGAAAAACATGAAATTTCAATATGTCGCCGTGGATGCCGATGGCAAAAAGGTGAAAAGCGTTGTAGAAGCCGAAAACGAAGCCGGCGCCATTTATTACATCCGCAATCAGGAACTGACCCCCATTTCGGTGAAGCCCTACAAGGAAAAGGCCAAAAACTTCTGGGAAATCGAAATCATGGAGCCCGAGGTCCACAAGCTCAAGATGAAGAAGAAGGACCTGGCCCACTTTGCCGACAAGATGGCCATCATGATGAAGGCCGGGGTCAAGCTTTCCATGGCCATGGAGGTTATGATCGAAAGCGAAAAGAACCGCCGGTACCAGAAGATTTATCGTCAGGTGCTCACCGATCTGTATGCCGGTATGTCCCTGGCCGACAGCATGCGCGGCTTTGTGGCCTTCCCCGAAGCGGTGGTCAACATGGTTGCCTCGGGTGAAAAGAACGGTAAGCTGGACTGGGCCTTTGCCCGCATTTGCGAAATGTATGAAAAGGAACTGGCCCTTTCGGGTAAGGTGTCTTCCGCCTTCACCTATCCGGCCTTCCTGGTTGTCCTGATGATCGCCCTGTTTATCGTCATGACCACCGTGGTTCTGCCCAAATTCTCCAGCATGTACGAATCCTTCGGCAGCGACCTGCCTGCCATGACCCAGTTCCTGATGAACCTTTCGGATTTCCTCATCCATTACGGTTGGATCCTGCTGATTGCCCTGGCTGTCATTGTGGGTGCCCTTTTCCTGCTCTACAAATACAACCTGAAATTCCAGGACAAGGTTTCCGGCTTTGCCATGAAGATTCCCGCCCTGGGCCGTCTAAGCATGGTCAGCAATACCAGCGCCTTTTCCCGCATTACCACGGCCCTTTTGCAGTCGGGTGTTGACGTGGTGGAATCGGTTCGTATCGGTGCCTCGGTCATCAAGAATAAGCACATGCGCCACAGCCTGGAAAAGAGTCTGGAGCAGGTCGCCCTGGGTGCCTCCCTGCATTCGGCTTTCCAGAAGCTGAGCATTTTCGAACCCCTCTTCGTTTCCATGGTCCAAATTGGCGAGGAAGCCAGCATGCTTCCCGATACCTTCCAGAAAATGGCGGATATGTACGAAGCCGAAAGCAACGAAGCTTCCCGCAAGTTCACCTCCGTCCTGGAACCCATCCTGACCATGTCCATCGGTTTGATCATCGCCCTGATGGTTGTCGCCATCATCATGCCCATGTTCAACATGTACTCGGTCATTTTGGGCTAAGTTCATACATAAAAAAGGTCCCCTGCCGGTTGGCAGGGGATTTTTTTGTGTGAAAGAGAATCCGACGGGGGCCGCCCCTTGGCTTTCCCCTTGGGAGTGTACACCGTAGGGACGCTTTGGCAACTTTGTCGCCCCCCTCCGGCGTGCGATTTCATCGCACACCGCCTCCCCGGTCGTCCGCCACCCAACGCAGAGCGGTGGGTGGAAAATAAGGCCGGAAGCTTGCTTCGTGTTCTTAGGTCGAATAAAGCTTGCTACCTTAGTACCGTGTTACTTTCTTCTTCGAGAAGAAAGTAACCAAAGAAGCCCGGGGGCTTCCGATTGCCCCCGTACCCCCAACGGCGTAGCCGGTAGTTGAGTGCGTTTTTTTGTCCCAAGTAAGTAATACCTTCTGCCGTGTTCTTATAGCTTTCGGGTGGGAAGTCGCTCCTTCTTCAGTCGCTCCGTGAGCGTGTACCAGCGACGGCTACTTCGTATACGCCGTCGTCTCCGCGCCTCCCCCGGCGCGGGTAGGAAGCGTGTGCCACAGAGGTGTCGCAGGAACGTACCGTCAGCGTAGGGGCCGGGTTGCCCGGCCCGCCCGTAAGCACTTTCAAAAATCAAAGAATTCTGTGGTTACTTGGATTCTGTCAGCAAGAAAAGATTATGATTCTTTTTTGTCTTCACTTTGAAATGCTACACGAGGTAGGCATCATCACTTATCCTACCGCAGTACGTCCCCGATGGCGCTTTCCAGGTTGGCCTGGATGGCGTTCACTCTGGTCAGGATGGCTTGCGCCAGGGGGTCGGTTTCGGGGAGGGAGGCGATTTCCGAAAGAATGCCGGCGGGGGTGAGGCTTTCCCGGAGGGCGGTCCACTTGTCATCCTTGGGGTCGGTGTAAAGGAGGGCCGCGGCGGCGGTCAGCTCCAGCACGGCGGAGTCTTCCCCGTATTCCCGCAGGAGCTTTGCGGCACCGATGATGCGCTCACTGCCGCCCAGCTTCCGGTGGGGCTCCCGGGCGTTCCGGGCAATGGTATCCACGATGGTGCGGTCGGTGAATTTGGCCTTGGACAGGGCGGCAAATTCCCGCTGATCCGCCGGGTCGTAGCCGAAGCGGGCACACATGGCGGCGTTGGTGGCGGCGTAGTTTTTGTCCATCAGGGCCAGGATCCGGGAATCGTTGGCGGCCTCGCCGTAGTCGCTGTAGCCCAAAAGGGCCCCCACGTAGGCGATGACACAGCTGGCGGCGTTGTAGGTGTAGAGCTTCCGGGTGAGAAAATCAGCGAAATTCGGGATGGCTCGCACCGCCGGAACGGTGGGGACATAGCCCTGGAGCAGCTCGGCATTGCACTGGAGGTAGGGGTAGTTTTCGGAATGGATGGAAAGCCCGTCCCCCTCGATGGTGGTGCAAAACACAGTGGCTTCGCTGATGGGATTCCCCTTGCCCAGGGCATCCCCCAGAGTGCGGGAGGGGTGTGAAGCGTTTTCGCAGGTGATGATGGGGATCTCTTCATCGGCAAGCCTTGCCGACAGGGCGGCACCCACGTCGGGGAGATTCTGTCCCCCCACCGAAACGAAGATGACCTCCGCATCGGTCAGGTCGGCCTCCTCCCAGGTGACGGCCTTGTAACCCGACACCCGGAAAGCGGGGCGGACGCCCCCGAAAAAGGCCACGTCAAAACTGCCCTCCCGGTTCAGGGCATCCACCAGGGCGGCGTCCTTATCGATGAACAGGATCTCCCGGCCCGCTTCGGCCACCAGACGGCCGATGAAGCCCCGGCCGGTTTTCCCGGCGCCGATGATGACGATCTTTTTCATGCAATCCACCCCCACTTTCGAATCAGGTCAATTTTTTGGAGGATCAATCTTCCAAGCTCCCCTGCAGGGTCCAACTTGCAGACCTTTTCAATGACTGCTTCCACCCCTTCGGTTTCCCGGAGGGTTTGCAGGGCCACGGCGAATTCGTCGGTGGGCTGGGTGTAGAAGATGGCGCAGGCAATGGCCACCGCCAGGTTTTCGGGAATTACCCCGTATTCCAGGCAAAGCCGGGCGGACCCTACCAGCCGGTCGTCGGGACCAAGCTTACGCATGGGATCCCGGGCGTTGCGCTCAATGTAGTCCACAATGGCCCGGTCCTGGAGCTTTTTGAGGCTGGTACGGGTGAAGGCCCACTGTTCCTCGAAGGGGAAGCTGTGTTTTTTCGACAGGGCGGTGGCGGTTTCGGTGTATACCCCGTCCAGAAGCTTCAAAATGCGTTCGTCATAGGCCGCGTCGGCAATGTATTTGTGCCCCAAAAGGGCTCCCACGAAGGAGGCGGTGCCGTTGGCGGCGTTGTAGGTGTAGAATTTCCGTTCCAGGAAGCCGGTGAATTCGCTAATGGGCTCCAGGGCGATCATGCCCTCCGGCATGGGGGCTTTGGTGCGGGAGGCATCGAAGGGGAACTTCCAGAAATCCTGCACGTTCACCACCAGGGGATCCTTTTCCAGAAGGTCGGGGGTGGCTTCGATGGCACTTCGCATGATCACCGCTTCGGTGACTCCCACCGCGCTTTCGAAGAAGGGGAGGGTCGCAGGGTCCAGCATGGCGGCGATGCCGTCATGGAGCAGGTCGGCGGGCTTTTTCCAGTTTTCGCAGGTGATGATATTCAGGGGCTTCGGGTTGATTTTGGTCCGATGGGCGATCCCGGCGGCCAGATAGGGGATGATGTCCGGCAGGTTTTTGCCCCCCACCGAGGTGAAGACGCAGTCGGCGGAGGCAATGGCTTCCGAAATGGCTTCCCCGTCGGCAAATTTCAGGGCTTTGGCACCCTTGACGATAGTATTTTTCTCCGGGGCACCCAAAATGTTCACCAGGTATTCCCCCCGGGTGTTGATCAGATCACAAAGGGCATCCACCTTTTCCACAAAGGTGAAGTCGATGCCGCTCAGGTAGAGCAGATGCCCTACAAAGCCGCGGGCGATCTTGCCCGCACCGAAAATGACACAGCTCACAGTATTTCTCCTTTACTTAAAGTTTGGAAAATGCCTCAAAATGCCCCTTCAAGCTGGGGTACAGGCTTTGATAAATTTCAAATCGCGCCATGAGCCGTTCCCCAAGGACTTGGTCGGGCTCCACCGGGTCGTCGTAGGCCACCAGGGCGGAAACGGCATCCCGCAGGGTGGGGAAGGCGCCCTGGCCCACCATGGCCAGAATGCAGGCCCCCAGGGCAGAGGAATCGGTCTCCCTGGCCCGGATCACCGGGGCATTCCACAGGGAAGCCTTCATTTGGTTCATCCGCGGATCCACGGCGGCACCGCCTCCCACCAGAATGGTGGGGACCTGACCCCGGGAAAGTCCCAGATGGCTTGCAATGTGGTAAAGGGAGAAGACTACCCCTTCCATAACGGCGTAGGCCATATGGTTTTGCCGGGTCTCCGGGGAAATGCCAAAGAAGACCCCACGGGCGTTCTCGTCAAAGATGGGGGCCCGCTCCCCTGTCAGGTAGGGCAGGAAGAGGGGAGCCTTTTCGAAGGCCAGGTCGGTGGTGACCGATGCCATATCCAACTCCCGGATGGCGTAGTTGATGCTGGGTCCCGAGGATTTGGTACCGCCGTAGGTGGCACAGCCCTCAAAATAAGGGCCGCTGACGAAGCTATCGGCTACGGGAGAGGGGGTAATGGCCCCGAAATGCTCGCTGGTGCCCGAAAGCTCGAACACCGTGCTGGGGGACAGGACGCCCATGCCAAGAAGTCCCCCGAAAAAGTCGTTACAGCCAAGGTACACCGGCGTGCCCTGGGGAATGCCGAAGCGGCCTGCGGCGGCGGGGGTGACGTTGCCCCCCAGGTCGGTGGGGGACGCCACCGGGGGCAGGGCAAGATCGATGCCGAATTGGTTCAAAAGGGCTACGGAATAGAGCCTGGTGGATGGGTGGCAGAGACCCCGGTAGCTAAAGGGGTCGGTGACGCACTCCCCGGTAAGGGTCTCCATCAAAAACTCCTTGGGCATACAAACCCTTTGTGCATTGGGGTGGTGCCGCTTGATGTATAGAAGGCGGGGCAGGGGATAGCTGATCAGGTCGGGGTGGGCCATGCCGATTTCCGAAAGGAAGGCGGCTTGGGTCACCTGGGACTTGATTTCCGAAAGCTCTTGGGTCCCGGCGGCGCTTTGCCAGCCGATGATCTCCCCGCCGTCGGTCAGGTAGGTGCCCACCTGGGAGGAAAGTGACAGGGCGGCGATTTCGGCGGGGGAAACCTTCTGCCACAGCTTTCTCAGTGCCAGTTCCATGGCCTCCAGCCATCCTTCCGGGGTTGCTTCCCGGTAGGGGGCCTTTTCCTTGCGGATGGTACCGTCCGGGGAAGCGGCCATGACCTTCATCCCGGATGTACCCAGGTCGATGCCAAGATAGTAGCGCATATCAGTCGTCAAAGGTGAAGATGGCCTTCACAAAACCTGCGGGACGACGGCGGGCATCCGCCAGACCTTTTTCGAAATCGGAAAGCGCCAGGGTCTCGCTGACGAAATGCTCCATGCCGGGCTTCTTTTCGGACATGAATTCAATGGCTTTCTGGTGCTGGTTCCAGTTGTTGCCGGCACCGATGACCCGGAGGTTGTTGATGTGGATGTCATCGATACGCACCGACATGGTCTTGCCCCGGCCATAACCCGCAAGCAGGACGGTGCCCCCCTTCCGGGCCAGCTTGAAGCTTTGGGTGATGCATTCCTCGATACCGGTGGCTTCGATGATGTAGTCGGTGCCCTCCGGGTGGATTTTTTGCATTTCGGTGAAAACGTCCTGTTCTTTGGTGGCGATGACGTAGTCGGCTCCCAGCTTTTTGGCAATGTCCAACCGGGCTTGGCTGGTGGCTACCACGGTGATTTTCCGCATGCCCAGGGCTTTCGCCACGCACAGACAGCACAGGCCAATGGAGCCTGCTCCGTAGATCAGGCAGGTTTTGCCAAATTTGGGGTCAGCCTTTTCCCAGGTGCCCAGGGCAACCCCCATGGGCTCCGCCAGGGCGGCGTGGGTGAAGGGCAGGTCCTCCGGCAGCTCCACCAACCCCTTGGCGGGTACGTCGATGTATTCGGCGTAGGCACCGGGGCGCTTGAAGCCGATTTCTTCAAAATCCTTGCAATAGCGCCAATTGCCGCTGCGGCAGGCGTCGCATTTGCCGCAGTATACGTCGTTACTGCCTGTGACCCGCTTGCCGATCCAATGGGCATCGGCGGGGTCGGAAACTTCGGCCACCACGCCGCTCCATTCGTGGCCCGGCACCAGGGGGTAGTTGGCGGGAATGTTACCGTCCACCACTTCCAGGTCGGTGGCGCAAATGGCGGCGGCCTTGACCTGGATTCGGGCAAAGCCCGGGGCCAGGGGGGCGGGATCCCGCTCGGTCAGGTACATTTTTTTCGGTTCTTCAATGACAACACATTTCATGGGGTGTCCTCCATTGATATAAAAATTCAATATTGAAATTGGTCTATGGCAAGCCGGGCGGCACCGAAGGCCGCATCGGTCATGCGGATGGGGATAACGGCGGCCTTTTGCCGGGGCAAAACGGTGGAAGCATATTGCTTTTCCATGGCGTCGGCAAACAGGGGATAACAGTCGATCAAACTGCCGCACAGATAGATCTCGTCTAACCGCAGAAGGTTGCAGATGTTTCCCAGGGCCATGCCCAGGTAGAATCCAGCGGTTTCAAAATAGGCTTTTGCTGATTCGGAGGGGAAATCCGGATCAAAATTTGGTCCGCAGGCCCTCTCTGCCACATCCAGGGAAAGAATATCGTGCAAACGATCCCCCTGGGGATTCATCTGCAGGTAACCGATCTCCAGAAGATCCTGTTCCAAAAATCGATTTTCGGCGTAAACGGCGGCACCGATCCCCCGATCCAGACGGACAATCATCTTCCGGTCCCGGGCGTCCTCCAGGTAGCCGTAGAGAATGCAGTTGGGGTCGTGCTCCACTACCAGGGGTAGGGAAAAAGCCGGAGCAATGTCGGCTTCAAAAGAGACCGACGCAGGGACATCCAGAGGGATATCCCAGGTTTCCCGTTCGGCATCGTAAATACCCTGCATGGCAAACCCGATGCCGCAAATGCCGGGATGATCGTCAATGATCTCCTGGGTGAAGGTGATGACCGAGTCGGCAAAGGCTTCCCGGGATTTGCCTGCAAGCTTGCCGTGGAAGGAAGCGACTCTCCCTCCCGCAAGATCGCACACGCAACCGCTTAGCCCGCTGGTATTGATGTCGATTCCCAAAAACAACAGGTCGGTATTCAGTCGAAGAAGGGTGGGGGTCCGGCCCTTGCCGGTGATTGTGGAAGGCTCATCTTCCCGTAAAATATCCCTGGTTAAAAGAAGGGAGACCAATTCGGAAATGCAGCCCCAGCTCAATTCCAGCCTTGTGGAAAGCTGGCGGCGGCTTTGGGGACCATGTCCACGAAGACAGGCCAGAATGGCCGCAATATTTTCCCTTCGTTCCCGATATTGCTTTTCGCTTGGCATACAAGATCTCCTTTCCTTAATATGTCAACGGTTGATAAAAGTATAGCACGGAGGGAAGGACTTGTCAACATCAAAACGACTTCGCACCCGGTTAGGGTGCGAAGTCGTTAAAACCCTATTGCAAAAGGTCCATCAGCTCGGCGTGGGTGATGGTGGATTTGGCGGTGTCCAGGGTGATTTCTCTTCCCAAAATCTTTACACTCTCCACCAGGGGACGGGTAAGGGTGTAAATAGGCTTGCCGGGGCACACCGGATAGAGGCCGATGTTGGCAAACAGGTACCAGATGGCGGTGGTGCCGTTGTCCTCGTCTCCGGGGAAGCCGTCGTCTTCGCCGGAAAAGCCCTCCCGGGTGATGATATCCAGCCAGTCGGCGGTCTTTTCGCCCTCTCCGAAGTAGGCATACAGGAAGGGAATGTGGAAGCTGGGCTGGTTGGAAATGGCGCATTGGCCCCAGTCGGCGGCGGCCATTTCGCTCATTTCGTGGATCTCAAAACCGTAACCGCCCACCAGGAATTCCACCGGGGCGTCGAAGAAATCGTCCAGCTTGGCAAGAAAATGCTCCCTGCCGCCGTAAAGCTCTGCCAGCCCCTCCAGGTCGTGCTGTACGGCGAAGGTGGTTTGCCATGCGGCGGCTTCGGTGTAGTCCCCGCCCCAGGAAATGGGGGAGAAGTGGGGCTTGGTAACGCCCTTGGAATCCCGGGGGCGCATAAAGCCGGTTTCGGGGTCAAAGAGGTTTTTATAGTTTTTGGAGCGGGCCAGGTATTTTTCCTTTTTCTCGGTTTCTCCGAGAATGTCGGCCACCACCGCCAGGCAGTAATCGAAGTAGGCGGCGTCCAGGGTCAGGTTTACGCTTTCCCGGTATTTATCGCAGGGCACGTACCCCAGCTTCAGGTAGTCGCCACAACCCTCTCTGCCGTAGGCCAGCCGGTCGGAATCCCGGTTGGCGTGCTTTTCCATGCCCTCAAAAGCGGTGCGTAAAAGGTCACCCTTCAGAATACCCTTCTGGGCCAGGTCGGCGATAACCGCATCGATGGCGGTGCTGGGCATGCAGTTTTTGGCGTCTCCTGCGGTCCAGCAGGGGAGCCAACCCCCGTCCTTGTAGTCCTGGATGAAGCCTTCGATCATCTCCCGGCATTCTTTGGGTGCCACAATGGAGTAGAAGGGGTAAACC
>SVKS01000178.1 GCA_015068345.1 Oscillospiraceae bacterium
GGCGGCAATGGTATAATCGATCTCTTCCTCCGTGGTGTCTCCCGAAAGGGTCAGCCGCAGGGAACCGTGGGCAATGTCGTGGACCCGACCGATGGCCAGAAGCACATGGCTGGGGTCCAGAGAGCCGGAGGTGCAGGCCGAACCGGAGGAGGCGGCGATGCCCTTGTCGTCCAGAAGGAGCAGGAGGGATTCCCCCTCGATGCCCTCAAAGCAAAAGCTCACGTTCCCCGGAAGGCGGGAATCCCAGCTTCCGTTGAGGATGGAATGGGGAATCTTTGAGAGTCCGTCGATCAGCCGATCCCGCAGGGCGGTGATCCTTTTGGATTGGGAGGGAAGCTTCAAAACCGCTTCCTCCAGGGCGGCGGCCATTCCCATGATGGCGGGCAGATTTTCGGTGCCTGCCCGTTTGCCCCGTTCCTGGTCTCCCCCTTCGATGAGGTTTTGGAGCCGGATCCCCTTGCGGGCGTAAAGTACCCCCGTCCCCTTGGGGCCGTGGAACTTGTGGGCCGAAAGGGACAGAAGGTCCACCGAATCCAGCTTCACGTTCACCGGAATATGCCCCACCGCCTGGACGGCGTCGGTGTGGAAGAGGATCCCCTTTTCCCGGCAGAGCTTCCCGATTTCGGCGATGGGCTGGATGGTACCGATCTCGTTATTGGCGTACATGACACTCACCAGGCAGGTATCCCCCCGGATGGCTTCCGCCACCTGCTCTGCGGTAACGATTCCCGCTTCCCCCACCGGCAGCAGGGTAACGGCAAAGCCTTCCTCCTTCAGCTTTTCCAGGGTGTGGAGCACCGCGTGATGCTCCATGGTGGTGGAAATAATGTGCCGTTTGCCCCAGCGGGCTCCCTGCCGGGCGGCAGAGAGGATAGCCTGGTTATCGGCTTCGCTGCCCCCGGAGGTAAAATAGATTTCCCGGGGTTCACATCCCAGCACCGCCGCCACCCGCTGCCGGGCCAGCTCCAGGGCTTCCTTGGCCCGCTGTCCGGGGGTGTGCAGGCTGGATGGATTGGCGTATATATCGTTCATGTAGGGCAGCATGGCTTCGATGGCCGTTCTGCTCATTTTTGTGGTTGCGGCATTGTCCAGGTAGATCACGTTGTCCTCCTTCTCCCCCATGCCGGGGATGCTATCTATTGGGATCGGCGGTATCCCGCCGCCTTATTACCTACCTTCCTGGTTGGTATTTACATGATAGCATATATTACCTACCATGTCAAGGGGTAATTGGAGAAATTTTTAAGGGAGTGCCGAAGCACTCCCTCTTGGGCTTTCTATTCGTGATTTATCGAACGTCCTGCAGAATGGCATCAGGACAATCCTCCACCACCACACGCCCCTGCCAGGTGGCTTCTTCCCCAGGCTCCATGGTCAGCTTGACGCTTTGCAATTCAAGTCCGGGAACTCCCTTTACGTGGAAAAGGATCGATTTTCTCTCCGCCAGGATGGCGTCGGTCATTTCCTCCGGGGTATACTTATTCTTGTAGTGAATTTTGATATTCCGGAAGGTCAGCTCCCTGGCAAAGCCATTTTCCGGGGCAATTAGATCACACCCGGCGGTGGCATTGGCGATCACGTTTTCCATTACTAGATCCCGCAGGGTCCCCTTCTTGCCATGGATGGTGACAACCCGGTTGGTGTAGTCGGCACGAATATTGGAAATGGAGATGTGTTCCAAATTGGAAGCCGAGTTGTTGTTATAGCTGAGTCCCAGGTTGATGAGATTGGCCGCATGGGAAAACACCATGTTGGAAATGGACAAATACCGAAGCAGGCCATTCCCCACCCCAATGCGGACCCCCGCCGAATAGGCAGAGCAAACGCAGTTGGTGATGGTGATGTATTCGCAAACCTTGGTGTTGTTTTTGAGTTTTCCGGGGTTGCAGCGCACCGCAATAGCATCGTCGCCGGTATCGATGATAGAATCAGATACCGTTACGTGGGAAGAGCTATCAATGTCAATGCCATCGGTATTGCCTGCCGTGTGGGCATTGAACACCTTGATACCCCGCACGCCCACGTAATCACAGCCGTGGAAGAAGCAGCACCAGCAGGGGGAATTGCGGATGGTAATACCTTCCACACGAATATGGCTGGATTCAATAAAGCAGATCAGCTGACCGGGGCGCAAATTGACCTTGTCCCGGGCCACCTGGATCCCTTCGTCCCAGCAATAGTAGAAAATGGGATAGGGGTCGTCAAAGAAAGCATCCCCGCTTCCGTTGATGGTGCCATAACCCGTGATGGAAACGTCGGTAATTTCATGGGCAATGACTAGATGCTTGCCGTTCCATTCTTCCTCTTTGCTCCAAAAATTCTGCGGATAGGCATCGTTTTCGTTGTAATCCGCAAGGTCTGTGCTGGCAATCAGTTCGGCTCCCTGTTCCAGGTGGAGCTCCACATGGCTTTTGAGCCAAAGGGTTCCGGTGACGAATTTACCCGCCGGGACCAAAACCCGGCCGCCGCCGTTTTCCGAACAGGCGTCGATGGCCGCCTGGATGGCGGCAGAGTTAACGGTAACACCATCGGCAATGGCGCCGTAATCGAGAATATTGTAGATCATCTTCTTTTCTCCCTTACTTCATCAAAACCGAAAGCATGGCTTCGATGTTTTCCGGAGGCACGTCCCCGGGTACCGAGTGGGTGGGCGCCGCGATCAGCCCCCCATCCGGGAAGTGGGAAAGCATTTCCCGGGTGATCTCCCTGATCTCCTCCGGCGTTTTTACCGGGAGAGCCTGCTGGGTGCTGATGCCGCCCCAGATGGTGATCTTGCCGTAAAGCTTTTCGGCGTAGTCGTAGCCGTAGATCTCAGGCTGGAAGGTCTGGTAGATATTCAGGCCGATCTCGTGAAGGTCCTCCATGACCTCCCGCACGTCCCCGCAGGAATGCTGGGCCACGTACTTGCCGGCGGCGTGGACCCGGTCGTACATTTTCTTGAGCCGGGGCTTGAAGAAGGTGCGCCAGGTGGCAGGACCCATGATAAGTCCTTTCTGGGAGCCCCAATCGTCCCCAAAATAGAAGCAGTCGATGTCGTATTCCAGGGCGATATCCAGAACCTTCAGATTTCGCTCCAGGATCTTATCCAGCAGCGCTTCCACAAATTCGGGCTCCACCAGCATATCACAAAGCAGGTTTTCCATGCCCCGCAGGGTCCAGGCCCGTTCAAACAGGGAGAAACCGATTCCTGCCACCCGGAAATTCTTCGGGTCGGTGGCCATCAGGGTCTCCATCACGCCCCGGATATGGGCTTCGTCCACCTGGGGGAACACGAAATCCACCAGATCCTCCGGATCTTCCAGAAGGATGGAATCAATGACGCCGATGTCCTTATCCACACCGGTCTTGTTCCAAATCACACCGAATTCGTCCCGGAAATAGCCGGGCTGAATTTCCTCCTGGGCCTTGCCGAGGTCCACAAAGGTAACGTGGTTATGGATGGTAGACCGGTAGTCGGGGTTTCCGGTGTAGGCCACCATTTTATCGTACATTTGACCGGTGAAATCCACGTAATGGGGGGTATAGTCGGGTTTTTGGAATTCAATTGCGGCGATCACACGTTCCTTGTTGTTCATCTTATTCCTCCAGGGCGGCCTTGTTCATAGCCATAAAGTTCTCAAATGGCACGTAACCCGGGATGCTGTTGCCGCTACCAAGAACGTAGCCCCCCCGGTCACCCACCTGCTCCAACATGGCTTTGCTTCGGGCATAGACCTCCTCCGGGGTGC
>SVKS01000179.1 GCA_015068345.1 Oscillospiraceae bacterium
CGCCAAGGCCATGGAAGCCTTCGGCCGTATTGATGTTCTCATCAACAATGCACAGGCTTCGGCTTCGGGTGTTCCCCTTGCCAAGCACACCACCGAACAGTTTGACCTGGCCATGTACTCCGGCCTGTACGCCACCTTCCACTACATGCAGGCCTGCTACCCCTACCTGGTAGAAACCAAGGGCAGCGTCATCAACTTTGCCTCCGGCGCCGGTCTCTTCGGCAACTTCGGTCAGTGCTCCTACGCCGCCGCCAAGGAAGGCATCCGCGGCCTGACCCGTGTAGCTGCCACCGAATGGAGCAAGGACGGCATCAACGTCAACGTCATCTGCCCCCTGGCCTGGACCGCTCAGCTGGAAAACTTCCAGAAGGCTTATCCCGATGCCTTTGAAAAGAACGTTCACACCCCGCCCATGGGATTCTTCGGCGATCCCGAAGAACACATTGGCCGTGTTTGCGTCCAGCTGGCTCACCCTGACTTCAAGTACATGACCGGCGAAACCATCACCCTGGAGGGTGGTCTGGGTATGCGCCCGTAAGCTTTCCCGCAAATTCACGACCGGAAGGAGTCCTTCCGGTCGTTTTTCTGTTTGTAAAAATGGGGCTTGCAAAGTTTTGGCAAATATAGTATCATAGTAAGAAAAAATGCCAGGAGGATTTTCCCGGCAAAAAGGAGTGTATTATGCAATACCGTAAATTTGGCAACACCGGATTTGACATTTCCGCCCTGGGCTTTGGGTGCATGCGCCTGCCCGAATATCAGGATGCGGAGGGCAATTGGCAGGTAGACCAGGAAAAGGCCACCGAAATGCTGATGAAGGCCTACGAGTCCGGGGTCAACTACTTTGACACCGCCCCCTACTACTGCCACGCCAACAGCGAAATCGCCGTGGGCAAGGCCCTGGCACCCATCCGTGACAAGGTAAAGATCTCCACCAAGTGCCCCCTGGGTGACGTGAAGACCAAGGAAGGCTACGAAGAAATGCTGGACAAGAGCCTTGCCAAGCTTGGCACCGATTACGTGGACTACTACCACTTCTGGGGCATTGACAAGAAGACCTTTGATGAAAAGATCATCGGTATGGGTATTATGGAAGAAGCTCTGCGCATGAAGGCCGCCGGCAAGATCCGCCACATTTCCTTCTCCTTCCACGACACCCCCGAAGCCCTGAAATATATCATCGACAACGCCCCCGAAATGGAAAGCGTTCTGCTGCAGTATAACCTGCTGGACCGTGCCAACGAAGACATGATCGTTTACGCCGCCGAAAAGGGTCTTGGCGTGGTGGTCATGGGCCCGGTTGGCGGCGGCCGCCTGGCTGCCCCCACCGAGCTTGCCCAAAAGCTTGGTAATGGCAACCTGAACACCTACGAACTGGCCCTGCGTTTCGTGTTGGGCAACCCGGGTGTGTCCTGCGCCCTTTCGGGTATGCAGACCGCCGACATGGTGGAAAAGAACGCCGCTGTGGCTTCCCTGGAGGTTCCCATGACCGAAGCCCAGTGGAGAGAAGCCGGGGAATCCATGGAAAACCTGAAAAAGTTCTCCGAACTCTACTGCACCGGCTGTGCCTACTGCCAACCCTGCCCCAAGGGAATCGAGATCCCCAAGATTTTCGAAGCCTACACCTACTACAACGTGTATGGTCTGAAGGAGCTTGCAGGCAAAAACTACCAGAACTATATCAAGGGCAACGAAGAACACAAGCCCGGTGCCACCAGCGCCGACTGCATCAACTGCGGATACTGCGAACGTAAATGTCCTCAGCACCTGAAGATCCGGGATCTGCTCAAGAAGGTGGAACCCATTCTCCAGAGCCTCTAAAAAACATATCTCCCGAAGGTCTCTTCGGGAGATTTTTCTTGCATTGGATTTCGCTTTCTGTTACAATCAAGGCAAATACGTACCGGAGGTTTCCCATGAATCAGCATCAAGCCTTCTTTACCCGAATCGGGTTGGATCCCGAAACTAAAATCGAATACACCGTCGACCTTTTAGGTCGGATACAAACCGCCTGCGTGCTTTCTATCGCCTACGAAAATCTGGATATATTGGCAGGAAAACCCATCCTATTGACCCCGGAAGCTCTTTTTGACAAGATCATCACCTGCGGCCGGGGCGGTTATTGCTTTGAGCTTAACGGCCTTCTGACCCATATGCTCCGGGACATGGGCTTTTCGGTTTCCGAACGGTTTGCCCGATTCCTGCGTGGAGAACGCGAAATTCCCATGCGCCGCCATCGGGTAACGGTGGTGTCTCTTCCCGATGGAGACTACCTGCTGGATATCGGCGTGGGGCAGATTGCGCCACGGCTCCCCTTGAAAATCACCGAAGGCGTCATCCAGGAGCAAAACGGAGAAAGCTATCGTTTCCGGCGGGATTCGGTACATGGTTGGGTTCTGGAGGATCTGCATCACGGAGAATGGCGGGATTACATCGGTTTTTCGGATGACCTTGCCTTTGACGTGGATTTCCTTCAGCCCAGCTTTTTCTGCGAAGCCCACCCCGATTCGGTTTTCAACAAGGCTCCCATGATCGCCATCAAAACGCCCGCCGGACGGTGTACCATCGACGGACGCACTTACAAGGAATTTATTGGCGAGGATCTTGTCCATATGGAGGAAAATGTCACCGACCAACGCTTTGACGAGCTTCTGACCACCATATTCAAGCTGAAAGGGTAATCAAAAAGGAAGCTGTATGCTTTTGCGCACAGCTTCCTTTCTTTCATTCTTGCTTTTTATTCTTTCTAAGGGTTGTTTTCATACTCACAACCATATCCGACAGAATTTTTATTTCGGTTTCATCGCAATCAGCCACCAAATCCACCAAACCCATCACGAATATTGGATCTCTTTCATTTTGTTCAACTTCCCTTTGCTTGCCTTCCTGTTTCGTCTGTGCTATACTCTGTTCATTCCCACATATCTACCGTACCACCATTACCCACATACCCTTTAAGGAGGAATTTACATGATCAAAAACATTGCCGGATTTTGCTATGATTGCAAAAATGCCGATAAATTGGCCGATTTTTACGCAGCCCTTTTGGGTTGGGAAAAGATCCTTTCGGGCAACGGCTGGGCGGGACTCCGCAGTCCCCAGGGGTGGATTTTCGCCTTTCAGGAAATTGAAGAATACACGCCGCCAGTCTGGCCCTGGGAAGAGGGGAAGCAGCAGCAAATGGCCCACATCGACTTTTTGGTGGATGACCTTGCGGGTACGGTGGAACACGCCATTGCTTGCGGCGCCCAAAAAGCCGACGTGCAATATTTTGAAACCGTCACCGTCATGCTGGATCCGGAAGGACATCCCTTCTGCCTGAGTGCCGAACCCCAATAATTCGATTGACAAACCCAACCGGGTGTGTTATCATAACCTCATCAAACCAATACGAAAAGGAGTTTTTCCATGGATATCAAGGCCAAAATTGAAGAAATCGTCAAGAAGCTGACTTCCGACAAGAACCTGATGAAGAAGTTTGAGACCAACCCCACTGCCGTCATCGAAGATCTGATCGGTGTGGATTTGCCTAACGACCAGATTGATGCCGTTATTGATGGTGTCAAGGCCAAGATCAGCCTGGACAAGATCGGCGATGCCCTGGGCGGACTGGGTGGCCTCTTCGGCAAAAAGTAAGCGTTTTGTATTCAAAAGCGTCCCGACCAATCGGTCG
>SVKS01000032.1 GCA_015068345.1 Oscillospiraceae bacterium
AGGGGACCACCGCAGGAGATGCCGATGGCATCCGGTTTTTCTCCTTCCAGAAGTTCATCTGCCAGATCGCACAGCCGCAGGATCATATCCTGGGGAGAAATGGTATGATCGGTGGGGATCTTTTTTGCCCGAAGGATATCGGTTTCACTCCCGATGACAACGCCACACTTGGTGCCGCCAATATCGAAGCCTAACAGCATAAACAAACTCTCCTATTACATGTGGTTTGGGGATAATGGTGGAAAACAAAAGAGTTATCCACAGAAATTCACAGGGATATCCACAAGCGGATGTGTATATCTCTCCTTATTCGACAATCTTCGCCAGGTCGGCCAGTCCCTCTTCAAAATTGACACCGAACCGGATATCGTTGCCGTCCCGTAGGGTACGTTGGATGGACTCGTAGGTAAATTGTCCGGCGATTTCGATGGCTCGGGTCAGGGAAGCACCCTTCAACATAGCCGCCACCAGGGTGGAACCGTATATGTCGCCGGTGCCATGGAAATGGCCACGGATACGGTCGGTAAAAGCGTAGCCGATCTCACCGGTGGAGGTATCCAGACAAACGCTCCCAAGTTTATCGGCTTCAAAACTGACACCGGTAAGGACCACCATCCTGGGTCCCAGGGAAGTCAGCCGATGGAGCAGGTTTTCTATATAGGTTTGGTCATAGTTGTTACCGGGATATTCTTCCCCAAGCATCAGGGTGGCCTCGGTCAAATTGGGCATAATCAGATCGGCCATGGCGCAAAGGGAGGCCATTCCCTTGGGAAAATCAGGGGTGAAACCCTTGTAAAGAACGCCATTGTCGGCCATAACCGGATCACAGAAGAAACGACAACCGTCTTTTTGGAACGCATTGACGTATTCCTTCACGATATCCAGTTGTTCAAAAGATCCTAGATAGCCGGAATAGATGGCATGGAAGGTAATGCCTGGTTCGGTGAGCCAATGGTCCTTGATGGGACGCAGATCGGCGGTCAGATCCCGGAAGGTGTAACCAGTAAATCCACCGGTATGGGTGGAAAGGATCGATGTGGGAAGAACCGTTGTTTCGATCCCTGCTACCGATAAAATGGGGAGGGCGATTGTCAGGGAACAACGACCGAAGCAGGAAATGTCATGAATGGCGAGTGCGCGTTTTTGCATAAATGCCTCCAAAATGAAGAATTACCCCTTGCCAAACAGAGAAGCTTCGGTGTATAATAGAGTCATCATAGGTTGACCATTGGTCGAAAGGGATGCGTGACGACCGGATGGGGAAAAGTCCCCTGTTTTCCGTAGGAATTTACGCATTCATTATAACCATTTCGGCCCGTAAAGTCAAGATAATTACAATAAATATCATAAATGAAAGGAAATGAATCAAAATGGCAATTCAAGCAAACGGAATGTTCGGAAAAACCGCTGACGGCCGGGAGGTACATTCCTACACACTCAAGAACAGCAAGGGCATGGAAGTGGAGGTTCTGGACTATGGCTGCATCATCCGTGCCATCCGTGTTGCCGACAAGAACGGCAAGGTAGAGGACGTTGTCCTGGGTTATGACACCGTGGAAGGTTATGAAGTCAATGACGGCTACCTGGGTGCCGCTATCGGTCGCTTTGGCAACCGTATCTGCAAGGGCAAGTTCACTCTGGACGGCGTGGACTATTCCCTGGCTATTAACAATGGCGAAAACGCTCTTCACGGCGGTATCGTAGGCTTCAACCAGAAGGTTTGGAATACCAAGATTGAAGGGGATGCTATCATCTTCACCACCACTGCCGCCGATATGGAAGAAGGCTACCCCGGCAATATGGAAGTAACAATCACCTACACCCTGTCGGAGGAAAATGGTTTTGTTCTGGATTACAAGGCCACCACCGACAAGAACACTGTCATCAACCTGACCAACCACTCCTACTTCAATCTGTCGGGCAACCCCGATGATTCGGTTGTGAAGGAGTACATCCAGATCAATGCCGATTACATCACCGAAACTGACGAAGGCAGCATTCCTCTCGGCAATCTGATGCCGGTGGAAGGCACCCCCTTTGATCTCCGTACCCTCACCAAAATCGGCGATGGCATCAACGGTGACCATCAGCAGATCATTTGGGGCGGCGGCTACGACCACAACTTCGTCCTGGGTAAGGACAAGCAGATGAAGCTTGCTGCTATCGTAGAAGACAAGGAAAGCGGTCGTCGCATGACGGTTTACACCGATCAGCCTGCTGTACAGTTCTACACTGCAAACTTCCTCACCGGTGTGGACGGCAAGAATGGCGCCAAGAACAATTATCGCGGCGGCCTGTGCCTGGAAACCCAGAATTACCCCGATGCTCCCAACAAGCCCCTCTTCCCCAGCTGTGTTCTGCGTCCGGGTGACCTGTACCACTACACCACCGAATATCGCTTCGATATCATCTGATTTTCTCCGTCTTTTACCGGGTTACCCCATGGGTAACCCGGTATTTTTCTCTGCTCTCCCGGAAAGATATTAAAATATTTAATATGGTATATATGATATTGACATGGAACGGCGGAATGTGTATAATAATGCACGTTGGCACATAAGTGAAGTCATAATTCCGAATATGGAAGATATTTCACCGTATTTTTCAATAGAAATCACAAAAGAACGGAGAGTGGACCCCCATGATTCAGGATCGAATCTATAATCCCCAAATGGAATGTATGGACCCGGAAGTACGCAGAAAGCTGCAAGGAGAACGCCTGCGTGCCACTGTTGCCCTGGAATACGCTAATGTACCCCTTTATCGGGAACGTATGGATAAAGCCGGCATCAAGCCGGAGGATATCCACAGCATGGACGATTTGAAGTATCTGCCCTTTACCGAAAAGACCGACCTGCGGGATGAATTCCCCTTTGGGCTTTTGGCTTCCCCCAAAAGCGAAATCGTCCGCATTCAGGGCTCGTCAGGAACTACTGGGAAGCCTATCGTTTCGGGCTACACCCAAAACGACGTGGAGGTTTGGACCGAAATGGTAGCCCGGGCCCTTTCTGCAGCGGGATGTACCAGGGAAGATATCGTTCAGGTCTGCTATGGCTATGGCCTTTTTACCGGAGGTCTTGGCCTTCACCAGGGGGCCTCCCAGATTGGGGCAATGACCATCCCCATGTCCA
Organism: Oscillospiraceae bacterium; assembly: GCA_015068345.1. Classification (GTDB taxonomy): domain Bacteria; phylum Bacillota; class Clostridia; order Oscillospirales; family QAMX01; genus RUG11797. The sequence goes on from SVKS01000032.1 coordinate 3,132, forward strand.
GCGGAAACACCCAGCGCCAGATCATGATGATGCGGGACCTGGGGAGTACTATCCTTTGCTGTACTCCTTCCTACGCCACCTACCTTGGGGAAACCATCCGGGAAATGGGTTTGGTGCCCGGCAAGGATATCAAGCTGAAAGCCGGCATTTTTGGCGCAGAACCCTGGAGTGATGAAATGCGTGCCCGGATTGAAGAGCTCCTTGGCATTGACGCTATGGATATTTACGGTCTGACCGAAATTGCCGGTCCCGGCGTTGCCTTTGAATGTAAGGCTAAGCACGGTATGCATATCAATGAAGATCACGTGGTGGCCGAAATCATCAATCCAGCTACTGGGGAACAGCTCCCCTACGGAACGGCGGGTGAGCTGGTGTTTACCACCATCTCCAAAACCGGTCAACCCATGCTTCGCTATCGTACTCATGATATTTGTATGCTGCAAAACGATCCCTGCCCCTGCGGTCGTACCACCGTTCGGATGGGCCGCATTACCGGCCGTACCGACGACATGCTCATTATCCGCGGCGTCAACGTGTTCCCCAGCCAGATCGAATCGGTATTGGTTGGTATTAATGGGGTCGCTCCCCACTACATGCTGGTGGTGGACCGTGTTAACTCTTCGGATACGCTGGAAGTCAAGGTGGAACTGACCGAAGAAATGTTCTCTTCGGATACCGTTGCCCACATTGAAGGGATCAGCCGTCAGATTGCCGACCAGATCAAGTCGGTGGTTGGTATTGCAGCCAAGGTCAGCCTGGTGCCGCCTAAGTCGATTCCCCGTTCGGAAGGCAAGGCTAAGCGCATCATCGATAATCGAAAGATTTAACAAGGAGGGTATCGAATGTTTATCAAACAGGTATCGGTGTTTTTGGAAAACACAAAAGGAACCCTGCGGGAAGTGACTCAGCTTCTTGGCGAAAACAAAATCAATCTGTTGGCTCTGTCGGTGGCGGATACCTCCGGATTCGGTATTATCCGACTGATTGTCAAGAGCGGTGATATTGATAAGACGCTGAGCATTCTGCGGGACAGTGGGAATATCGCCCGTGTCAATGACGTGGTTTGCGTTCGTATTCCCCATAAACCCCTGGGCCTTTCGGAAGTTCTGGCTGTGCTGGAAGACAATGATATTTCGGTGGAATACTCCTACTCCTTCTGCCGCAGTACCATCGATGACGCGGTCATCATTTTGCGTCCTTCCGACAAGGTGAAATGTGTGGATGCCCTAACCAAAGAGGGAATTTCCCTTGTGACTCACGACGAAGTGGACACCTTCTAAAAATTACAAAAAGGAGCCTTCTGTCATGCAGAAGGCTCCTTATTTATGATAGGGGTTTCCTTGCCACAAGCTTGTTGGCGGAATGGTAATGCAATGGCATGTGGGGATGCTCATCCTCAAAAACATAGGAGGAAAACTCCAGGATATTCCAATCGGCGTAGCAATCTCGGATGGCGCCATTGGCGGCAAGACCAATGGCAAAGGGGGCCAGATCGGGGGTAATGGGAACCTGGTCGGTGAAAATGTGCATGATATGAATCCCACCGGGAAGGGTGTTGGCTTTGGCGCGGTAAATAAACTCTCTCCAATCGGCTTCTGCCACAAAGTGGAGGGTGCCAAAGGAGTAGATCAGATCATAAGGGCGATCGAATTCGAAGGTGCAAAGGTCAGCCGGGAAGGCGTGGAGAGACACATCGGCTTGTCTGGCACGGAGTTTCGTTTTGGCAATGCCAGCTTCCGAGAGGTCGAAGGCTTCAACTCGGGAAAAGCCCCTACCTGCCAGGTAGATGGCATTCTGTCCTTCCCCGCAGCCCACATCCAGAATGTGGCCGTCTTTTGGGAAAAAGGATTCGTATTTTTGTATGGTGGGATTGGGGCTCAGGGAAAAGGCCACGGTGTCCGTTTCCCGGTAGCTCTTCTCCCAAAAGGGAATTGGAGTCTCTTTCATAGAAAATTTATCTTTCCTGCATATAAAAAACAGAGCAGAGAAATGATTCTCTGCTCTGTTTAGGTAATTACTGATTGTTTTCGGTGCTGGCGGAACCAAGTTCCATCAGACGAACCGGGCTAACCTTAACGCCGGGGCCCATGGTGGAAGCGACGACGCAGGAGCGGATGTACTGGCCCTTGGCGGCAGCCGGCTTGGCACGAACGATAGCGCCAAGGAGGGTGTTGAAGTTTTCTTCGATCTTTTCACGGCCGAAGGAAACCTTGCCGATGGGGCAGTGGATGATGTTGGTTTTGTCAAGACGGTATTCGATCTTACCGGCCTTGGCTTCCTTAACAGCACGGGCGACGTCAGGGGTGACGGTGCCGGCCTTGGGGTTGGGCATGAGACCGCGGGGACCAAGGATACGGCCCAGACGGCCAACCAGACCCATGGTATCGGGGGAAGCGATGACTACGTCGAAATCCATGAAGCCTTCGCCCTGGATACGAGCGACCATGTCTTCAGCACCGACGAAATCGGCACCGGCGGCAGCAGCGGCTTCGGCCTTATCACCCTTGGCAAAAACAAGGACGCGGACCGACTTACCGGTACCGTTGGGAAGAACGATGGCGCCGCGGACCTGCTGGTCAGCGTGACGGGAGTCAACACCCAGCTTTACGTGTACTTCGACGGTTTCGTCGAACTTAGCCTTGGCGCTGTTGATGACGACGTCAAGGGCTTCGCTGGTTTCGTACTGCTTGGTTTTGTCGTAATTCTTTACGCTATCAATGTATTTTTTTCCGTGAAACACGTTATTTCCTCCTCATAGTGGTTTGTTATTCGGGTCAAATGACCCTCCCACTGTCATCTTGTGTAAATAAATTATTCGTCTACGACGACGCCCATGCTACGGCAGGTGCCGGCGATCATGCTCATGGCAGCTTCGACGGAAGCGGCGTTGAGGTCAGGCATCTTCTTCTCGGCGATTTCGCGGAGAGCTTCCTTGGAAATGTGAGCAACCTTGGTCTTGTTGGGAACACCGGAACCACTATCAATGGAGCAAGCCTTCTTGATCAGCTGGGAAGCAGGCGGGGTCTTGGTGATAAAGGAGAAGGAACGGTCGGCATAAACAGTGATGACTACAGGGATGATGAAGCCAATGTTAGCCTTGGTGCGTTCGTTGAATTCCTTGGTGAAACCCATGATGTTAACGCCATGCTGGGAAAGGGCAGGACCAACCGGGGGGGCCGGAGTGGCCTTACCTGCGGGGATCTGTAATTTAACCATTCCAACGATTTTCTGTGCCATTGGAAATTACCTCCTAATATTTCAGGTTATTCAAGCGGCTCGACCTGATCGAGCTCTAATTCCACCGGAGTTTCGCGGCCGAACATCGAAACAATGACGCGGACCTGATTCTTCGGTGCATCAATCATGTCAACGGTGCCGATGAAGCCACTGAGGGGGCCATCGACAATCCGAACACTGTCATCAACACTGTAATCCAGGTTGATTTCAGGTTTTTCCATTCCGAATGCAAGAACTTCTTCATCCGAAAGGGGGTCAGGCTTGGTGGGATCGGGACCAACAAACCCGGTGACACCGCGGGTGTTGCGAACAATGTACCAGCTCTCGTCGGTCATGACCATTTTGACCAGGACATAACCCGGGAAGAGCTTGTGCTCCACCTGCTTTTTGGTGCCGTCTGCGGCAATTTCATCTTCGACGATGGTGGGAACCATAACGCCGTGAATGAGAGCCTGCAGTTTGCGGTTTTCCACTGCCTTTTCAATTGTTGCGGCTACCTTATTCTCGTATCCGGAATAGGTGTGAACCGCATACCACTTAGCAACATCAGCCATTTTTGCTCCTCAAGCTTACGAAACAAGCGTACGCAGGAAACTGATGCCATAGCTGAGAATAGCATCCAGAACCCAGATGTAAAGACCAACAACCAGAACGACAACAATGACGATCAGGGTGTTTTTCAAAGTCTGAGGAATTGTGGGCCAGGTGATGCGCTTGATTTCGCCGATCATATCGCGGAACCATTTGCCCATTCTTTGGAAGATAGAAGGCTTCTTGTCCTTCTTATCCTTCTTGGGAGCAACCTTAGCGACAGCCTTGGTGTCCTTCTTTTCAAGCTTTTCTGCCATTCCGTTTCACCCTTTCAAATGTTGATTACTTCGTTTCTCTGTGAACGGTATGCTTGCGGCAGAAACGGCAGTACTTGTTCATTTCAAGTCTGTCAGGAGTGTTCTTCTTGTTCTTGACAGTGTTGTAGTTGCGCTGCTTGCATTCCTGGCACGCGAGAGTAACTTTGACTCGCATTATCGGCACCTCCTTAAAAATTTGCCTCCCTGTTGGGATTAAGGGCTTGGCCTGTTTTTAGGCACAAAAAATAAGCCCTTCACAGGTAATAAAGATTATACCACAACGGGGGATGAATGTCAATCACTTTTTATGGCGATTTTGGAAGGAAGCTGCACAAATCCGTGTGGAATTTGTTGGGAAATGCCGTCAAAACGCAAAATACCCCCGGCGGAAACTCCGTCAGGGGTATTGAAAGGCTTATTTCAAATTCAGGGTACCGTTGGCCGCGCCAGACAGGTAAGCGTTGATGAAGCCATCCAAATCCCCGTCCATAACGGCAGAAATGTTGCCGTTTTCGTAATCGGTACGGTTGTCTTTGACCAGGGTATAGGGCATGAAAACGTAGGAACGGATCTGGCTGCCCCATTCAATGAGCTTCTGCTCGCCCTTGATGTCTTCGATCTTGTCCAGGTGTTGCTTAATCTTAATTTCCACCAGCTTGGAGCGGAGCATACGCATGGCAACTTCCCGGTTTTGCACCTGGCTGCGTTCGTTCTGGCAGGCCACGATGATACCGGTGGGCAGGTGGGTAATGCGGATGGCCGATTCGGTTTTGTTTACGTGCTGACCGCCGGCCCCGCTGGAACGGTAGGTATCCACCTTCAGGTCTTCGGGGCGGATGACCACGGCACTGTCGTCTTCAATGTCGGGGGTAACTTCTACTGCGGCAAAGGAGGTATGACGGCGCCCCGAGGAGTCAAAGGGGGAAACGCGTACCAGGCGATGGACGCCGGCTTCACATTTCAGGTAACCGAAGACGTTTTCCCCTTCGATCATAACGGCGGCCGATTTGATGCCGGCTTCGTCACCATCCTGGTAGTCCAGGGTCTTGTGGGTAAAGCCCTTGCGCTCTGCCCAGCGCAGATACATACGGTAGAGCATCTGGGCCCAATCCTGTGCTTCGGTACCACCGGCACCGGCGTGGAAGGAGATAATGGCGTTGTTGTTGTCGTATTCGCCGGAAAGCAGGGTTTCCAGACGCTTCTTTTCAATGGCCTCGGTCAGAGAAGCAAAGGATTCTTCTACTTCGGGAAGCAGGGATTCGTCGTTTTCTTCGTCGGCCAAAAGAATCAGGGTCAAAAGATCATCCTGGCGGGACAGGAGGGAGTTGTAGGATTCCAGCTTGGTTTTCAGAGCCTTGGTGCGGATCAAAACCTTCTGGCTGTTTTCCAGATCGTTCCAAAAACCGTCGGCTTCGGTCTGCTTTTCCAGGTCAGCCAATTCGGCGGTGGCGGCTTCAATGCCCAGGGAAACGCCAAGCTCCTTGATCTCGGGGAGCAGAGCCTGGGTCTTCAGGCGGTATTCGTCGTACTGTATCATATCAATTCTCCGTAAAATAAGATAAAATGGTTCTGTGGAATCGGGAAGGTTATAAATTACATACCAACTCTTATTATACTGAAAAAATGGACTTTTGTAAAGGGGATAATTTGCAAAAAGAAGGAAAACGACAACAAAAAACCGGGACGAAACTCGTCCCGGTTTTGTTGGTTCAATATAAAGCTTACGGATGAACGGTGATCTGCTTGATGGAGTGGCAGAAATCGTGAACGCCAGCTTCGGAGGAACCGAAAGCAACGTAGGAAGGATAGCTGTCTTCAACAACCAGGGTCTTGTTCTGGATCCAGCCGATGATGGTACCATCGTGGTAAACGACTTCCTTGTCATATTCAAAGAGGTCGGGCATGTTGTTATGTTCTACGGTGATGGAGGAGCAATCAGCAACGCCGATTTCTTCCAGAACGTCGGCAAACTTAACGCCTTCCAGAATCAGGGTGGTTACCTGGGGAGCGCCCTGAGCTTGAGCGTTTTCGAACTGATAAGCAGAGATGTAGGTCTTGGCGAGTTCATGAGCTTCGGCCTGGGCCATGGTGTAGGTGACGGTTTCGCCGGTGGCTTCGATCACGATGGGAATGCTCCAATCGAGTTCATCCAGAGTCATAGCCTTCTTTTCGGCTTCGAGCTGGTCGGGGGTGGTGCCGGTGCAGCTGGCGAACATGGCGCAGAGCATCATGGCGAGGAGAACGATAGAGATAACACGCTTCATACTGAGTAATTCCTTTCTCAATTTATACAGGAATTTTACCATAAACATTCAAGAAAGTCAAGCGAAACTTGTACAAATTGCAAAAGACATTTTTGTGACAGGTGAACAATTCTTTACAGAAGAGAACTGTCCTTGCGACGGCGGGAGAAGAAAAGACCAAAGTAAAGGAAACACAGAATGATCTGTATCAGGGAGGAGGAAGGGGTGGCGAGACCAATGTGGAAGATGCCTGCCCAATCCTGACGGCTGATCCAGAAGCTCAAAGGAAGACGTACACAGAAGGCTCCCACAATACCCTGCAGCATAACGAACATGGTGCTTCCGGTTCCGTTGAAGAAACCGATAAAACAGAATAGGAAGGCGGTCAAAAGACAATCGATGGCATAGGCCTTCAGGTATTCCCAACCGGCAGCCACAACGGCGCTGTCCCGGGCAAACAGTCCTGCCAGAAGATCTCCGTGGAAGAAATTCAACCAGGCCATCAAAATACCCACTGCCAGGGAGGAGGCGATGCCATAATACAGGGCTTTTCGTGCCCGATCAGGCTTTCCTGCGCCCATATTCTGGGCAACAAAGGCCGACATGGCCTGGGAAAAGGCGGATGGAACCAGCATAACGAAGCCACAAAGCTTTTCGGCAACACCCACCCCGGCGGAAACAATGACCCCCATGCCGTTGACAATGGCAGTAATGGCCAGGAAAGAAAGGCTTACCAGAAATTCCTGCAGAGCAATGGGGACGCCGAGCTTCAAAATGCCGCCGATTCGTCCGGCATCCGGTCGAATGTCCCGCCAGCCGAAGGAGAAGGGTAACACCCGTTTACGGATGAAAAGAAAGGAGAGGAGTACGCTGGAAGCCTGAGCAAATACCGTGGCAATGGCGGCTCCGGCGGCACCCATAGGAATGACTGCCACCAGGAGCAGGTCGCCCGCGATATTCAAAACACAGGCGATGGCAACGGTGATCAGCGGGATGACCGAATCCCCGAGTCCCCGGAAAATGCTGCCTAACAGGTTGTAGGCAACAATAAAGAGTGCACCCATGGAACAGATACGGATATAGGATACCGTTTGGTCGAAGGCTTCGGCGGGAGCGTGCATCAGCCTGGCTGCCCCAGGGGAAAAGATGACCATCAAAACCGAGAGCAGAACCGCAAGAATACCAAACAGGGAAATGCCGCTTCCGATTACCTTACCGGCTTCTTTGGGTTTTCCTTCGCCAATCCGGCGGCCTACCAGAACCGTCAGCCCCATGGAAAGGCTGGTGATTACCACCGTGACGGTGTGCATGACCATAGAGCCGGTGGAAACTGCCGAAACGTCTGCGGGGGAGGCAAACTGTCCCACCACCATCAGGTCTACGGCACCATACATGGTTTGTAGCAAAAGAGCCAGCAAGACCGGGATGGCAAATCGTATCAGGGGAGAGAAAATGGCCCCTTCGGTAAAGGCTACTTGCTTTTTCATGGAATTCCTCCTTCAAAAAAACGCCGGATAAGAACTGGGCGCCCCCAGCATCTTATCCGGCGAAATCACGCGGTGATATGCCCTCCGATGAACGGCTCTATTGTATCAAATCGAGTGTGGAATGTCAACCGATTAATCTGCTTCTTCCTCCAGCGCTTCGATATAAAAACTGACCGGGCGGAAGCCATCGTTGCAGGAGATCATGGCGGATCTGGGGTTTTTCATCCAACCCTCATAAAGCCCTTCTCCCCCGTGGGATAGAGCCAGAACAAAAGGGGACATACTTTCCCATGCGGAAAGGCAAAGCCCCTCCGGTTTTACCCAACCGTTGGCAATGAAAACCTGGCCCTCCTGCATATCACAGGGGTGTGCCTGAGGATTTTCGTATTTGTCCGAAAGGTCGGGGTAGCTTGCCACCCGCATGACAGTGATTCGACATTTTTTCATGGCCTATTCCTCCTTCAGGGACCAGCCGTGATCCCCGTGGTAGATCATCAGGTGGGTCATACCGCCGTCAATGACGATGTTTTCGCCGGTAATGAAACCGGCTTTGGGGGAGGCAAGGAAGAGGACCATATTGGCGATATCAAGGGGATTTCCCACTCGTCCGGCGGGCTGTTGGGTGGCATCGGGACCGGTATATACGGCGTAGGACGTGTCGATCCAGCCCGGGGAGATGGAATTGACCCGGACTTTCCCCGCAAAACTGGCGGCCAGAGCGTGAGTCAGGGCGGCAATTCCACCCTTTGCGGCGGTGTAGCTTTCGGTTTGGGGTTGGCTCATCCGATCCCGGGAGGAGGAAATGTTGATGATGGAAGCGCCCGGGCCAAAATAAGGTGAGAAAAGCTTAGCAAGGTAGAAGGGGGCGGTAACCCCAACCGCCAGAGCATACTGAAATTCCTCGTAGCTACAGGAATCGATTCCACGCATGATGGGAAGCGCATTGTTCACAAGCACATCGACGTGGCCATATTGGGCAATGACATTGGCGGCAAAATCCTCCAGAACGGTTTTGTCCGCAATGTCTCCCAGGAAATCCCCTCCCGGGGCCTTGTCGATCACAATAACCTTAGAACCTTCTTTTCGAAATTCTTCCGCAATGCATTTGCCGATTCCGTTTACGCCGCCGGTAACAACCACAATCTTATCCTTAAACATGGGAACGCCTCCTTGGGGTTTTCTTTTATTATACATCAGTTTTCGGGAAAAAGCGAGGGGTTGCTTTGGATGATGTAAAGATGTATAATGGAGAAAAGAAAAGGAGAAGGATACTATGGCAGAAACCAATACCAACTGGAGTCAATCGGTGACGGGAATCGTCATCCGGGATGGCTGTGTTTTGCTGGCCCGGCACACCTATGGCGGCGGTAAGGGTTTATTTATCGTCCCCGGGGGTTACGTACAGATGGGAGAAAGTCCGGTGGATGCGGTAAAGCGGGAGATTATGGAAGAAACCGGGGTTTTGGCGGAACCCGGGCGGGTGATTGCCATCCGCACCAATGCCAAAGATTGGTATATGGCCTTTGAAGCCGCTTATTTATCCGGGGAAGCCCGAAGCGATGGGGATGAAAACGATCTGGTGGTTTGGATGCCGGTGGGAGAAGCCCTGGAGCGACAGGACGTGCCTGAGTTGACCAAGAGTCTGATCCGGGCGGCACAGAAGCCGGGAGGGCTGGTCCCTCTGCCCTACCAAAGCAATGCTAAGAACGGAAAAAGCCATTTATTTGGCATTGAATAAGAAAACAGCCTGCGGTTTTCCGCAGACTGTTTTTTTGTCATTTGTCCATGGGGTGGCGGGCCAGGAAAGCCTTCACGAAAGCATCATCGTTCAGGTGGGGGTACATGGCGTAGACACGGTCGATTTCTTCGGCCTGCCCGGGGGAAAGGATTTCCTCCGGATTCAGGCAACGGATGGATTTGACGAGTCCCTGACGGCGCAGAATCTCGTGCATACCGGGGATGCATCCCTTAAAGGCATTGGCGGCGTCGAAGAAGACAGCGTTGCAATCGGTGATTTCGGCAGCAAGGGTCAGGTAATCATCGCTTGCGGAGGCAGTACGAAGCTCCTCAAAGAGTTCCACAACCTTGTGGGTCCAAACCGACCAGTGGCCAAGCAGACCGCCCCGGAACCGGTTGGTATAGGTTTTGCCATCGATGGTGAAGCGATAGTTGGTCAGAAGATCCACCACAATGTTGTCATCATTGCCGGTGTAGAGGGCAATTTCGTCGGCCCGACCCGAAAGAGTGATGGCCCGCATGACATCCAGGGTGGTGTAGCGGTTGAAGGAGGCGCACTTGATGGCCTTCAGGTTGGGAATTTGAGCCAGTTTGCACCAGAAATCGTAGGTGAAAACTCTGCCTCCCACGGCAGTCTGCAGGTAGAAGCCGATAATGGGTAAAACTTCGGCTACCTTCCGGGCACGCTCCAGCATTTCTTCTTCGGTCAGGTGGGCAAGTCCACCGGGGCTGACCAAAACTGCATCAAATCCCAGGGATCTGGCAAGTTCGGCTTCCCGGACGGCCTGTTCCGCAGGACCGCAGACGCCGCAAACCTTCAGGATGACCTTGCCGGTTTCGGATTCGTAACGGTCGATCTCGTCGGTGACGATAGAGATGACCCGTTCGAATAGGTTGAATTCGGGTTTGCGGATTTCAAACTGGGTACTGTGAACGGCGGTGGCAATGCCGCCGGCACCGGCTTCCAGGTAGTAGCGGATCAAAAGACGTTGGCGGGCTTCGTTGAAGCTACCGTCATCGTTCAACGCCAGGGTGGTGGCGGGAATCACGGTGCCATGTCGCAGGATTTCCAGGGCCTTTTCATGTCGGTTCATATCATTTCTCCTTAGCCGTTCAGGCAAAAAGTTCGGTCAGAGTCTTGGCATCTCGCAGGAAGGCTTCAGGCTGGTCCCCCTCCACAAATTCCAACAGGACGGGATGGTCGGCGGGACTTTCCTCCAGGATGGCCTTGTAGGCCTGCCAATCTTCGATGGCAGTTGCCAGGGGATGGCGAGTCAGGGAAGCATCCATAGCAAAGGTGTGTACCGTCTGCAGATAAGGCAGGACTCGACGGAGAGCATTGCCATTTTCTTCCCGGGAAAGAGAAGGGTTATATTGCCAGTAAAGCTTCATATTGGGTCGATTGATGGCGGTGATGGCGTCCATAGCGGAATCGATTTGGTCGGTCAGAGTACCATTGTGGTATTCATAGCAAATGGTAACGTTGTGCCTGGCGGCCATGTCGCAAATGGCTTGGGTGCAGGAAATGACCGCATCCCGATCGGCAGTGGAAGCATCTGCTGAGCCCTTGTTTCCTGCCCAGACGCGAATCACCGGAGCACCCAGGGCCAGGGCGGCCTTCAAATATGGTTCGAATTCATCCGGCGTTTGGACACCGGGACGGTAGTAGGAGCCGTAGCTTGCCACCCGGATTCCGGATTCCCGGGTTAGCCCGCCGATGGTGGTGGCGCGTTCCAGGTCGGTCTGGGGAACGTGTACGTCGGAACCCCACTCAATGGCAGAAAGACCGGCGGTCTTCACAAGCTTAATAATTTCGACAGGGTCGAGTTTACGAAAGGTAACCGATACAAGGCCGGTTTCAAACATAATCATTCCTCCCGAAGATTTGGAAAATCATTATCAGTATCATGCCACAAATTGCAACGGCTGTCTACCCTTCCTTTTGCTTCCTGATAGGTAATATTTGCTTTTTGTATTTTGTTGGGGAAATCGGAAGCGGGGGAAGAAGGGGAAATTTAGAGATAATCTTTGAAAGATGGAAAGATATTCATGGGCATGGGTCATGGTTTTGGATTCTTCAATAGGTATAATTTGTTCTGTTGAAAAAAACCGCTTGCTTTTGGCAAGGGAGACAAGGCATAATAGAGATATACAAAACCAACCGAGAAGGGGGAGAACCCAAATGCTTCGCTTTGTGGATGCCAAATGCATGATCGGGCGGCGGAATGCGCCCCGGGAGGGCTCACCGGTGACCCGGGAAGATTTCCTGGAGATCATGGATCGGTGCCATATAGAAAAGGCCATGGCTCACCACGCCATGGCGGTGGAATACGACATGATGGATGGGAATCACACTTTGGTGGAGGAAACGGCAGGAAGTGACCGATTCCTGCGGCAATGGTGCGTCATGCCCAAAACCTTCGATGAGTTTTTGACCCCGGCAGAGCTGGTGACTGAAATGAAGAAGAAGGCTGTGAAAAGCGTCCGCCTGCAGCCCAAAACCAGCGCCTATTCCCTGTACCCCTATGCCATTGGGAAGCTGATGGAAGCCATGGCGGAATGCCGGGTGCCGGTATTTATGGATGCGGGAGAATCCACCTGGGATGGTATCTGGCAGCTTTGTACCGATTACCCTCATAACACCATTGTGATCACCTCTCCGGGGTACCGCTGTGCCCGGCAGTTGGCGCCGGTGCTGGCGGCTTGTCCCAACCTTCGGGTGGGTATCAGCAACTATGTGGTTCATGGCGGCATTGCGACGATTTGTCGTCATTTTGGCGCAGAACGGCTGTTATTTGAAAGCGGCATGCCGGTCTCCTCGGCGGCAGCGGCGGTTTCGCTGGTGCATTATGCCGACATCAGCCGGGAGGAAAAGGAATTGATTGCCGCCGGCAACCTGGAATCTCTGCTTTCGGAGGTGACATTATGAATTGGGCCGCATACGTGGAAAACGGAAAACCCTTTGATGACGTTTACATTTTTGACGTACACGGACACATCGGTGGGGATATCCGATTACAGCTGGGGAATCACTCTGCTGACGATATGGTGAATACCCTGGATCGGCTGGGGGTTAATTCGATTTGCGTCTCTCCTATCCTGGCCTTCGCCTCCGATTGGGTGAGGGGTAATGAATTGGCATTGGATGCTGTAAAGAAGCATCCTGGACGCATCTATGCTTATGCCACCCCGAATCCCTTCTATGAGGATTGCGATTTATCCCGCTATTTGGTTCCGGGAAACGGCATTCTGGGTATCAAGGCCCACGGGGAATACCAGGCGGGGACCCCTCTTTGCGATCGTCGGTTTGACCCGGCGTACGAGATTGCAGATCAAAAAAGACTTCCGGTGCTTTTCCATGCCTGGACCGCTCGTCAGGTGGCGGAGGGAATGGATGTGGCGAGTCGCTTCCCCAACGCCAATTTCATTTTTGCCCACGTGGGCTTCACTGAAGCCGATGCCAAGGCAGGGGTAATTGCCGGCGCAAAGAAATACGACAACGTCTATATCGATACCGCCATCAGCAGCTCCTATGATGGTACCATCGAATATCTGGTGAACCGGGTGGGGGATGAAAAGGTACTTTACGGCAGTGATTGTTCCTTTTTTGATTGCTGTCATACCCTGGGAAAGCTGGCTCTGTCCCGCTTGAGTGATACGCAAAAGGAAAAGATCCTGGGGCAAAATGCGAAAAAGCTTTTTGCCATCTAAAAAGGCTCCGGAAAACCGGAGCCGGAGAAGCTATGAATTGCGGAACTGGCTGGGTGTCATGTGATATTCCCGCTTAAAGAGCTTGCAGAAATTGTTGATATCCGAAAAACCACAATGCAGGGCAATTTCATTCACCGGCAAAGCGGTATCCCGCAGCATCATCCCCGCATATTTGAGCCGAAGCAGGGTCAGGTATTGCTTGGGGGAATATCCCGTCAACCGCTTGAACTGATGGGAAAGATAGTGGTCGGAAATATAGTGTTTATGGCAAAGCTCAGATATTTTGATGGATTCGTTATAGTGGCTGTCCAGATATTGCTGAATGGCAAAAACACGGCTTTGGCAGGAATCGGACAGACTGTGGGTACCCAATTCCGGATGAAGCCAGCATAATTCCACCAGAAGACCCGTCAAAAGAGCCGTCACCATGTCGTTGGCGTAGGGGGCGGCAGGGTCAACCTCCAGCATTTGGTGCAGGGAGGAAAGAACTCTGTCCCGAATGGGGGTGACATCCACGCAATGCCGGAACAGGTCGGAGTGGTTTTTGAGAAGACTCAAAAGCTCCGGGTTTCGGATGTGACTGTCCACCGTGGGTGCGTGGAAGAAAAAGCAATAGCGATAGCAATCCCGGGCATTTCGCAGTTTCAGATGCTGTTGCTCCAGATTGGTCAGGAGAATCAGACTATTCGGGCCGGCGGAGTAGGACTTTTCACCCACCGAAAGCTCAATTTCGCCCCGCTCCACAAAAATCAACTCGTATTCGTTTTGGTAGCGAATGCTTCGGATGGGTCCGTCGATGGGAAGAGCCGCAGATATCATAAAATCCGTATGCTCCATAGTTCCCCTCCTTTCCGATCATTTGTACTATCATTGTTACACAGAAAATCAAACTTGTCAAGCGGGATGGAAAAATACCGTCCCCAAAAGGAGAATATCTATGTGGACCGAAGCTAAACTGAATGAACTTCTCACCACGCCCCAACCCGGTCTGGTGGAGGATATGAAAAAAATCAACGGGGATATCCTGGTGCTGGGTGCCGGGGGCAAAATGGGCCCCACCCTGTGCGTCCTGGCGAAAAAGGCCATGGTGGCCGCCGGGGTGGATCGTGATGTGATTGCGGTATCCCGTTTCAGCGATCCCATTGCCACCGCCTTTTTGGAAGAAAACGGAGTCAAAATGATCTCCTGCGATCTTTTGGAGCCGGGCGCTCTGGAAGCCCTGCCGGAGGTGGATAACGTCATCTTTATGGCGGGAAAGAAATTTGGGACCAATGGCAATGAATATGCCACCTGGGGCATGAACGTATGGCTTCCCAGCCGGGTGGCGGAGCGTTACAAGAATTCCCGCATCGTAGCCTTCTCCAGCGGGAACTTGTACCCTAAGGTACCCCTTTATGGAGGGGCCACTGAGGATGTGCCTGGAGATCCCATCGGGGAATATGCCATGACCTGCCTGGGGCGAGAGCGTATGTTTGAATATGGGGCCAAAACCTTTGGTACTTCGATAGCCTTATTCCGGCTCAACTATGCCATCGACCTGCGTTATGGGGTCATTTACGACATTGCAAATAAGATTATGACCGGTACCCCCATCGATATTACCACCCCCAGCTTCAACTGTATCTGGCAGGCTGACGCCAACGCGGCGGCTATCCGTCTGCTTTTACATGCCTCCCCGGAGGTGTTTACCCTGAACGTCACCGGACCCGAAAACGCCAGCGTGGTGGAAACCGCAAAAAAGCTTGGACGGCTTCTCGGTAAGGAACCGGTTTTCACCGGCACCCCCTCCGACAATGCCTATCTTTCCAATGCGGGACGGATGTTTAACCTGTTTGGCTACCCCACCGTTTCTCTGGAAACCATGATCGGTTGGCAGGCCGAATGGATCTTGTCGGGTGGCAGGGCCCTGAACAAGCCCACCCACTTCGAGGAACGCAAAGGAAGCTATTAAAATCAAAAAGCCCCATTTGGCGGGTGTCCATAAAACGGTTAATCGTCCCCATGAACGTTTCATAGGGACGATTTTTTCGTAATCGTGCGGTGCAAAACCGCAAATACGCACTGCAACGAACGGTATATGGAAGTGCGCCCTTTATTTAATAGATAAATTGGATTTTATCGAATTCTAAGTTTTTGAAAGAGTTCCTCCATCTCGTGGTTTGCTCCATCAAACTTGGGCCAAGCATCCACTCCATCGCCACTTTTCCTCGGGATGATATGGATATGGAAATGAGGCACAGACTGACCTGCACTCTCATCACTTGCATTCAGCAAGTTCACTCCTTCATATCCACAATTATTAACACAGTGATTGGAAACTTTTTTAACCGTCGACATCAAATGGCACAAGGTCTCTACATCGCAATCGAGAATACATTTCACATGCTTCTTGGGTATTACAACCATGTGACCATCTACATCTTTTGCAATATCCATGAATACCAATGTATGCTCGTCCTCATATACTTTCATACTTGGGATATCACCATTTACTATCTTACAAAAGACACAATCCATTGATGATTTACCTCCCTCAATTTCATATTATTCAACTTGTTCAACTGGCGCGGGAGCGCCCATGGCTCCCTTGTGTAAAGGGAGCTGTCAGCGAAGCTGACTGAGGGATTGACAACCCCTCCGAGCAAAATCGAAGATTTTGCCCACCTCCCCTTACACAGGGGAGGCTTTGGTGCGGTGCGTAACGGTTAGACAAATTCAAGTTTGTCCAACTGTTCGCTTTCAGTTTAGCATGAAAAGTGAATTTTTACAAGAACAGGCACAGCGAAAACCGCCGTGCCTGTTAACTGTCTTATGCGAACCGCCCTTTTCGGGATGTTTTTCATTACAGGAATTTGCAAACCTCTTCAAGGGGTTTCCGTCTTTTGGGACGGATGGGGTCACCCTCTGCGGCATAACCAACAGACAAAACCAGACGCAGATTGGCATCGGGGGCAAGCCCAAGAATCTCTTTCATCCGGTCTTCCGGGCCAAAGGCACCCATGATGCAGGTGGTCAGACCCTGTGCGGTGGCGGCCAGGCAAAGGTTCTCCACCGCCATGCCCACGTCACCATGGGCATATTTCTGGCTCACACGATTGCCGCTGAGAAGAGCGGGCTCTTCAATGATGGCAATGTAAGCCGGAACCTTCTTGCAGAATTGATTGAAGCCAACGTTCAGGATGTTTTCGGTTACCTCTTTTACCTTTTCCGGGGAGGAAACCACCACAAAGCTCCAGGGCTGGCTGTTGCAGGCGGAGGGGGCCAGCATGGCGGCCTCGATGCATTTTTGAAGTTTCTCCATCTCAACCGGTTTTTCAGCGTAGTTTCTGCCGCTCTGTCTTTGTATCAACGCTTCAAATAGTTCCATAATGACATTCCTTTCTATTTGGATATCAGTCAATGACGGCGATAACTTCCACTTCCACCAGGGCGTTCTTGGGAAGGGTTTTCACGGCGACACAGGAGCGGGCAGGGTTTTCGGTGAAATACTTGGCGTAAACAGCGTTGAAGGCCGCAAAATCCGCCATATCCGCAAGGAAGCAGGTGGTTTTGACAACCGAGCCGAAGGTGGCACCGGCCTCGGTCAGTACAGCGGCCAGGTTTTTCATCACCTGTTCCGCCTGGGCAGTGATATCGCTTCCCACCATTTCGCCGGTGGCGGGATCAAGGGGAATCTGGCCGGAGGTGTAAAGCATATTGCCGCAAACGATGGCCTGGGAATAGGGACCAATGGCGGCGGGAGCGTTGGGAGTGGCAATTTTCTTCAGCATAGGGATCTTCCTTTTCTTATAAGATTACGGTAAAACGTTGCCGGCGGACATATAGATATCGTACCAGTCTTCCCGGGAGAGGGTGACCTCAGCGGCCTTCAGGCATTCCGCCAGGCGGCCGGGATTGGTGGTACCGGTGACGGGCTGCATTTTGGCCGGGTGCCGCAGAATCCAGGCGATGGCCAGGGTGGTTTTGGAAACGCCGTATTTTTCGCTCAGACGGGCCAGGGTTTCGTTGAGCTTGGGGAATTTTTCATTGTCCACAAAGACTCCTTCGAAGAAGCCGTACTGCATGGGGGACCAGGGCTGGATGGTGATTTTGTTGAGACGGCAGAAATCCAGAACACCGCCGTCCCGGTTGGTGGCCGATTCGTTGTACATATTCACGTTGATCCCCGACTGTACCATGGAGGAATGCATAATGCCAAACTGCAGCTGGTTTGCCACCAGGGGCATATCCAGGGCGGACTGCAGGAGCTGCATCTGGTAGGGATTCTGATTGGATACACCGAAATGGCGAACCTTGCCGGAGGATTTCAACTTGTCGAAGGCCTTGGCAACCTCTTCGGGTTCCATCAGGGCATCGGGACGATGGAGGAGCAGTACGTCCACGTAGTCGGTATTCAGTCGTTTCAGGCTACCGTTGACCGAATTGATGATATGTTCATAGGAAAAATCAAACATTTTGCCCGGAACGATGCCACATTTGGTCTGGATGAGCAGATCTTCCCGACGGAAGGCCTGCATGGCTTTGCCGAAAACCACTTCACTCTGGCCGCCGCCATAGATATCGGCATGGTCAAAGTAGTTTGCTCCGTTGTCGATGGCGGTGTCCAGGAAGGCAGAGGCTTCCTTTTCGTTCATGTTGCTGATGCGCATACAGCCGATGGCTACGGTGGGGACCATCAGCCCGCTTTTGCCCAGTTCAATCTTACGCATAATCGGATCTCCTTTGGTATTGTATTTGTGATTTGTCTCTATTATACAATAAGATGGGGGCATCGGGCAAGAGGGAATTGCAAAGGAAAGAAGTTCGTGCTATAATCAAATGGTCAGTTGACGAAGAGGAGGGTAAGTATGGCCTGGTTGATTATAGCA
>SVKS01000180.1 GCA_015068345.1 Oscillospiraceae bacterium
GCTATCCTTTTTGGCAAATGGCACCGAATGAAACAGGAAATCCCCGGTAATGACCGTGGCGTATTTCCCCCAAACGTAGCCGTAAAGCCGGTTCCACACCTTTCGGGAACCCAGGGTATAGGTTTTGCTTGGGCTGTTTTTTCCGGTGGAGCAGATCATAGCCCGCAGGGGATGTTCCAGTTCTTCGTCCCCCCAGGCGTAGATGGCCACGTAATTATGGGTCTTATTCACCAGGATGCGGTATTTGTCCTTTTTGCTTTCGGCTTCCTTCTCCTCCTCCGGCAGGGCCATTTTCTCGGTCACCGTCACCGGGATGGCATACAAAGTTCCATCCAGGGTGGCAGAAAGCCATGTTTTTCCCGCCGAAAGTCCGGACAAGGTGTTGTGTGAATCCATCGTGGCAACCGCTTGGTTGGAAGTTGTCCACGTCCCCTCCGGCAGATCCAGGGGGTAGCTGTCACCCACGGCTATTTCCAGGTTTTCGTATCGAATTTCCGGTTTTTCCCCCATTTCCGTTTCGGTTTCGCTTTCCGAAGTTTCGGGGTCTTTGGCTACCAAAAGGCTTTCCCCTTCGGTTTCTTCGGGGGACTGGGCCATAACCTGCCCGGCGCAGGAGACCAGGGTGAGAAGATTCAAAATGAGTAACAGGGTGCAGAGTACCTTTTTCATATGTATCATTTGGCGTTTCCTTTAACAATCGTCAAGCGCCATTATACCATATTCCCGGAGCAAATGCAATCCCCCTTATTTTTCCACGAAATCCATGCCGCCCTTGCTGATGATTTTTGCGGCATAGGAGCCATCCCCAAGGGTACCCCGGCGGATGTCGTCCACCGTCACCTTCGAAAGAAGGATTTCCTTGGCGGCCCCGGATATCCAGGTATCCCGGTTCAGGTGAGCCCGGTTATCCCGTTCCCGGTCGTGGACGATATACAGGAATCCGTCTTCCCCTTCTGCCAGGTCGGGGTAGGACACCGACTCCCGTTCATCCAGAATCAGCTGATAGGGCCAGGTTTTTCCATCGTCCTCCGAAAGGCAGACCTTCATACCGGTACGGGCAGCATCCGAAATGTTTCGCACGTACACCAGTTCCCCGGTGGAAAGCCGGGCCAGGTAGAAGCGGGTGCTGGGGGCCTTTTCATATTCGGTGGTTTCGCTCCAGGTCTTGCCCCCGTCCAGCGATTCGGCGTAGCTGTAATAGCCCAGGTTGGTACGGGCGTGGATGCAGAGCTTATCCCCCACCTCGTATGCCATGGTTTCATCGAAAACTTCATTTTGGGGCTTTTTTGCCGCCACCACGTTCCGGAATGTTTCGCCCCGGTCGGAGGAGAAGCGGAGCATATAATGATCGGCATGGATCCAATCGTAGGCGGGGAAGAGATATTCCCCCTTCTTGGTGATGATGGGCTTACAACGCAGAAAGCCGTCACAGATACGACGAGGTTCTTCCCACCGGAGCACCTCCGCATCCGGATCATTGCAGATCATGGCCTCCACCCCGGTGAATTCCCGGTGGTAATCCCAGGGAGTGTTGGTGCGGATAGTGGCAGGCTTGGAGGTTTCATAATAGGGGGAGTGGGTCCACATGACCCACAGGCGGTTGGTTTCATCCACCCAAAGCTGAATGTCGATGTTTCGAAGCATTTTTTCGGTATTGGTATAAACCGCCAGAATGGGCTTTGACCAGCTTTCCCCATTGTCGTCGCTTTGCACCAGCACGTTGTAGTTGGTAATGCAGGGTTCAAAGGCACCGCCGGTGTACCACCCGGCAAACATTCTTCCGCCCCGGGTACGGGCAATGGTGGGGCACCCCTGCCAGGCTCGTTTGTCTTCCAGAACCTCGGAACCGGGGTTGAATACCACGTAAGGCTTCATATCGTTTTCCTCCATCTGTAATTTATCGATGTAACTTGACCCGGATTTCGCCGGTGGAAAGGGCTTCCTCTGCCCCATCCCCATAGCGCACCACCAGGTGATTTTCTTCGTCAATGTCCAAAACCAGGGCATCCCGTTCGGCATCGCCCCGGCAAACCGTCACCCATTTGCCGATCACCACCGATCGGGCTTTGTAGTCCCGTGACACGGAGATTTTGTCCAATGGATGGCCTTTTTTCATAATTTTTTCCAAAATAGCCGCCGCAAGTCTGTTTCGGCGTCCCTCTTCCCGGTCATCATGGGCATACAGAGCTCCTGCAATGTCACGGATTTCCTCCGGGTAACCCCCTTCCGGGGCGTAGACGTTGACACCAATGCCAATAACCGTGTAGTCCACCCGGCTTCCGTCAGGAGAAAATCCCGCCTCCGCCAGAATTCCGCAGATTTTTCTACCATCCAAATAGAGGTCGTTGACCCATTTGATACCGGGATTCACCCCACACACCGCTTCCACCGCCTCATTTACCGCCACCGCCGTGAGGGTGGTCAGATAGAGCATATCGTTTGCGGGGAGGTCGGGACGCAAAAGAAGGCTCATATAAAGCCCGCCTTCGGGGGATTCAAAGCGGCGTCCAAGCCGGCCCCGCCCCCCCACCTGGCGCCGGGCAATCAGCACGGTTCCGGATGGAGCCCCTTCCCGGGCTAACCGTTTGAGTTGGGTGTTGGTGGAATCGGTTTCCTCCACCACCGTCACCTGCAGGCCAAAGGGATTCTCTTCCAACGCCTGTCGGATTCCCTGTTCGGTGACCATATCTATGGGTTTCATCGCCCTCTCCCCTTTCGTTTTCTACCATTGTAGCAAAGGCCGGGGGGATTTGTCAACCGGGTTTTCGCTTGACTTGTCCACCCCGCCGTGCTATAATGAGGGCACTTCAGACTGCGTTTTTCCGGAGGTTTTCGTATGGAGATTCTTTCCCAGATCGTGGGCTACATTGGCACTGCCACCGCCGTGGTGGGATTTCAGGTAAAGGCCCGGAAGCACCTGCTCCTGTGCCAAATCTTTTCCAACCTGTTGGTGGCTTTAAGCTTCGTCCTCTTGGGTCCCGACAAGCTTTCCGGGGGTGCCATCTGCTTTGTGGCGGTGTTCCACACCTTCTTCAACTACCTACATTCCAAAAAGGGCAACGCCCCTCCCCTGTGGCAAACCGGCATTTTCTTTGTGATCTACACGGCGGTTTCGGCCATCACCCTGTTCACAGCAGGAAGCTTCCTTTTCCCCATCAGCCTGTTCCCCTATTTCTGCAGTGTCCTGTTCATTCTGGCAATCACCCTGAAAAACGACAGCCTTTCCCGGCTCTGCTTCTTCGCCAACGCTTCCCTTTGGATCTTTTACGATATCTTCGGCACCACCTTCGCTGTAGCCAACCTGGTCACCCACATTCTGGTGCTCATCTCCAATATCATCGGTATTGTCCGGATGGATCTTATTCCCAAATTTTCAAAGAAATAAGCCATACAAAAGGGGCTCCTGTTTGGAAGACAGGAGCCCCTTTTGTATACTTCACCTCTTTTTGGGGGTGTAGAAATTCAGATTGCCGGTGACGTGCCTGATTTCATAGTAGCCGCCCTCGGCTACCCAGGTCCAATCGGAAAGGTATTCCGGGGTGGTGTCCCCGCCGGTGGCGTAGTCGCTGTAGCGGGCGGCTCCCATGGCGTCGGTTTCGGGGAAGTAGCGCAGGGTGGCGTCCTGCAGACCGGTGATGGCGAAGCGACGCCG
>SVKS01000033.1 GCA_015068345.1 Oscillospiraceae bacterium
GTGGCCCGGGGAGATCACCCTGGAAAGTCCCCTCAGCCTGGTGCCCAGTGCTGAGACCATACCCCATACCATCCTGACCGAGAATTCCTTTGACCTGCAAACCGGTATTGATCCGGTGGACGAACGGGTCAACGACTACCTGGGGGATCGCTATTACGAGGGGGTCACGGTACCCACAGACCGGGGCAAGGATATGGTGGGTGCCATAAGCATCCTCTGGGTGGTGGGTATGGTGGCCCTTTCGGGATATGCGCTTATCAGCTACCTGCGAATCAAACGTCGGGTGGCCACGGCGGTGCGCCTGTGGGAGGGTGTATATCAATCGGAATTTGTTACTTCTCCCTTTGTTTTGGGGCTGATAAAGCCCAGAATCTACCTGCCAAACCATATGGAGGAGAAGATCCTTCTCCACGTGCTGGAACATGAAACGGCCCACATTCGCCGCCGGGATCATTGGTGGAAGCCGGTGGGGTATGCCCTTTTGACCCTTTATTGGTTCAATCCGGTCATGTGGGTGGCCTACTTCTTTCTGTGCCGGGACATTGAGCTTGCCTGCGACGAGCGAGTGGCCCGTACCCTGGACGACCGGGGCCGGATGGAGTATTCCGAAGCCCTGCTCCGATCCAGCGTCAGCCGCTGGGGGATTTCTGCCTGCCCCCTGGCGTTTGGGGAGGTGGGAGTGAAGGCCCGCATCCGTTCGGTGCTCCACTACAAGCGTCCCGCCTTCTGGGTGATCGTAGCGGCGCTGGTGCTCTGTGTGGTAATGGCGGTGTGCTTCCTGACCAATCCTCTGCCCCAAACCGACCACCTTACCCTGCGGGAGGTAGATGGCGTGGGCATCGACTGGTCGGCAAACTACCAGGTGGATCTTGGCCGGGAAGTAAAAAGCGGAAACCTTTGGGCGGAGCTTTGGGAAGAGGGGGAATGCGTACGAACTGCTACGGTGCCCTTTACCGAAAAAGCCGACGCCATCGATCTTTCCTTCACAGTCCGACGCGGAGAAGAAAGGAATGAAGGGGTAGACGTGGAATTTGGGACCAATCAATATGGCGGCTCTCTTCTGACCTACTTTGCATTTCCCATGGAGCGAGAGGTAACCGGATGGAGCTTTTCTGCCCACAAAGAAGGGGAAAGGTTGTCGGTGACTCCCGGGGAGGATTGGGTGTTGGCCGCTATGGCATTTGACACCGGGAAGGGTATCCGGAGCGTGGATTGCCGTAAGCTGGCAAGCGACCCCGGCTATCTTTCGGAATACGATTGCATTCTTTTGATTCGGGCGGTTTTTTCGGATGCGGGGATGGCATACCAGATGACCGAAGAGGTAACCAAACCCAGGGAGGTCCTGACCCTGGATACCATCCGAAAGCTTTCGGAAAAGGGAGAAGCCCTCTCCTGGGCAGACTTTGAAGCATTCGACTATGTGGAAACCGGGTCGGGGCTCTACATCCGTCGGTACGAAACCGATGATCCCCTCTTTGCCCTGTCCATCGGGGGAACAAGTCTCGAAAACGAACCCATGTATATCTATCTTACGGCAAACAACGGAACCGAAGCTGCTTTGGATATTCGCACCGGTGACGTGGACGCATTCATAGAAGCCAACCGGGAGCTTCCCATCATGGAATCACTCAGCGGAAGCTGGTGGTGGTGCCGGGTAGAACCAAAGAGCGGAGAAAGCATCAACGATGAAATCGCAAAGTTGATTACAGATGCCACCGGCGTGCCCGCCGGCAGTGACCCGGGACAGGGGATGTATTTGCCGGTGATCCGCATTACCAGTTCCCGGGAACTTGCTGAGCTGGCATCCCTTGTGGAAGGTGAGGTCTATTCGCATCCCGATGGAACCGACTCCACGCCCCTGCAGGAAAAGCTGAAGGAATACGATGACGACTACTTTGCCGAAAAGGAGCTGGTGGTGGTATGGCCTCCCGACGGTAACTACACGGTGAATTCGGTTAACTATTCCCAGGGGACCCTTTCGGTGGTTATGGAAAATCTTTGGCCCGATCGGGATGGAATGGTTCCCGTGGTGGGAGATTGGCTGATCCCGGTGGAGATTGGGAAAGTGGCGGGAAGCGATGAGATTTCGGTGATCCGGTCGGTTGCCAAGCCGGTGGGCTACCCCATGCGCTATTTCCCCCGGGGGAACTTCCTGAAAAATTACACCTG
Source organism: Oscillospiraceae bacterium (assembly GCA_015068345.1). GTDB lineage: Bacteria > Bacillota > Clostridia > Oscillospirales > QAMX01 > RUG11797. The sequence goes on from SVKS01000033.1 coordinate 2,170, forward strand.
GTGGGAATCGAGATCACACGAAAAACCGTCTTTCTACCTTTATGACAGCGGGGAAGCGGTGTTCAATTTTACCATAAACAGCATGAATAACGGTCTTGCCACCTGGAAAAAGGCGGATGGTAAGCTGACTTTGATTTCAAAGGAAAAGGAAGAAAGCTACGTTTTTGACCTGACGGCGGAGGGCTATCGTTACAATGCCATTTCATCCACCGGAGAAGCCGGTATCACCCACGGTGCCCTGTTCCGTTAAACTAAAATCAATTCGTGCATAGCAAGGATAGGGATAGAACGACCCCGCCTGTGATCATACCCTCCACAGGCGGGGTCGGTTTTTTTGTTATACGAGGGGGTCCATTTCGTGCCACAGACGCTCGGCGATGGCTTCCATGCCCCGGTCGCCCGGATGATTGGCCACACCGGTGTGGTCAAAAAGGCCGATGGCCTTCATGGCGGGATCCTCTCCCAGATCTCCCAGGGGAACCAAGGGCAGGTCATGGGCTTTGGCAAAGTCGGTGATGGCTTTGTCTCCTGGGTGCCGCCAGAAACCGGTGGAAAGGACGAATTTGGCCTTTCCGGTGGGATTCAGGTAATCCAGAAGCTTCTCATACTCCTGCATGAAGATAACCGGTTCAAAGTCGGCTCCGGGACAATTTTCAATGAACCGCATCACGATCACATCGGCTTCAAACCGGCGCGCCTGGTCATATAGGGAGAGACAGGTGCTTCCCTCCCGGTAATTTCGCTCCCAATCCGCCACCTGGCAAATGGCAAAGGCGGCATTCGGAGCCTTTGCCCGGACCTTTGCCATGAGGCGGTGGACGTAATCCTTTTCCTTTTCGGATGCGGCCATGCCCCAGTGCCCATACCAGCCAATGTCCGGCTTGAAGCCGTGGAGGGTGATGGAATTACCCACGAACATGACCCGGGGACCGGAGCCATCGGGGTTTTCAAACTTCACCAGGTCGGTTTCGGCGAGCTGACGGCTGGCGGAAACGGTGTTTTGGGCAAGCTGATGGTAGGCGGTGCGGTAGGTGATATTCCGGGTAAAGGCATTTTGCCGGATCGCACCCTCCGGCAGGGTATCCAGTTCGATCCCATTGACGACGATGGATTCCACCAGGATATTCTGGGTCAGGTGGGTCTCATCATATCCTTCGAAGGTCAGATGAGGCGCATGGCGGCCTGCGACCCGGATATTTTGGAAGAGCAGTTCCCGGCATTGACCCCGCCGGGTGCCGCCGGCAGAATACTCGTGGTGGTAGGCGGTCTGTACGGCAATCAGGCCGGGGCAATAGTTAGGATCGGTGATTTCGTATTCCTCGCTGTCCCGGTTCTGAATCTGCGGGTTGGGAATGGTGTCGTCCAATTCGATGGTACAGTTTTTCCAGCTGACGTGGTGCACGTCGGCATAGTCGATGTTATAGCAATCCAGGGGGGTACCGGTAACGTGGATGATGTGACAATCCTCGAATCGGATGTTGCAGATTTCCTCCGCCCGGGTTTCCGCCCCGATTTCCAGGCACTTGCCCCAGTCGTTCCAAATGACGCAGTTTCGCACCAGGGTGTCCCGGAAGACGTCGTAGGCTTTGCCGTTGCGGTACATGGCGGCCTTTACCGCGGCCTCCACGTCCCCTTCGTAGTAGCAATCGAAGCCCTTGACGCAAACCGAGTCGTCAAAGGTACGGAGGAAGCAGTTTTCAATCAGCACGTCCCGGCAGTTGTGCATATCAATGCCGTCGGAGTTGTAACGCCAGCAACCGATGATCTTCACGTTGGCAATGTGCAGGTCCTGGCAGGCCATGGGTCGGATGTTGTAAACCAGGGAATCCCGGATGGTGATGCCGTCGATTTCCACGTGATTGCAGTATTCCAGCTGCAGGGTGTGTTGGCGTGTGGCATTGTTGATGGCGGAATCGTTTCCTTCTGCGGAAACGGGGAAGAGAATGTGCTCCTGGTTACGGCTGTTATCCAGAATGCCCCGGCCCAGAATGCGGATGTTTTCGGCATCGGTGGCGGAGACACAGGCGTACACCACCGCACCCTCATCCAGAAAGAGGGTTTGTCCGCTTTGCAGGTCGATCTGGCCCACGTCGTGTTCCCCGGGACCGTAGTAGATCAAGTTGGGGTCAGCGGGGTCAACCGCGTAGCTTGGCATGGGGTCGCAGAAAATATGCAGTGCCCGGTTGCGGCCGTAGGGCTCCACCGTGAAGTATGCGGGATGATCCAGGGTGAAGGTAACGACCCTATCCGCCAGGGTGGGGGTGATGCCCAGGGCGGCGGGACGGATCACCACCGAATCGGCGGGCTCAGGCAGGGTGATCTCAAAGGTAAGGGGCTCATCGGACGCCAGGGAAAGGAAATTGACAAGCTCGGTTTGGTCGATGCTGCGCTGGTGACCGGGCCATCTGCGGTTGAAGGGGACCCGGGATACCCGGGCGGTGTCGGTGGGGGCGGGAATACCGTTGACGGTGACGGTGTAGTCCTTGCAGGAAAGCCCGGTGGGGGTTACGGGATAAAGGTGGAATGACATAATGGGTTCCTCCTGGGCGGTGTTGAGGCTATTCTATCACAATTTGGATGAAAGGAAAAGGGGAAATTCACAGCTGAATGGTTTTGGTGGCCACCGCATCGCAAAACGCCCGGTCGTGCTCTACAAACAAAATGGTGGGCTTGTGGGTCAGGAGCAGCTCCCGGATCTGCATACGGGAAATAATGTCGATATAGTTGAGGGGTTCGTCCCATACCCGAAGGTGGGTATCGCTTTCGCAAATGCTTTTGGCAAGCAGGATCTTTTTCTTTTGCCCGGCGCTGAGCTGACGCACATCCTTTTCCAACTGACTCTTGTTTACCCCCAACTGATAGAGCATGGCATAAAAAAGACTTTCGTCGATCCCTGCCTCCCGGGCAATATCGGCGGGGATGCCCCGCAGATGACCGGTGTCCTGGGACATGTAGGAAATGCGAAGACCGCTTGCCACCCGTACCTCCCCGGTGTGGGGGATATCCTCCCCGCAAAGCAGCTTGATCAAGCTGCTTTTGCCCGAACCGTTGGCACCCCGCAGGGCGATCCGGTCCCCGGCTTCGATGCGAAGACGAATGTTCCGACAGATCTCCCGTTCTCCGTAGGATATGGTTACATCCATGAGCTCGGCGTAACGGCGGGTATAAAAGGGGGCTTCAAAGATCTTGATGGGGGTATTGACCTCGATGTTTTTGAGGAGCTTGCTTTTTTCCTCAATGGCATCGAGCTGGCGCTTTTCAATGGCCTTGGATCGGGCCATCATTTTGGCGGCCTTGTGGCCAATGGCGCCCCGGTCACAGGGGCCGCTGCCGATTTTGGTGGCCTCCACCCGATCGGACCAATCGGCCTTTTCCCGGGCGGTGTCCCGCAGACGACGGATCTCCTTACGCAGCCTTTCGTTTTGGGTGATCTCCAAAGCGTCCTGCTGGGTTTTATTTTGCCACCAGGATGAAAAATTGCCCCGTTGTACTTCAATGTTGGCACGATTGATAGAAAGAATATGGTCCACGCACCCATCCAGAAATGCCTGATCGTGGGACACCAGGATGAAGCCCTTCTTTCGGTTCAGGTAGCGGCTCACCAGCTCCCGCCCCGCAAGGTCCAGGTGATTTGTGGGCTCGTCAATCAGGAGAAAGTTGTTTTCCCGAAGGAAGAGTACCGCAAGCTGAAGCTTGGCCTGTTCCCCGCCCGACAGGGTGTGGTAGGGCTGGTCCAGGGCCTCGGGGGAAAACTCCAGGGCGGCAAGCTCCCGCAGAAGCCGCCATTCCAAAAGGGTGGGTTCGATCTGGTAGGCCACGTCCAGGGCGGTGGCGGTGGGGTCGGGAATTTCGTAGGGGAAGTAGGAAAAGTCCACCGAGGCGGTGATGCTTCCCTGGTATTCATATTTCCCCAAAAGCAGGTTCAAAAAGGTGGTTTTGCCCCGGCCGTTCCGACCGGTGAAGCCCAGCTTCCAGTTGGTGTCGATCTGAAAACTGACGTTTTCAAAAATGGTTTCGTAGCTGCCCTCATAGGCAAAGGAAAGATTGGAAATTTGAATCAATGACATGGTTTGCCCTCCTAAAAATCATAATGGCCGCAGGAAAGCGATTCCTTCGGCCATTCGTTTTTTGGTGACACTACCCCACAAAGGGGCAGATGGGCACAAAACCACAGGGCGAAAAGAAGACGACCTTTCCTGCATCAGGGCAACACAAATCAGACGGCAGTACCGTCGATCTTCTTGTGAGACCCATATTGTCAGCAGGAAGTATGGCGCATCCTTTCACACCTTTCTGTCTTGATTTTCTTTATTGTAGCACATTCCACAGGGATTTGCAAGGGGTCAAAGCTTATTGAGAATCCCGCGTTTGGCGGCGATTTTGAACTGGGGGGTGGCAAATTGCACCAGAATATCCAGGAGCTTGTCGGTTTCCACAGGCTTGTCCGATAGTGACCGCAGGTCTTCCAGCACCACCGTCTGTTCGCCGGGGCTCAGCAGGGACCAACCAATCAGCAGGATCCGCTCCTGGGAGGGGGTCAGGCCACCCACCCCGGGGAAGCTTGGAACATCCATGGGCTCCTGTTCCAGGGCGGAGGCGGGAACAGACCCGGTCATGGGGATGCCCAGACGGGTGAATTGCTCCGGCGGGGCTTCGTTTTTCACCATCATGTCCCGCATGGCGGTGAGTAGGCAAAGCTCGGTGTCTTCCCTTCGGATGGGATGCTCCTGGGTGGGGTCGGATTCCAGGTCATAAAGGCGATTCCCGTACCAGTAGCAGTTGTTGCCCTTGGACGCGGCCACCTTCAATACCCGGAACCCCTGCATGTGGGGGAAACCCTCCACCAATTCCATGGTGGATAGCTCCAGGGGGGTGAAGGGGGTGTTCATGTGGCAGGGCATATCGGTGTATTCGTAAAGAGGACCGTTATCCACCCGGTGGGGAGCCTTCATGTAAACGTAGTGCCCATCGGTGACATTGACGTGCCCGCCGAAAATACCAAACAGAGCGTAATCCCGAATGGGAGAATCCCCGCTGACGATGGGGGTCAGGCTGTGTCCGTCCACAGCCCGGGGGGGCTCGATTTGAAAAAACTCCGCCAGGGTGGGGGCAATATCCACCGTCTGGGCCAATCTGTCGGTACGGCATCCCGCCCGGTGGGGGAAGCGGGGATCGTAAAGGAAGAAGGGGGTATGAATGATTTCCTCGTACATGGGCTGTACGTTTTTACCCATCCATTCCTTTTCGCCCAGCATGAAGCCGTGGTCGGTATTCACCACCAGCATGGTGTCCCGCCACAGATCGTTCTGATCCATCTCGTCCAGCACCAATCCCAGGTAGTGGTCGCACATGCTCATCAGGGCGGCGTATTCATAGCGCACGTGGGTGGTGGCTTCGTCACCGTATTCATTTTTGCCGTAATCGGGCCAGTCCAGGTTTTTGCCGTGATAGTCATCGGGGTATAGCTTTTTGTATGCCTCCTGGGTGTAGAAGGGCTCGTGGGGGTCGAAGGCTTCTATGGTCAAAAACCAACCATCCTCCCCGGCGTTGCGGCGGATGAAGTCCAGACCGCAATCAAAGGTCTTTTTCTGGGGCATTTTTTCTTCGGCGTCCAGAAAAGAACGGTTGACCCAATCATGCCGCCAGTTATGGGTGGTTTTGCGGGCCGAAAGGGTGTCGGGAAATTCCGGCCAGGCAACCTGTCCCATCCAGGGATCCCCCTGCTGACCGCGAATGATATCGTGGCTGTCGTACTTGGTCAGGTAACAGCTTCCTCCGTCTTCCCAGTAGTGGAAGTGATCGGTGGCGATGTGGGTGTAGATTCCTGCCCGCTTCAGCCGGGAAATGACCGAATCGTCGTAGGGCTGCAGGGGGGACCAGGAGTTGTGTAAAAAATTGTAGCGTCCGGTGTGCAGTTCCCGCCGGGCCGGCATGCAGGGCATACTGCCGCCATAAAACCGGTCGAAGGTCAGTGTCTTCTCTCCCAAACGGCGGAAATTCGGCATGACCGTCCAATCACAACCGTAATTCGGTAAAAAGTGTCGATTCAACGAATCGAACATGACCATAATGGCTTTCATGTGGTTTCTCCTGTGAAAGACGAAAACTTAACCCAAAAGTACTTCGGCGTTGGTGCCGTAGAAAATGTCGTCCCGACCGGAAACCAGCTTGCAGAATTCTTCCAGCTTGATCCAATCATCAGGGTGATAGTCCATTTCGTAGGCGTGTCCCCAAACGTAAAGGATCTGGGGTTCATCAGGGGTGGATTCTACGAAAGCCTTGCCCATTTCCATCAGCCGGTCGTATTCCATGATGTGGTACACGTTGGGATTGAAACGGTGGAGGTTTTCCTGGGGAGCCAGGGAGTCGGTATCGGTAATGGTGCGGCAGTAGCGGATGCTGGTGTGGGTCTTGATCAGCTGGGCCACCCGGTCGTCATTATTGACTCCGCCGCAGGGATAGGCCATGCCCACCACGGGATAGCCCACCAGGGCTTCCAGATTTTTTTGGTCCTCCTGCACCTGGCGGATTACTTCCTCATCCGGCAGAGTGGTCAGGTTGGGGTGGGTCAGGGTGTGTACCGCCACCTCGTGTCCTTGGTAGGTTTCGCGAACCTTTTCGGGGTGGATTTTGTAGTGGGAGATCCGCTGGCCTTCCCGAATCAGCATACCGGGATGCCCCAGAAGCTCGGAATTCAGGTTGAAGGTGGCTTTCAGACCATAACGGTTCAAAAGCTCGATCAGGCGGATATCCTGGGTGACACCGTCGTCGTAGCTGAAGGTGATGGCCTTTTTATATTGGGTTTTCCAGGAAGCTTTCATGGTGGTGCCTCGCTTTCAATTGAATTTCTTTTATTATAATACGCCCTGTTCGGTTTCGCAAGTGGAAGAATGGAGGTATAAAGGTTGTTTTTTGCGGAAAAATAACGTGGAATATTGACGGAGGAGGGAAAATGATGAAGCAAATGAAAAAAGTCGGGTCTTGTGCATACCTCTTGGCAAACCCTGTGGCGGTGGTTTCCACCTCATCGGTGGTGGGTCCTGTGGAGGGGGCCGGAAGGCTGGGGGAGGCCTTTGATTACGTATCAAACGACGATTATTTCGGTCAAAAAACCTGGGAGCAGGCCGAAAGCGCCATGGTGTCCCGGGCGGTTGGCATTTTATATGATAAAAGTCACCTGACTCCCAACGATACCGGGGCCTTCTTTGGAGGGGATCTGGAAAAACAGTGCACAGGGACCTCCTTTGGCTTCCGGGGATGGAATTTACCCTTCTGCGGGCTTTACGGAGCTTGCAGTACCTTTGCGGAGGGGATGGCTCTGGGGGCGGCCTTGATCGATGGGGGCTATATGACAGTGGCGGGAGCGGCGGCGTCCAGCCACTTTTCGGCGGCGGAACGGGAATACCGCATGCCCCTAGCCTACGGCAATCAGCGCCAGCTTTGCGCCCAACGCACCGTCACCGGATGCGGGGCGGTGCTCCTTTCGGCAGAGCTGCCCACAGAACGATACGTGGCGGTGACCAGCTTTGCTTTTGGGAAAATGGTGGATGCCGGTGTCACTGACCCGGCGGAAATGGGGGCCGCCATGGCCCCTGCCGCATATCAGACCATTACCACCTATCTGGAGGATCGGGGGAAAGTCTCAACCGATTACCACCGTATCTATACCGGCGACCTGGGGGAGGTGGGATACACCATCCTGCGGGACATGACCGGCTTTGGCTGGGAGTATGAGGATTGCGGAAGATTGGTATTCACCCCTGACCAGGATACCCACGCCGGGGGATCGGGGTGTGGCTGCTCTGCCACGGTGTTTGGTGCTTATATTCTGCCGGACATGCTGAAGCATCCGGGTAGCCGGGTTATCCTGGCGGGCACCGGAGCGTTGCTCAGTGCCACCAGCACCCTGCAGGGGGAAAGCATCCCGGGTATTTGCCATCTGGTGGAGCTGGAATGCCGGGAGGGGGTGAAAACGTGCTGATGCGACTTGTTTTGGCCTTCCTCTTTGGGGGATTCCTTTGCATTCTGGGGCAGCTGCTGGTGGATCTGACCAAGCTGACTCCTGCCAGGATTCTCACCGGCATGGTGGTACTGGGGGTCATCCTGGGGGGGATCGGTATCTATCCCCTTTTGGTGGATACCTTCGGCGCCGGGGCATCGGTGCCGCTACTGGGCTTTGGCAATCTGCTTGCCAAGGGTGTCCGGCAGGCGATTGCCCAGGATGGGCCCATTGGTATCCTGACCGGGGGCTTCAAAGCCGGCAGCGCCGGACTGGGAGCGGCTGTATTTTTTTCATTGATAGCCGGTATATTCGGAAAGAGCAAAAATTAACTATTCAAAATTATCCAGAGAGTTATCCACATTATCCACAAGTTTATCCACAACTGTTAAAGTGGCTTGGCAAGCCACTTTTGGGAGATATCCACAAAAAAATCAAAACGCTGAAATTCACATAGGATGCGAATTTCAGCGTTTTTTGTCGAATACTCTTTTGCATATTCCTGATTATTCAATCGAAAATAGAAGAAATATACTGCATAATTGTATATTCCAAAGAGTTGACAAGCCGGATTTACTGCCAGTAATCAGCGCTTTACGTTTTGATAACAGGACAGGTCCAAATGGTTGGAAAGGAGCATTCTGGCCTGTTCGTAACCCGAATAGGGAGCGAGAAAATTGCCGATTGGAGTTGGATGATCCTCCCTCCGGGGGAACGTAAAGGTGAAGGTAAAACCACCGTTTCCATCCTTACGGAGAAGAAGAGTGCCCATGTGCAGGGAACAGGCCCGGCGAATGAATAAGAATCCGAAGGAGGTGGGGGTGGGGTCAAAAAGCAGATGCTCCACGTCCCGGAACGGAATGGAGGAGGAATCCACGTGGACCAAAAGGCAGGGGGACTCCCGATGCCGCAGGGTAAAGGTAAAGGCAGGCAGAGGAGCAGACCGATCCGCAAGGGAAAGGATTTCGGAAAGCAGATTCAAAATCAGTCCCTCCACGTGGGGGCGGGAAAGGGTGACGTAAGGGTCTCCCATTCCCTCTTCCCGGAAAGACAAGGAAAGCTCCGGCATGTAATAACCAACGTAACCCAGGGTATCCCGAATCAATTCGGGAAGGTGCTCCAACTCGAAGGAGGCCGGTTGAGGGGTGGCGTTGTAATGCAGACGGGTGATTTGATCGGTGGTGCGCCGCATCTGGTCAATGTAGGGGATCGCTTTAGGAGGGACTTCGCTTCGACCAAGCATGGATCCCATCAAAACAAGGTTGGAAAGAGGCGTTGCCACATCGGTTAAAAACTTTTGCAGGGCATCGTTTTCGTCAACGTGATCAATTTGATTTCGAAGTGTCAGAAAAATGAGAGCGGGATCCTCCGGGGAGGGGGTGAGGGAATAAACCGAGTCTCCAATGGCCAAATGATCAGGCACTTGGGCAGGATCGGAAAAGAAAAGGGCACAATCCGCTGCAGACAAAAGCTTTGTCAGCATGGGGGAAGGGATGGGGGGATCGGCGGCGTAAACTGCGGGAAACGGCAGCAGACGAAGCAGTGCCGAAATAGAATCGTTCAAGTCAAAACCTCCCTTTTGGAAAGTTGGATGGGTCACGAAGAATCGTCCCGATTAAATTGTATCATGGGCGGTCATTTTATTCAACCATAATTTCGACAAATTTCGACAAAATTCGACATGAAGATCGACACCAACGGGATAGCTTCGGCATAAGATATAGTGAACAGGCGAAATGCCTGTAACTCAAATTCGGAGGAATCCATATATGCCTTGTAATCAGACCTGTGGCTGTAATTCCATGAACAACTGCACCTGGGTGATTATTCTCGCCTTTATCATCATCTGGTTCTTCTGCGGTTGCAAGGGTGGCTGTTCCAACGGTGCTTCGCTCACCGGCAATGGCTGTGGCTGCAACTGCGGCTGCTGACACCTTTCAGCGGGTAACAAAAATACCAACCGGGATGCTTCCCGGTTGGTATTTCTTTTGTTGGGTGATTCAGTTTACAAGATTTGGAACTTCTTCCTTCAGGGGCAGGGAGTAGGTCAGGGTGTCGTAATGGTTGCGGCCTGTACGCCGTTTTACGGTGACCGACAGGGTGTCCCCCACCTGGTGGGAATCGATGACCTTTTCGAATTGTTCCATGTTCAAAATTTCGGTGCCGTCGATGGAAAGAATCAAATCGCCGGTCCGGAATCCCAGGGAAGTATCGTCCAGGGAGTAAATATATACGCCGCTTTCGGTGACATTATAATACATGGCGGTGGTAGCATCCAAAATTTCCACCAGTTCCATGCCTAAATCGATGCGGCCCCGGACGTAACCGTAGGATACCAGTTCTTCGATAATCTCTTTGGCGTGGTCAATGGGAATGGCAAAGCCCAATCCCTCGGTGTTGCTGGCAGAGCTTTTGGCGCTGACAATGCCAACCAATTCGCCATACATATTGAATAACCCGCCGCCGGAGTTGCCGGGATTCACCGCCGCATTGGTTTGCAGAAGACGCATGCTTACACCGTCGATCTCGATTTCCCGATCCAGGGCACTGACGATACCGTTGGTGACGGTGCCGCCCAACTGCCCCAGGGGGTTACCGATGGCAACTACCTCTTCTCCCACCGTCAGGGAAGACGATTCCCCAAGCAGTGCAGGGGTCAGGGTTTCTCCGCTGGGTGTGACCCGCAGGAGGGCCAGGTCGTTTTCCAGGTCGCCCCCCTCCATGGTTGCCTGCAATTCCTTGCCGGTGTTCAGGATGACCTTCACGGTGGAAGCACCTTCTACTACGTGGTAGTTGGTGACGATCAAACCGTCCGCAGATAAAATCACGCCGGAACCGGCGCCGGAGGTGGTGTATTGGCCGAAGAAGGAGTTGTATGCCACCTGTTCGGTGACGATTTCCACCACGGAAGGGGAGGCAATTCCAGCCACTTCCTTTACCGTCAGGTTGGAGCCGAGCTCTTCATCCTCCTCCACGGTGCGGATCACCGATTGATACAGGACGGTATTGGTGGGTTCGGTGGGGGTATTGGTTCTTTTTAATAGGAACCAGGCGCCAAGGAAGCCGGAGGAGCCGGCAATCACCACCGCTAAAACCAGCGCCAGGAGGGAAAGAAGAAAACGGTTCTTTCTCCGGGGAGGATTTTGGGGCGGCGGGGGTGTTTGGGTGTAACTGTGGGCGGTGTAGACCGGGGAAGTTGGGTAAGCGGGGGAAGGTCCCTCCGGGCCGGTACCCGGGGTATACACTCGGCTATTTTGGTAGCCTGTTTCTCCGGGGAGGGAATCTTGGGCTTCGGTATGATTCGGGTCGGTGGGAACCGGCTCGGTTTTTGGTGTGGTGTTCTCTTTCGGGGTGGGGATGGGTTCTCTTTCGTCCAGCATGAAAATGCCTCCTTTTCTATTACACTATTATCATAATGCCCTTATGTGTTGGTTATATGAACAAAGGGGGAGTAGAAGGTGAATTTTTTCTGGAATAAAGGAAAACCGACCTCATGATGAGGTCGGCATTGCTATTCAGTTGCTACCAAGAGCTTTCTGCAGGATGGCCAGGTTGGCATCCATGACCGAAAGATAGGTGTAGCCATCGGCGATTTTTTGGGATGTAACCGACTGCATGGAATCCAGAGACATAACGGGGACATCCAATCCGGCGGTTTGCATAATGGTTTTGGCCAGGGCACCGTCAGAACTTTCGGTGGTCAAAATCACCGGTAGTCCTTCCCTTGCCAGGGTATCTGCCAGGCTTGCCACCGTCTCAAAGGAGGCTTCGGTTTCGGCACTGCATCCCGGGAAGGCGGCGTAGTAGGTAATATTCCACTCCTCTGCCAGGTAGCGGAAGGGGAAACGGTCGGCCACCAGGATGGTGTGGCAGGCGGCATGATCCATCATGGCCTGGTATCCGTCCGAAAGCTCAGCCAGACGGAGGAGGTAGTCGTTCTTATTTTTTGTCAGGGCCTCGGCGGCTTCGGGAGCCAAGTCGATCAGGGCTTTTGTGATTTCTTCCATCGAAAGGGCGGCATTCACCAGAGAAAGCCAGATATGCTCGTCGATGGCCCCATCGGCGTGACCCTGCATGCCCGGAGTCAATTCCTCTCTATAACCCTCCAGCAGGGGAAGGAGCGCCAGAGCGTTGGTTTCGACCTCGCTTTGGGTCAATACCTCCTCCACCCATTCGTCCGATTCCCCTCCCACGTAAAGGAAAAGGTCGGCATTTTGAATATCGATCAGGTCCTTGGCGCTGGGTTGGTAGGAATGCACGTCGGTACCGGTATCCAAAAGCAGGGTCAGGGAAAAGCCTTCCACATCCCCAAGGATCTCCCTTGTCCAATCGTAAAGGGGGAAAATGGTGGTGACCACGTGGATGGTATCCTCGTCTTCCTTGCTCTGGGTACAGGAGGGGAGAAGGAATGTCAGGGAAAGAAAGAACAGGAGTAGAAGGGCGGTTTTACGCATATCGAAAGAATCCTTTGCACATAACAAATTGATAGTGACTATCAATTTGTTATTATACAACGTTTCAACCCACCTGTCAACAAAAAGAGGGGTATGCAAAACAAAAAAGGACGCGATTGCGTCCTTTTTTAGGGTCTTATTCCTCGTCGGGAATGATGGTGACACTCTTCATGACCACCGGGGTCAGGGGTTTGTCCATGGCGTTGGTGCGGACGGCGGCAATTTCGTCCACGGTTTCAATGCCTTCCACCACGTGACCGAAAGCGGCGTAGTTCCCATCCAGGAAGGTGCCATCAGCGTGCATGATGAAGAACTGGCTGGAAGCCGAGTTGGGGTTTTGAGCACGGGCCATGGAGATGACACCACGCTTGTGGGAGATGGGGTTTTGGAAGCCGTTGGCAGCAAATTCGCCGGGGATGTTTTCGCTGGAGCCACCGGTGCCATTGCCTCGGGGGTCGCCACCCTGGATCATAAAGCCGGAGATGACACGGTGGAAAGTCAGGCCGTTGTAGAAGCCTTCGGACACCAGCTTTTCGAAGTTGGCGGCGGTTTTGGGTGCTGCGGTATGGTCAAGAACCAGCTTGATGGTCTTGCCGTTTTCCATTTCAATCAGAACCATAATTAGTCTCCTTATTCAAAAAAATCGGGAGGTAAATTTCTCTACCTCCCGAAATGGAGCGGATTACGAGGCTCGAACTCGCTACCTCCACCTTGGCAAGGTGGCGCTCTACCAGATGAGCTAAATCCGCATCAACAGGATATACTATACCACATTCCACTCGGTTTGTCAAGCACAAATTTCAAAATGAAGAAAAATATTTTGGGTGAGAAAAGAGCTTCTTTTGGAGAAAACTGGTGGAGTCATCTCCAAAAGAGGGAGCACAAAAAAGAAAACTGGAAATTTTGCACAAAATCAAAAAAAATCGATTTTTTCTCTTGCATTTTGTTTCAATGTCTGGTATAATAGGCGGGTCGACAAAAGAAGGAGGTGTTCAAATGGCAAAATGTGAAATTTGCGGAAAGGGCGTTACTTTCGGCATCAAATTATCACACTCCCACAGAAGAACAAACAGAACTTGGAAGCCTAACATCAGACGCGTGAAGGTTGTGGAAAATGGTACCCCCTCCCACAAATATGTCTGTACTAGATGCCTCCGTTCCAATAAGGTAACCCGTGGGTAATCGCCGGAGTCGTCCGGACACAAATTGAATCAGACAAAAAGAGACGCGATCAGCAGAAATGCCGATCGCGTCCTTTTCTTTTTCCGGAAATGCTTCTACCATCGGTGGAATTGGGTTGACGAGGGAGGGAGATCTGTGATATATTATAATTACGGAATTCCGAAATACCAAATTAACACGAAGTGAGGAGATAATAGATGGAAAACAAAGAACGGAACCTGGCCTTGGAAATGGATGAATTGAAAGATGAGCTTGCCCAAATCAAGGCCCTTTTGGCCCAAAATCTGGGGGATACCATCAAGGGAGCTCTGGCGGAAAAAGGAGTCGAACCGGAGCCCACCGGGGAACGGGTGGGACGGATCCACAAAATGAAGATGCACCCCGACAAGAACGTGGATGCCATCATGGATCGGCTCCAGGTGGATTGCGGTATCACCGGTGACAGCGGCCGCATCAGCTACATGGGGGTGTTTTCCTCCGGGGACCGGCAGTCCAATTGGGTACGCCATAACGTCAATACCGATATTCTCTTTGAACTGGCGGAAAGCGGCAAGGCCGCCCAGGTGCTTTCCTCCATTGGTAGCAACGATCGGCTCAAGCTGCTTCTGTCTCTGCTCCAAAAGCCCATGACGGTGGCCGAGCTTGTGGGGGAGGCGGGGTTTACCTCCACCGGCCAGGTCTATCACCACCTGAAAGCCCTTCAGGCCGCCGACCTGATTGTTGAGGAAAAGGGCCGCTATTCTGTACGCCACCACCGGGTTCAGGGAATCATTATGCTGCTTGCGGGGGTCAGCGACATGGTGGACGAAGCCTACACCCGGGGGGACTGGTCGGAAGCATGACCCGTATTGCCATCGCCCAGCTGATCCGGGCTTACCGGGGGCAGCACCGGCTTACCCAGGAAGCGTTTGGCCGGCGGCTGGGGGTATCTCCCCAGGCCATTTCCAAGTGGGAACGGGAGGAGTGTTATCCCGATATTACCCTCCTGCCCGATCTGGCGAGGATTCTTGGCTGTCAGCTGACCGATTTTTTTCGGGAGGAAGCATAAACCACTTGACAACCCTCCTTCAATATGATATCATTGTGATATCATATTGAAGGAGGGTTTCTTCTATGCAGGAAATCGTACTGAACAAAAAGAAAAACGGCATGGCCGCAATGATTCTGACCATCCTGTTCTATCTGGCCGCCTTTGGCCTGATCTACCTTGGGGTGGAGTATAGCCCGGTGCTTCTGGTCATTGGTATCGCTTGGCTTTTCATTGGATGGATTCCCTTTTGTGGGCTAAAGGTTATCGGACCCCAGGAAGCCCTGGTTCTCACCCTGTTTGGTAAATACGTGGGAACCCTGAAGGAAGCGGGCTTTTACTACGTGAACCCCTTCTGCACCGCCGTGAACCCCGCCGCCAAAACCAAGCTCAGCCAAAGTGGGGATGTGGACCGGGGCAACACCAAAAGTGTGGTTCTCAATGCCACCGGTACTGCCACAAGCGTGGAAATGGTCAGCAAAAAGATATCCCTCAAGGCCATGACCCTCAACAATTCCCGGCAAAAGATCAATGACTGCCTGGGCAATCCGGTGGAAATCGGCATCGCCGTCATCTGGCGGGTGGTGGATACCGCAAAGGCGGTGTTCGACGTGGATAATTACAAGGAATACCTCTCCCTCCAATGCGATAGCGCCCTGCGTAACATTGTGCGTATCTATCCCTACGACGTGTCCCCCAACGTGGATACCACCGGGGATGGTGTGGCAGACGAGGGTAGCCTTCGTGGCAGTAGTGACGTGGTAGCCAACCGCATTCGGGAGGAGATCCAGGCCAAGGTGACTGCCGCCGGTATTGAAGTGGTGGAAGCCCGCATTACCTACCTGGCTTATGCTCCCGAAATCGCTGCCGTCATGCTCCAACGCCAGCAGGCTTCTGCCATTATCGACGCCCGTAAAATGATCGTGGACGGTGCGGTGGGTATGGTGGAAATGGCCCTGGAACGCCTGGATCAAAAGGGAATGGTCAATCTGGATGATGAACGCAAGGCCGCCATGGTTTCCAATCTGCTGGTGGTGCTTTGTGGTAACCACGACGCCCAACCCATCGTCAACACCGGGAGTCTGTATTGATGGCCGACCAGAAGAAACAGATTCCCCTGCGGCTTTCGGAAAAGCTTTACGCCGCCATTGCCTCCTGGGCGGAGGATGATTTCCGGTCGGTGAACGGGCAGATCGAATATCTGCTCACCGAGTGTGTGCGTCAACGGAAAAAGAACGGAAAGTACGTTTCGGAGGAGTTGGACGTGCCCCCCGAGCTGGATATTGAATAATATGGAATGCTACAAAGAAATCAAGACCTTTCTGGACGGGGAGGGGCGGCTGACCGCCTTCCCCGCCAAACGGAAGAAAAAGATCATTGCCCTTTTCTACCTGGCTGAAAAGATGGAGCCGGGGAAACGCTATACCGAGCGGGAAATCAACGATCTGCTACTCACCTGGCACCTTTTCCATGACCCCGCCACCCTGCGCCGGGAGCTTTACGATTACGGCTTCCTTTGCCGGGAGGTGGATGGAAGCGTCTATTGGAAAAACGAGACGCAACCCGATCCCAAAGAATTAGGAATTGAATAATCGAAACGACCTGCCGCACCGGCAGGTCGTTTTGACTTATTTGGTGTAATACTGGGCTTGGGCGGTCCAAAGCTCGTAGTATTTGCCGGTTTTATCGGCAAGCAGCTCCTCGTGGGTGCCGATCTGTACCACCCGACCCTGGTCAAATACGGCGATCCGGTCGCAGAAACGGCAGGAGGAAAGCCGGTGGGAAATGTAGATGGCGGTTTTGTCCCCGGTGAGCTGGTCGAACCGGGCGTAGATCTCCGCCTCCGCCAGGGGATCCAATGCGGCGGTGGGTTCGTCCAGAATGATGAAGGGGGCGTTCCGGTAAAGGGCCCGGGCCAGGGCCACCTTTTGGGCTTCTCCCCCAGAAAGATTGACTCCATCCTCATCAAATCGTTTGGTCAGGGGCGTATCCAGCCCCAGGGGAAGCTCGGCAAGCCGCTCACCAAAGCCCACCTGTTGGAGAATGGTCTCGGCCTTTTGGCTGTCCCACTCCCTGGAGGAGGATACGTTATTGCCCAGGGGCAGGGCCAGGAGCTGGTGATCCTGGAACACCATGCTGAAAAGATCCAGGTATTCCCGGTAGTTGTACTTCCGGACGTTGAAATCGTTCAGGATGATCTCCCCCTGGGTGGGGTCGTAAAGCCGGCATAAAAGCTTGATGAAGGTGGTTTTGCCCGATCCGTTCATCCCCACCACCGCAAGCTTTTCCCCGGAATGGAGGTCCAGAGTCAGATTTTTGATGGCGTAGGTGTCGCTTCCCGGGTAGCGGAAGGAGACGTTCTGGAAGCGAATGTCAAACCGTCGGTCGCTTCGCTTTTCCACCGAAAGGGAGCCCTGGTACATATCGTTTGGTAGGTCGAAATATTGGAGATAGACCTTCAAAAAGGGTTCGTTTTCCCTCCGGTAACCAAGCATTTCAAAAAGAGACGCCACGTTTCCGGTCAGATTGGTCAGATAGCCCACGTATTTGATGATGCTACCCACCGGGAAGAGCCCCAGCACGCAATAGAATACCACGATCAAGTAGGCAAAGACATCGGTCAGCTGTCCGGCCAGGTTGGTGGGGACGGTGATTTTGAAAAGGTCGTGTCGATCCTTGGAAAACACCCGAAGATGCAGGGCATTGGAACGGCTCCACAGCCGTTCTATCAGGGTCTGCTGGTTGTAGATGCGGTTATCCATGCCGTCCAGGTTACTGCCCCGGCCGATGCGGTTTTCCTCCAGCATGAACTTCCCGATCTCCTCGCTGGCCCTGCCACGGTGGGCGCTCAACCGGCGCTGGAAGAAAATGTTGGCCGTCACCGAAAGGAGAAGTCCCAAAAGGAGCAGGAGGCTGATCGGGGAAAATCCCGATCTGGCAAGCTGCCACGCCATTTCGGTGAAAAAGAGAAGCGAAAGGGCAATGTGGAGCCCCGCAAGCCACAGGTATTCGGTGGTGATCCGCAGCCGATGGACGCCGTAGCCGTTGGTGTAGGTGTTTTCAGTGACGGTGCGGCGGAGTTGGCGGATATCCGGATTTTCCAGCTTGTCGTAATCCAGTGACAGGGTCTTTTGATTGAAGGAGGCGGCTTCGTTGTTTTTCAATATTTCCAGCTCGGTCTTCACCCGCCGGTCGAGAAGCGCCGAAAGAAGGACCAAAAGGAGCTCGCCCCCCAGGGTCAGCCCCACCAAAAGCCAGATGTTTTCGGCTTCCCGTCCCTCCGCCAGGGCGGTGACGATCTCCCCGGACATCCACAGGGTAAAGTAGGGGGACAGGGTGGAAAGGAAGGTGTGGGTGATCTTTGTGGGAAAATAGCGGGGGTTGTGGGCGGCGTAGCGGCGGTAGGCCTCCCGGGTGACGTTTTGTTTACGCATGGATCTCACCCTCCTTGTAGTATTTGCTTTGCACCCCGAACATGTGGGCGTATTCTCCGCCCAAGGCCATCAGTTCGTCGTGGGTGCCCTCCTCGGTGATCTTGCCGCCGCTCAAAAGGAGGATCCGGTCACAAAAGCGGGTGGAGGCGAAACGGTGGGAAATGTAGACCGAGGTCTTTCCCTTGGTCAGGGAGCGGTATTCCAGATAAAGCTTGTTTTCTGCAATGGGGTCCAATGCGGCGGTGGGTTCGTCCAGAATCAGGATGGAACCGTTTTTGTAAATGGCCCGGGCAAGCATCAGCTTTTGCATTTCTCCCCCGGAAAGATCCACCCCGTCGTCGTAGATCCCCTTCATCAGGTGGTTCTCGATGCCGTTTGGCAATGCGGCGACCTTGTCCCACAGGTCGGCTTTGCGAAGGGCCGCTTCGGCGTCGGCCACGGCGGTGGGACGGTCGGGGTCAAAGCTTGTGACAAATTCCCGGATGGTGAAGGCAACCAATTGCGTTTCCTGGAACACGGCCGAGATCATGCCGTGGTAATCCCGGATGTTGTAGTCGTCAATGGGGTGGCCGTTCACTAAAATTTCCCCGGCGGTGGGGGTATAAAGTCCACAAAGAAGCTTGACCAGGGTGGATTTGCCCGCCCCGTTGATGCCCACCAGGGCTACACTTTCCCCCGGACGGATGGTCAGGTTGATGTTTGAAAGGGTGTCGCTTTCGGCCCCCTCGTAGCGGTAGGAAAGGTTTTTGAGGGTAATCTCCACCGGCCCCCTGGGAACCGGAATGCCTTTGCCGTGATTATGGCGGTTGGGAAAGGCGAACAGGTCACGGTAGTAGCCGATCTTGTCAGCC
>SVKS01000034.1 GCA_015068345.1 Oscillospiraceae bacterium
CAATGGAAATGCGTTGCTTCTGCCCGCCGGAAAGGCGGACACCCCGTTCGCCGATGAGGGTTTGGTAGCCCTGAGGAAGCTCCCGGATGAAGCTGTCGGCGGAAGCGGCCACGGCGGCCGCCACGATCTCCTCGTGGGTAGCACCCGGCAGTCCGTAGGCGATGTTTTCCTCAATGGTGGTGTCGAAAAGGTAAACGTCCTGGAGCACCATGGAAATCTTACTGCGAAGCGATTTCAAAGTCAGGCGGCAAATATCTTCCCCGTCCAGCAGAATGGTACCCTCCTGAGGGTCGTAAAAGCGTTCGATCAGCGAAACCAGGGTAGTTTTGCCCACACCGGTGGGGCCGACGATGGCAATCATTTCACCGGGGGCGGCCTTGAAGCTGATATCCGAAAGCACCGGCTTTTCCCCGTCGTAGGAGAAGGAGACCTTTTGAAATTCCAACTCGCCCCGGTTGGTGGCAAGCTCGTGGGCATCGGGCGCTTCTCTGATTTCCGATTCCTCGTCCAGAATCTCGATCACCCGCACGGCGCCGGCAAAGGCGGCTTGCAGATTTTCGGTGGTGTGGGCAAGAGCGGCCACGGGACCGTAAAACAGGCTCAGGTACAGCACGAAGCCCACGATTTCGGCGGCAGTCACCTGGCCGGAAACCGCCAGGGCACCACCAAAACCGATGACACAGACGGTGCCAATGGAGGTGAAGAACTCAATGGAAGGAACGAAGATACCGGTATACAGGTTCCACTTCACGTTTTCTTTGCCGTATACCGAGGAAACCTCCCGGATGCTTTTCGACTCCCGTTCCTCCTGGGAAAAGGCAAGAATTTCCTTGATGCCGGAATAGTTGTTTTGGAGCTTGGCGTTCAGGTCTCCCAGTACCTCCTGACATTTCCGGGTGATGGGGGAAACTTTTTTGGTGAAAAGCCAGCTGATCCACACGATGAAGGGGATGGGCAGCAGGGTAATGGCCGCAAGCAGGGGATTGATGGTGAATAAGGAGGCGGTCACGAGCAGAATGATCAGCACGTTGGAAAGCATATCGGGTACTGCATGGGCAATCAGCACTTCCAACTGGCGGGTATCGTTGACGGTGCGGCTCATCAGATTGCCGGTCTGCTTGTTGGTGAAATACCGCAGGGACAGGCTCTGGAGCTTGTCATAGACCCGATTGACCAGGTCGGGGACAAAGTTCCACGCGGCGTAGTGGCTGAAATAAATGGAAAAGGTACGGAAAATCGCCCGAAGCAGGTAAGCAACCCCAAGGATTACGGCATAGGTGATCACCAGGGACATATCGATGCCCTCCGGGGAGGTGATTTGGGCGGTCATCTGTTGAACAATTTTCGGGGTGGCAAGACCCAAAGCGGTGAAAACCAGGGAACTGACACAGCCAACTCCCATAAAGAGCCAATACTTTTTCGCCATCAAAAGCAATTTCTTCAGTAAACGCATATGAATCTCCTGTGATATCTTTTTTCTTCCATTATAAATCCTTTGGAGCGAAAAAGCAATTGCAAATTTTGACGATTCGTGGTATAACACTGGTATCAGGTTGCAATTGAGAAGGAGAGGTCATATGGATATTTTATTGATGCAATATTCCACCAAGGCATCCCACCAGACCGAGGAATTCCGTTGGCAGGCGGCGGGGATGGGCTATGCTATCCGGAGCGAAAAAGGACGGTTTATTGTGGTGGACGGTGGCCATAAAGAGGATGCGGAGGGGCTGATCACCTTTTTGGAACAGCATGCCGATGGCAAGCCGGAAATCGACCAGTGGATCATCACCCACCCCCATGGGGATCACTACGGCGCCTTGGAGGAAGCCTCCAATCGGGCTGACCTGCGGGAGCGGGTGCAAGTGAATCGTTTTGTGTTTTGCATGCCCCCTGAAAGCTTTGTGGATTCTGGTCGGGGCACCCCCTACAAGGAACAGATTCAAACCGTGTGGGCTTCTGCGGCCCGGTTTGGGGCTCCTGTGACCCACGCCAAACGGGGAGAACGCTATGCTACCGACTCACTGGAAACCGAGGTGCTTCTTACCTATGACGATCTGGATTTCGCTTCCGACCCCAACGAAACCAGTATGCTTTTCTTTGTTCACGCCGCAGAACAGAGGATCCTCTTCCTGGGGGATACCTATGAGGCCCCTGCCGAAAAGCTTGCGGCGGAGCGGGAGGACCTTTCCTGTACCTTCTGTCAGTTTGCTCACCACGCTTTGAATGGCGCAAGCGATGCACTTTATGAAAAGGCCGTACCCAGGGTGGGGCTCATCCCCATGGCCCGTCCGGCATACGTGGCTATGACCCAGGGGGATTACAAGGACTCGGACGAAACCGGTGCAAACCGTCGGGCCATGGCAAAACTTCCCGCAGAAAAGCTTTGGCTTTCCGCCGACGGACACTATATTGTGAAACTGCCCTATAAGGGGTAAAATACAACGAAAAGCCGAAGAAATTCGGCTTTTTTTATCTATTCTGTAGCAGGATATCCTCCCTATGGCGCAGGGGGTAATGAAGCAAGGCAGTTCCGTCCAGATCCTCATGATGCATATCCACGGCGGTGATGCGGCGGTTTTGGTAGGTGGTGTAGTAGTAGATGCCCCGGGTGGCGTTGATGCAGGCGGTGTATTGGGTGATATCATATTTTCCGGGGGATACCTGGGTGGCGCCGCGAACCTGGCTGACCGGGTCAAGCAGGTGAAAAAACTGCCCTACGCATTCCTCTTCGGATTGGCAATCCGGGGCATTTGATGCAAGAAAGGCTGCCCGCACGAACCGGGAGCCCGACGACCAATCCCCCGGAAGACCCAAAGCACCCATGCCACGGCTGTAAAGAGGAAGGGATATATTGGGGGCCAGATGGTTTTCCGGAGATCCGGGAGAAAGGGCGCAGAAATCGGCCAGATGGAGCATTTGAACGTCAAAAGGCGGATTGTTGGTTAAAATCCCCAGGGGATTTGGGTGAATGTGAAGTCCATCGGAAAGCCACTCCAGAGTAACCGTTTCGGTTTTGTCGGCAAGAAGCCAATGAAGAGACGCCGGAGGCAGGGCGGTGGAAAAGGGGGTATTGGTCAGGTGAATGGTATGGAGCAGAGCAACAGCTTCCCGGACGGTGGTGCAGACCGAAAGAAGCTTGGGAATCAGTTCAAACTGAGCCACATTCTCCTTTCCATGGGTGGGGAGACCGTAGTGTGCGTAGCCCACGAAATTAAGACCTGCCATGGCAAGACCGCACTCGTTTACCGCATCAAAAAGAAGAGGATATCCATCTTCTACACGGGCCATGCCGATGATGGCGTGGTGATGCAGGCTTGGGGAGCCAAAGCGAAAGGGAAGGGGGAAGGATCGGGGGATGATGACCACCTCCTCTCCATGGGGATGCTCGTAATCCAGTGTTCGGCCAAAATAAAAGTCCCGACTCCGATAGGTAAGTGCAGTACACATAAAGGATCTCCCATTTTAAGAAACAGAATGGTATTAGTTTGCCGGGTGGTGAATCGGTTTATTCAGGTGTGGAGAAATCAGCGGGGATTTGGTGGAAACAGCTATTGAAATTACTGCCGCAATTTGTTATCATACTGGGTGATAAAGAAGATAAAGGAAGGAAGTATCAAATGCTTTTTGGCAAGCATATCAATCGGTATTATCTGCGCTATTCACCGATCCTGCTTTTGGGAATTGCGGCGCTGATCGTGGTGGACTACGTGCAGCTTGTGGTCCCTGAACTTTACAAGTTGATTATCAACGGTATCAATGAAGGACAGACCGAACTGGATGGGGTCATGCGCACCTTTGACATGGACTTTTTGCTCCAGGAGATCTGTCGTCCCATGATTTTCGTGGTGATCACCATGGTGGTGGGGCGATTCCTGTGGCGAGTGTGCTTCTTTGGCACCGCCATCAAGGTGGAAACCGACCTGCGCCGGCGGATGTTCGGCCATGCCAAGACCCTTTCCCAAAATTATTATCAGCACAATAAGGTCGGTAACCTGATGTCGCTTTTCACCAACGACCTGGAGACCGTGCAGGATTGCTTCGGCTCCGGAATTTTGATGCTGTGTGATGCGCTGTTTCTTGGTGTGCTGGCCATTGCCAAGATGTTCCGGATGAACACCCTTTTGGCGTTTCTTTCCATGATCCCCATGCTGCTTCTTCTGGTGGGGAGTTTGACGGTGGGGAAATATCTTTCCTCCAAATGGGAACGCCGCCAGGAAGCCTTTTCCGCTCTGTCGGATTTTTCCCAGGAAAGCTTTGCAGGTATTGCTGTCATCAAGGCTTTTGTCAAGGAAGCCAAGGAACTGATGGCTTTCCGCAAACTCAACAAGCAAAATGAAGAGACCAACGTGGAATATACCAAGCTTTCGGTTATTTTGAACATTGCCGTGACCCTGCTTGTGGAATCGGTTATCTGTGTGATTCTGGGTTATGGTGGATATTTGGTCCATAAGGATGTTTTCAGCGCCGGGCAGCTGGTGGAATTCATCGGCTACTTTACCGCCATCGTGTGGCCTATCATGGCCATTTCTTCGCTGATCGAAATGTATTCCAGAGGCAGTGCCTCCCTGCGGCGCATCGGGGAGCTTTTGGAAGCCCCTGTGGATATGAAGGATCGAGATGACGTGACCCCGGTGGAAGCCCTCCGGGGGGATATTACCTTTGATCATCTGACCTTCCGCTATCCCGAGGGGCAGTACGACGTGCTTTCCGACGTCTCCTTCGAAATCAAGGCTGGGGAAAACGTGGGCATCGTGGGTGCCACCGGGTCGGGTAAGACCACCCTGGTGGACCTGATCCTTCGCACCTACAACGTGCCCTTTGGAAAGATCCTGCTGGACGGACATGACGTGAATTCCATCCCCATCCGGGACGTCAGACGGAACGTGGCATACGTACCCCAGGATAACTTCCTCTTCAGCGATACCATTGAAAATAACATTGCCTTTGCCTCCGACACCGATGACCATGCTCTGGTGGAAGCCGCCGCCAAAATGGCCGACGTACACGGCAACATTGAAGAATTCACCGAGGGCTACCAGACCGTCCTTGGGGAACGGGGCGTTACCGTGTCCGGCGGACAGAAGCAGCGCATTTCCATTGCCAGAGCCCTGATGAAGGATGCTCCCATCCTGATTCTGGACGACTCGGTTTCGGCGGTGGACGTGAAGACCGAAAAGGCCATTTTGGAAAATCTGCGGACCCTGCGTCGGGGAAAAACCACCATTTTGATCGCCCACCGGGTCAGCACCATCGAAAGAATGGACAAGATCCTTTTCCTTCACGATGGGCGTATGGTGGACGTGGGAACCCACGCAGAACTCTATGAGCGCTCTGAAAGCTACCGGGCTATGGTGGAGCTCCAACGCCTGGATGACGAATCGGAAAATACCCGAAAGGAGGATGGAATCCATGCATGAGTTGTTCCCTCTTTTCTTTGTAGGGGGGCTGGTGGGCTTCTTCTCCCTGGTATTCCTGGTGGCCTACATGACCATCCGGAAGCAAAAGGAAGCCATTGGTTTCGACCGGAACATGAAAGACGGGGAGATCGTCCGCCGTCTTCTGGTGTATCTCAAGCCCCATATCAAAAGCTTTATTCTGGTAATTGTCGTAATGGCCTTCTCCATTGCCTACGACGTGGTGGCGCCCCTGATCGTAGGGGACATTGAGGAAATGATCAAAAATGACTTCCCCATGAAGACCCTGCTTCTCTACGTGGGGATCTACGCCACCATCCTTTTGGTGTCCCTCCTCTGCTCCTACGTGCAGGCGGTGGTGCTCCAGAAAACCGGACAGAAGATCCTGTCCTCTCTGCGTGAGGATATTTTCACTCACATCGAAAGCCTGTCCCACGCCCAGCTCAATACCATTCCGGTGGGCAAGCTGGTTACTCGTGTCACCAACGATACCAACGCCATTTCCATGATGTTCACCAATATTCTGGTGAACCTTTTGAAAAACGTTTTTGTGGTGGTGGGGGTGCTGACCGCCATGCTCTGCCTCCACTACATGATGACCCTGATGATCCTGAGCTTTGTGCCCTTCATTGTGCTTTTCACAGTGATTTTTCGTAAATTCTCCCGAAAAGCCTACCGCAAGGTCAAGGACAGCACCACCGACATCAATACCTTCCTTTCGGAACACCTTTCGGGCATGAAGATCATCCAGATCTTCAACCGGGAAGAACGGAAACAAGCCGAATTTGATGCCAAAAACCGGGAGCTTGGCCGGGCCAAAAACAATCAGATATTCGTCTTTGGTATTTTCCGCCCCTTGGTTTACATGCTCTATATCTCCTCCATCCTTTGCCTCTTCTACCTGGGCGGCCGGGGCTATATCCAGGATATCCAGTTCATGGGCCAGGGTATCACCAGCGGTATGCTTGTGACCTTCTACATGTATATCAGCAAATTCTTCAACCCCATCCAAAATCTGGCGGAGCAGTTCAACTGGCTCCAATCGGCATTTGCCTCCGCCGAAAAGATCTTCACCATTTTTGACATGACTCCCACCGTGGTGGATGAACCGGATGCCATCGATCTGCCCACCGTGCGGGGAGAGATCGAGTTCAAAAACGTGTGGTTTGCCTATGAAAAGGATGAATGGATCCTGAAGGATGTGTCCTTTAAGGTGAATGCCGGGGAGACGGTAGCCTTCGTTGGGGCAACCGGATCGGGCAAGACTACCATCCTGTCGCTGATCTGCCGCAACTACGACATTCAGCGTGGGCAGATTCTCCTGGACGGCATTGATATTCGGAAAATTAAGATTTCTTCCCTGCGCCGTCATTTCGGTCAGATGCTTCAGGACGTTTTCCTCTTTTCGGGCACCATTCGCTCCAACATCCTCCTTCGCAAGGATGACGTGTCCGACGAAGAGGTGATGGCGGCCTGCCGTTACGTGAACGCCGACAAAATCATCGACAAGCTCCCCCAGGGGCTGGATGAAGAGGTGCGGGAACGGGGCAGCAACTTCTCCTCCGGTCAGCGTCAGCTTTTCTCCTTCGCCCGGACCATCATCCACAAGCCGGAGATCATGATTTTGGACGAGGCTACCGCCAACATCGACACCGAAACCGAAGTTTTGATTCAGGATTCTCTGGAAAAAATGATGAACATCGGCACCCTCCTGATGGTAGCCCACCGGCTGTCCACCATTCGCCACGCCGACAAGATCATCTACCTTTCCCATGGGGAGATCCTGGAACAGGGAAGCCACAGCGAGCTTCTTGCTGCCAAGGGCCGTTATTATGATCTGTATCGCCTGCAGTTTGACAAGGAAACCTTGAAAAAGAAAATGGCATAAACAAGAAAGGAAAATCAATATGGGACGCGGACTGGTTTTTTTGTACGAGGATCTTCACCCCCACT
This sequence comes from Oscillospiraceae bacterium, assembly GCA_015068345.1. Classification (GTDB taxonomy): domain Bacteria; phylum Bacillota; class Clostridia; order Oscillospirales; family QAMX01; genus RUG11797. The sequence goes on from SVKS01000034.1 coordinate 7,368, forward strand.
GGGTGGACCTTTACCGGGACTCCAAGCTGGAGACCCTGGGGGTTCATATGATCGCCCTGCCCGGCACCAATTCGGTGAATTGTCTGATCGATGCCCTGGAAAAAGAGGGGGGCAGGGATCACATTGACGCCCTGGAGCAAGCCGGGGTCAAGGTGGAATACGAGCTTCACGCCGGGGAGTGGCTTCTGCCCCGGGAACTCTTTGGGGAACATCCCGAGTATTTCCGCATGAATCAGGATGGGGTTCGCACCAACGACGTGAACTTCTGCCCGGCAAGCCGGGAAGCACTGGATATTGTGGCCGACCGGGCGGAGAAGCTTGCGAACATCCTCCGGCAAAAATCCCACCGCTACTACCTGTGGCTGGACGACGTGGACAACGGATCCTGCTATTGCGAACATTGCCGGAACCTTTCCTCCGCCGACCAGTATATTCTCATTTTGGAAGCTATCCTGCGGGGGCTTCGCCGGTATGACCCGGAAGCCATGCTGGCCTTCCTGGCCTACGGTACGGTTCTGACGGTGCCCTCCCGGGTGCCGGAGGGAATCTTCCTGGAATTTGCTCCCATGACCCGGAATCATGATAAACCCATCACCTCTTCCGATGAACCCCGGGCAGTGGCTTACCTGGAGCTCCTTGATAAACTTTTGAAGGTTTTCCGGGTGGAGGAGGCCGAGGTATTGGAGTATTGGCTGGATAACGCTCTTTTCTCCGGTTATCACTATCCTCCGGTAAAGGTGCCCTTTAATGCCCCTGTTTGCGAAGCCGACACCGCCTACTATACATCTCTTGGCATTTCTACCGTGAAAACCTTTGCCAGCTACATCGGCGGCACCTATTTTGACCTGCATGGGGAACCTCCCATTCGGGAATACGGCGAGATCCTGCGCAAATATATACCGGATCAGAAATAAGAGAAAGAAGATAGTATCATGATTGATTTGAATCAAAAACCCTATAAGCGAAGCCGGGGCATGTATATTGCGTTTGCTGCTCTGGAATATCTGATTGCGATTCTGATTTCGGGGTCCTTTCTGGCCCGACTTACCGGAGAACTGGGAATCAGCGACGGTCTTACCGGTATCATTTCTTCCTTTGTGTCTCTGGGGTGCCTGTTCCAGCTGATTTCCATGTTCATCAAGCCGAAAAGCAGCAAAAGCTTCTCTCTCTACATGACTCTGGTGAACAATCTGCTTTTCATGTGCCTGTATATTCTGCCTCTTTTGGATTTACCGAAAAGCGTCAGTACGGTAGCCTTTGTGGTGATCATCCTCTTGGCTTATATGGTTTACAACGTTGCCAACCCCAGCAAAACCAACTGGTTCATGTCGCTGGTGGATGACCGACAGCGTGGTATTTTCAGCGCCAATAAGGAAATTATTTCCCTCATCTGCGGTATCCTTTTCACCTTTATCATGGGGCGGGTCATTGACCATTACAAGGAGATCGGGGAGCTCCGTACTGCTTTTGTGATTTGTGCCGTGTGTATTTTCGTGGTGGGTACTGCAAGCCTGCTCACCATGGTATTCACGGTGGAAACCTCCGCGACCCAGGCGAAATCCGGGGAGCAAAAGAATGTCTTGCGGGGGATGCTCCAGGTGTTCAAGGATAAGACGGTACTCAAGGTTACCGCCCTGTTCATTCTGTGGCGTATTGCCACCTACTCGGCGGCATCCTTTTATGGCGCTTACGAGGTCAACGACCTGGCTTTGAAGCAGACTGTGATTGCGGGGCTGACCGCCAGCGGAAGCATTGCCCGCATTCTGGTATCCCGCTTTTTGGGGAGATATGCCGATAAAACCTCCTTTGCCCGTATGATCCGTATCTGCTTTGTAGTTGCCATGGCTTCTTACACGGCGGTGGTTTTTGCCACTCCCCAAACCGGTGCGGTTTGTTTCGCCTTGTACTACATTCTCAATGGTATTGCCATGGGCGGGATTAACAGCGCCCTCATCAACCTGGTATTTGACTATGTTCCGGTGGAAAAACGATCCGACTCCATTGCCTTGAGCCAGGCTCTTTCGGGTGCGGTTGGCTTCTTAGCCACCGTGTGTGCCAGCCTGGTGGTGACACACATTCAGGGAAATGGCAACCAGATTTTTGGTATGCAGATTTATGCCCAGCAGCTCCTCTCGGTGGTGGCCGCCCTGATGACCGGGGTTTGCATTCTTTACGTTACCTTTGCCTTTATTCGCAAGGACAAGAAAAGGGCATAGACCAGTAAAACCTGCCGCAGATCTGTGGCAGGTTTTTTAGAAGAAATACAATCGCCAATCAAGGAGGTAAAGATATATGAAGGTTACCATTGTCCAACCTGCCTATTCCACCGACTACAGCCGGTCGGAGGAGCTTTTTGCCTGGGAAATGGAGGCGTTTGACGCCTGCGATCCCAGCATGGATCTGATCGTGTTCCCCGAAGCCACCGATGTGCCGGCCCTGGCTGGCACCTTGGAGGAAATCCGATATAGCTATGACCGCTTTTTCGGGAAGCTTTACGAAAAGGCCCGGGAGACCGCCATCCGCTGCAACGCCATCGTATGCTTCTGCGGTCACGACCAGGACGAAAAAGGCCTTTATAATACCACCTTTGTCATGGACCGCCAGGGCAATCTGGCGGGGAAATACAACAAACAGCACCTGACTCCCGGAGAGGTGAAAAAGCTGGTTTGCGATTATACCTACCAGGCAACTCCCACCACGATGGTGGAGGTGGAGGGGATTCGTTTCTGCTTTTTGACCTGCTACGACTTCTATTTCTACGAAGCCTTTCCACAAATCGCCCGCATGAAGCCTGATATTATCATCGGCTGCTCCCACCAGCGAAGCGATATGCAGTCCGCCCTTCGCACCATCAACCAGTTCCTTGCCTACAACACCAACGCCTACGTGGTGCGCTCGTCGGTGAGTATGGGGGAGGGTAGCATTGGCGGCGGCAGTACCGTGGTGGCCCCCGATGGCACCGTCCTTTGCGACATGGAAAGCCGGGTGGGCATGGCGTCTGTGGAGATTGACCCCACGAAAAAATACTACAAGCCCGCAGGCTTTGGCAACCCTCTTTCTTCCCACTTTGAATATGTGGAAAAGGGCCGCCGCCCCTGGAAATATCGACCCGCCGGCCCCGCCATGGTACCCTTTGATGCCGTTATGGGCTACCCCAGAGTCTGTGCCCACCGGGGGTTCAACACCATCGCCCCGGAAAACAGCATGCCCGCCTTTGGCGCGGCGGTGGATATGGGGGCGGAGGAGATCGAATTCGACCTGTGGTGGACCAAGGATGGGGAAATCGTTTCCATCCATGATGACAAGCTGGACCGGGTGTCGAATGGTACCGGCTTGGTTTACGAGCATACCCTGGCGGAACTGCGGGAGTACGATTTCGGCATCAAGCACGGGCCGGAATTTGCAGGGCTAAAAATTCTCACCTTTGAGGAGATTCTGAAAAAGCTGACGGGCCGCACCGTTATGAATATTCATTTGAAGACCACCAGCAATACCCAGGAATACGACCGGGATATCCTGCAAAAAATCATTGACCTGATCGACCGGTACGATGCGGCGAAATGGGTCTACTTCATGTCGGGTAACGACCTGCTTCTGGAGTTGCTTGGGGAAATGGCACCCCACATTGCCCGGTGCGTTGGCGGTGGAAACGATGCCTGGGGCATGGTGGAGCGGGCCATCCGTTTGGGATGCCCCAAAATTCAACTAGTGAAGGGGAAATTCGACCAGGCCATGATCGACAAGGCCCACCAAAATGGAATCATCTGCAATGTCTTCTGGTCGGATGACCCGGCGGAGACCCAAGAATACCTGGAAATGGGAATCGACGTGATCCTCACCAATGATTACAACCGCATTGCCCAGGTGGTGTCGGAATACAGAAAAGCATAACAGGCAGGAAAAACGGTATGCAGGACGGAAAAACCATTGTTAAGCTTCATAATGTGTTTGAAGGCCGCTTTCACACCGGACATCTGGCCTCGGTGGGAGGGCGCCATAGTGATGGCTTCGTGTGCTATCTTTCGGGCGGAGCGGAGTATATCCACGACGGCTTTTCCTTTTCGGTGGAAGCAGGCGGCGTATTTTACCTGGCTCGGGGAAGCCGTTACTCCATCCGTGTCCATGAAGATACCCACTATATCTGTGTGGATTTTGATTTTGCCGAATCTCCAGAACCTAATTGCCTGTTTTCCTCCGGATTGCCGGATGCCCGGGCAGATTTTCGCCGCATGCTCCATACCTGGGCAAAAAATGAACCGGGTCGGGAACCCCGGGTGATGGGAATCCTGTATGGCATTTATGCCGCCGAATTGACCGCTGCTGCCCGTCCTTACCAGCAGACTCGCCGCATTTTTTCGGAAGCGGCATCCTATATGCTGGAGCATCTTTCCGAACCGGGCTTGAAGGTGGAGGAAATTGCCGGAGCAGTATCGGTTTCCCAGGTGCACCTACGCCGGGTGTTCCGGGCGGCCGCCGGGGAGACTCCGGTGGGGTATATGACCCGTCTTCGATTGGAGAGGGCACGGAACATGCTGATTCATTCCAACTTTTCTGTCTCGGAAGTGGCCCTTTCGGTGGGCTTTTCCGATCCCTTCTACTTCAGCCGCCTGTTTCGGGAATCCTATGGACTGTCCCCGGGTGCATACAAAAAAGCCAACCGGATCCTGGTGTGATCCGGTTGGCTTTTTGCCATTTATTCTACAATCAGGGTGGAAATGCAGTCCCCCTGGAGTTCGGCATACCAAAGAATGCCGGAAAGCTCCAGCTGAATCTGTACGCCGTTGGGGTTGGGATTTGCCAGAATGGCGATCTGTTTGCCGTCGGGATTTTTCACCAGAATGCCCTCCACGTCCTGGATGGGCTGGGGATAGGCGCTCATTTTGTAGCGGGGGGAGATGGTCTGGGTCAGGGGATAGAGCTTGCTTTCGGGGGTGATGTAGGGGGCAAGGTGGGTGAATGCCTTGTATTGCCCGCTGTAACGAATCTCCCCGGCCACCCGATCCCGGGTTACAAGACCGCCGCATAGCCCAATGAAGGGACCTACGTTGGGGCCGCCTAACTCGTTCAGCATCAAATTCCAGCCGGTGAAGGAGGAATAACCTGCCTTCATGGCCTTGATGATCATCAGACCCCACTTGGTCCAGTCGGTGTCGTAATTCTGGGTCAGCCGGGGTCCCCCTTCGGTAAAGTGAAGCTCCAAGTCGGGATGAGTTTCCTTTACCACCCGGGTTTCTTCTACAGACCCTTCGTAATAGTGGAAGGCTACCCCGTCGCAGCTTTCCCGAAGTCCTTCGCACTCTTCAAGGGACCACAGGACCCGGCGGATGTCGTTGAAATTGTGGTCGAACATCCAGATCTTCACGTCAAGACCGGCTTGATCCAGCTTTTGACGCAGAACTTTGATGAAATTTGCCTCTGTTTCGGGATGCCAGATGCAGGCGGGCATTTTCCCGTTTTGGTCGGTGTTGGTTTCATTCTGAGGGGTGACGGCGGAAATTTTGATGCCCCGTTCACTGTAGGCCTGGATGAATTTGACCATGTAGTCAGCGTAGCACTCCACATATTGGTCCCGCATGTAGCCTCCGCACATGCTGCCCCCGGTCTTCATCCAATAGGGAGGACTCCAGGGGGAGGCCAGCAGATAAAGGTCGGGATTTACTGCCAGGATTTCCTGGATCATGGGAATCACGTAAGCCTCGTCCCGCTCTACTGAGAAATGCTTGAGCTCGGTGTCTCCTGCTACGTCGTCGTAGGAATAGAGCTCGGCGGAATAGTCGCTGGAGGCAACGCAAACCCTGGCGCAGGAAAGCCCAAGACCCTCCTTGCCGTATAGCTTTTCCAAAAGCTCGGCCCGCTCTTGGGGGTCCATTTTGCTCAGTTCGTAGCAGGAGGAGGGGGTGATGGCGGCGCCAAACCGAAACCCGGTTCCGGTGGGTTCGGGAGCAATCTGCAGATGATTGGCACCGGGAATATGCAGTGCGGGGAAAATCTCGTCGGTGAAGGTGACGCCCCGGCAGGTGGTGATCATACTGGCTTTCATGGTGAAACCTCCTTGGAATGATAATGATTTGGTTTTGAAACCATATTATCACAGAATACGGGACTTTTCAACGGGGAATAGGGAAATGGCTCCGAATTTTGCTTTTTGCATACTCGCTGGGGCTCGTACCAGTGACCCGGTGAAACATTTTGGAAAAATGATAGATACTGGTGTACCCCACGCTTTCGGCAATCTGACCGATGGAGGTGTAGTCGCTTTCCAAAATGGCCTTGGCTTTGTTGATACGGAGGGTTTGCAGATACCGGATGGGGGAGGTACCGTAGACCGATTCGAAGGTTTTGCGGAAGTAGACCGTACTGATACCGCAAAGTCCGGCCAGCAGGTCGTTTGTGATGGCTGGGTCGGCATAGTGCTGGGTCAGGTAGTCCATGGCGGGGGTGAGAAGCTGACGCTTATCCCGGGGGATATAATCTTTATAACGGGACTTTGCCAGAAAAAGGAGGGCTTCGTAGAGTCTGCCCCGGCATTCCAGCTCCCTGGTAGGGGAATCCAGCGTCAGGCTCCGCTCAATGCGACTGAAGGAATGAATCAGGGGGGTACTATCAGAAAGAGCAAATGAGATGGGGTGGTCGTCGGTTTCGGCGGCGTCAAACTCCAAAATCAAGCATTCACCGGGTTCCAGACAGGTCCAGGTGTAACTGCAGCCCCTGGGTAGGAGAACCGGGTGGGTTCTGTCGGAGAGGACTTCGATTCCACCGGCAGAATAGATGGTTTTACCCGCAATTTTCAAAACCAATGCCCATCTTTCCCGGTTTGTTCGGTGGGTCACCACCCCCACCGGGGATTGATGAAGCCGGTTTGCCGCAAGGATGCCGGTGATAGTAAGATGTAAATAGGGTTCCTGTGACATGGGTATCCCCCTCCCTCCTTCCTCCATTATACCCGGAAACTGTGGGGTTTGTAAAGACATAAAGTATCAGAAATGATAAAAATATCACAACCGATATTGACGCAGGGAGAAAACGGGACTATACTGCATATAACCAATCAGATTTTTGGGAATGAGGTGTCACCGTATGAAACGACAATCCCTGGCTCATCTGCCCGCCCCGGCCCTTGCGGGTGTGGTACGGGAGAAAAACGAAGCCGCCGCCAAGGCGGAGATCAAAAACTGCCTGTCGGATGGGGCCGACATGATCGATCTGCACCTTTCCTGCCTGGAGCAGGACGATGTGGAGACCCTGGGGCGCATTGTGGAATTTTCAAAGCTTCCCATTCTGGCCCTTCACTATAACCGTACCTACGACTGGGGCGATGCGGGAGCAGACGAGGAAGCCCGGGTGGCATCTTTGCTTCGTGCTGTGGAAGCCGGGGTCGCCGGTATTGATATGCAGGGGTACACCTTTGATACCCAGGCTCGGGATGGGTTCCATGGGGAAGTCCTCCGGAACTTTATGAAAAAGAATCCCAAGGAAGTGGTCACCGATCCGGCGGTCATCCAAAAGCAAATGGAATTGATCGACAAGGTCCACACCATGGGTGGGGAGGTACTCCTTTCCTGCCACCCCGGCATCGTGATGACGGCGGAGGAGGTGGTGGAGCTGGCTCTCTACCTTGCCGAAAGAAAGCCCGACATCATCAAGATTGTTTCGGTTGCGAAAACCGAGGAGGATCTGGTGGAAAGCTTCAAAGCTATGCTCATGCTCAAAAAGCAGGTGTCGATTCCGGTGGCTTATCACGCAAACGGCAAAGCGGGCATCCTGTCCCGTACCCTGAATCCGGCGGTGGGGGGCCAGATCGCCTTCTGTGTGGATCGATTCAATGCGGGAAGCACCATGGAGCAGATCGACCTGCGTACCGCCCGGGCGGCGGTGGACGCCCTGAAAAGGCTGATGTAAAGGAGTCAACATATGAAAAGCAAAACCATTGTCTTTACCGCTCCCCGGCAGGTGGCGGTGGAAATGAAGGAACTCCGTCCCCTGGGACCTGAGGACGTGATGGTGAAAATGGAATATACCGTGGTCAGCGGGGGTACCGAACGAGCCTGCCTGCTGGGCATGGAAAACACCGCCCGGAATTATCCCATGTCCCTGGGCTACTGTGGCGTGGGACAGGTGGAAGCGGTGGGGGAAAGTGTCATCCGAACCAAACCCGGAGATCGGGTGCTGGTTTACCACGGAATCCACACCGCCCACAATGTCATTCCCCAGGCCGACGTGACGGTGGTGGAGAATGATGAACTGGAATCCCTGGATGCCGCCTTCGTTATCATTGCCTCCATGGGCCTGGGTGGTGTCCGTAAGCTGGAACTGGAGCTTGGGGAATCGGCCATGGTCATGGGCCTTGGGCTTTTGGGGCTCTTTTCCATCCAATTCCTGCGGTTGTCCGGGGCATACCCCCTGATTGCCGCCGATCCCAATCCCGCCCGGCGGGAACTGGCCCTGAAGCTTGGGGCCGATTACGGGGTGGATCCCACTGCCCCCGATTTTACGGAACAGATCATGACCCTGACAAAAGGCAAGGGGGTGAAGGCCACGGTAGAGGTTACCGGGGTCTCCGCCGCCATGAAGGGAGCTTTGGAGGTGGCGGCTCCCATGGGCCGTATCGCCCTTTTGGGTTGTACCCGGGTTTCCGACTGCGCTGTGGATTATTATACCCAGGTACACCGTCCCGGGGTGAAGCTCATCGGTGCCCATAACTTTGTCCGGCCCAAGGTGGAATCCTATCCCCACCACTGGACTCATCAGGACGATTGTAAAGCGATTCTGGACCTGATCGGCGCGGGACGGATCACGGTGGCCCCCATCGTCAGCCGGGTGGTATCTCCCGACGTGGCAGTGACGGTTTATGACGAGCTTTGCAACGATCCCAATTTCCCCCTGGGAACCGTGTTTGATTGGAGGAACGAGGAATGAAAAAGATTAAGATCGGCCAAATTGGCATTGGCCATAATCACGGCGAAGCCAAAATGCTGGCGATCCGGAAATTCCCGGAGCTTTTTGAAGTGGTGGGCTACGCCGAAGAAAACGAGGAATGGATCAAAGATCGGGGCAATATGGCAGGTTATCGGGATTTGCCCAGGCTGAGTGTGGAGGAGGTCATCGAACAAAGCGATGCTGTCCTCATCGAAACCGATGTCTGGAATCTGACCGAAACCGCCATGCGTTGTATCCGGGCCGGAAAGCATATCCACATGGATAAGCCCGCCAGCGGGACTCTGGCGGAATACAAGGCTCTTCTGGATTTGGCGAAGGAAAAGGGGCTTGTGGTGCAGTTGGGTTACATGTACCGCTATAACCCCGCCATCCGGGATCTTCTGGGGCGCATTGACCGGGGAGAAGTGGGGGAGATTTATTCCATTAACGCCGAGATGAGCACCGATCATCCGGCCCAGTACCGCCGCTGGCTTAAAAATTTCAACGGAGGCATCATGTATATCCTGGGGAGCCACCTGGTGGATCTGATCGTTTATATGCTGGGCAAGCCCAACCGTGTCACAAGCTTTTTGAATCATACCCAAAAGGATGGGGTGGATCTGGCGGATAACACCCTGGCAGTGCTGGAGTACGACCATGCCCTGGCCCGGGTGTACGTGTCCTCGGTGGAGGTAAACGGTTGGGGCCGACGGCAGTTTGTGGTGTCGGGCAGCAATGGCACCGCCCAGATCATGCCCATCGAGAACGAAATTACCATGTATTGGTCGGATCATACCATCACCAACCAGGCCTACGAGGATGTGCGGGAACTGGTCCCCCTGGCGGACGTACCAAAGGATAGCCGCTATGACGACATGGTAAAGGATTTTTACGATTACGTCATGGGAACCCGGGAAAACCCCTTCACCTACGACCATGACTATGCGGTACAGGAAGTGCTGGATGAGATCGTGGGTGGCGTGGGCTTCCCCAGTAAAAATATTCACGGATAAGGAGTATCGGATATGAAAAAGGTTATGGTTATTGGCGCCACCGGTGCCATGGGACGTTATCTGGTCCCCGAATTGGTAAGCCTTGGCTACCAGGTCACAGCGGTTTCTCTGGATGGGGGTACCCCGGCAGGAGAGCTGGTTACCCCGGTGAAGGGGGATTGCAAAAACAAGGAATTCCTCATGAGCCTGCTTGCACAGGGCTTTGACGGTGTGGTGGACTTCATGATCTACGGAAACCACGATTTCCCCGATTACTACAAGCTTTTCCTGGAGAATACCGGGCATTATATATTCCTTTCCTCCTGTCGGGTGTACGACGATAAGGAGCATCCTGTCCGGGAAACCTCTCCCCGTCTCCTGGATTCTTCGGAGGATGCGGAACTTCGTGCCTCCAACGACTACTCCATTCATAAGGCTCATTCTGAAAACCTTTTGATGGCATCTCCCTATCAAAACTGGACGGTGGTGCGCCCTGCCACCACCTTCTCCACCCTTCGGTTCCAGCTTGTTACCCTGGAAGCCCGAGACAACGTAGGCCGTGCCCTCCGGGGGAAAAAGGTGGTCCTGCCCCGGGAAGCAAAGGACGTGCCCGCCACCCTGTGCTGGGGAGGCAATGTGGCAAAGCTGATTGCCCGTATCCTTTTCAAGGAAGAAGCCAAGCGGGACTTCTACAATGTTTGTTCGTCCGAATACCAAACCTGGGGAACCATTGCCGACTACTATAAGGAATTGGTGGGTCTGGAAGCAGTTTGGGTGGATAAGGAAGATTACCTTGCCATCCTGGACCCGGAGGTGAAAACCTCCACCCGCTGGCAGCTGGAGTATGCCCGCTTGTTCCGCCGCATCACCGATAACAGCAAGGTGTTGGCCCTCACCGGGGTCAAGCAGGAGGAACTGGTCTCCATGTACGATGGGCTCAAACTGGAAGTGGGCAATATTCCGGAAAACTACGAATTTACCGACAGCCCCATTGGAGTTCGGATGGACGAATACCTGAAAAAACACCAGCTATAAAGGAGAAATTGCCATGAAAGCCATGCTTGTGGATGAGAATAAAAATCTGGTTTGGTCCGACGTGCCCGACCCCGTCATGGGGCCGGAGGAGGTGTTGGTGAAGATTCATGCCGCTGCCCTGAACCGGGCAGACGTGCTTCAGCGGGAGGGAAAGTACCCCTCCCCTCCGGGATGTCCCCCCTGGATGGGGCTGGAGGTGGCCGGCATCATCGAAGCGGTGGGGGAATCGGTTACCAACTGGAAAATCGGGGACCAAGTCTGCGCCCTTTTGGGGGGCGGAGGCTATGCCGAATATGTGGCGGTGAAGTATGACATGCTCATGCCGGTGCCCAAGGGGCTCTCTTTGGAAGAAGCGGCCTCTCTGCCGGAAGCATACGCCACCAGCTACCTGAATTTGTTTGTGGAAGGACACCTGGAAACGGGACAAACCGCATTCATCCCCGCCGGGGCCAGCGGTCTTGCCAGCGTTGCCATTCCCATGGCAAAGGCTTTTGGCGCCCGGGTCATCACCTCGGTGCTTTCGGACGAAATTGCCGAAAAGATCAAACACCTGGGAGCCGACGTGATCATCAACTCCAAAACCACCGACGTGGCGTCGGTTTTGGCGGAGGAGGAGGAGAACGGAACGCCGGTGAGCGTTTCCATGGACTGTCTTTCGGGGCAGACCCTGGGGAAAAGCTTGCCTTACATGGCCCGGGGAGGTTATTGGGTGGTGATCTCCACTCTGGACGGCATCGAAACCAACGTTCCTCTCCGTCCCTTGCTGACCAAGGGGCTCCATCTGGTGGGGAGCATGCTCCGGAACCGTACGCCCGCCTTCAAGGCCTGGCTCCTTTCAGAACTTGTGGAAAAGGTTTGGCCCAAGGTGGAATCGGGGGAAATGAAACCCAGTATCTACAAAATCATGCCCATCACCCAGGCTGCGGAGGCCCAGGACATGATGGTGCGGGGGGAACACAACGGAAAAATCGTGTTTACGGTGAATTAAGGAGGCGCTTGCCTCCTTTTTTATTGCGAAAAGGAGGAAAACCTGCTATACTGGTAAAAAACAAAGAAATCGAGGCGAAATCCATGCAATACGATTGGATCATTTTGGGCGCCACCTTCACCGCCGCCGGTATGGCATCGGTGTTGGGGGATCGGGCTTTGATTCTGGAAAGCCGTCCCCAAGCGGGGTACGAATTCATCAGCGCTATGAAGCACGGTACCATGCCGACCGAACCAGGTACCCCCGGTGCCAAGGCGCTTTACGATGCTTTCGCAGAAAAGGGTGTTTTTGATGGGGAGATTCCCTGCCTGTTTTCGGCGGCGGCCCCCTTTTATGAAAGACTTCGGGGAAAGAACGTCCTTTTGAATCTGACCCCGGTAGAGGCGGAACGGGTAGAGGGGGGCTTCCGAGTGACTGCCCACGGGGTATCGGGCTTCCGGGAATTTACCGCCAGGCGGATGGTGGATACCCGGGTGCACCCCTGGCAAATTGTTGAAAAACGACTGAATCTGCTGATCACTCCCCCGGCAGGGGAGATTCCGGCGGTGAAATACGGACCCGATGGGGATCTTTTGATCTCCTGCCCCCTTTCCCTGACCGACGATTGGCCCACTGCCCGACAAAAGGCGGCGGAGCTTTTGAAAAAACTTCCGGCGGAGGCCAGGCTTTTGATTACCGCCGATGAATTTGATTATAGCCTGCAGCCGATACCTTTGCCCGAAAATGGAATCGATCATCTCCCCTCGGCGGGCTTTGCCAACCCGGTGGAGGCGTTTGAGGCGGGAGAACGTTTTGCAAAGGAGGTTGTCTTGTGATCCTTTCGGAAGTATATAATGGAAAACTCCTCCAACGGGAAGTCGGAGGAGTGGAATTTGAAAAGCATTACGACGTAATCGTCAGCGGGGTAGGTACCGCAGGCAGTGTGGCTCTGATTCTTTCAGCGGAAAACGGCCTTTCGGTGCTTGGCATCGAAGCCTTCAACTGCGTGGGGGGCACCACCACCATTGGCGGGGTCCAGGGTCCCTATTTTGATACCCCGGGCGGCCGTTACCTGGAAATCGACCGGGCGGCGGAGGAATTCCGGGATCGCTACGCCCTTGGCAATCTGGAAGGGCGGAAGTATGCCTTTGAAGTCCTGGCCCGGGAGCAGGGGGCAGAATTGCAATATGCGTCCCGGATCATCGGGGTGTATCTGGATGGAAAAACCGTGAAGGGGGTCCGTCTTTTTACTCCGGAGGGCATTGCTAACGTGGGCTGTCGGGTATTGATGGATTGCACCGGGGATGCCTATACCGCCGCCATGGCCGGGTGCGAAACCGAATTTGGCCGGGGACTGGATCACTTGACCCAACCCTACAGCATGGTGTCCTATATGCGGGACGGGACCGGGATCCATTCCACCAATGTGGACTTTGGCCGGGTGGATCAGCGGGACGACCAATCGGTCAGCGATGCTTTGATTTTTGCCCGGGCCTACGAAATGGCGGAGGACCGGGGGGACAAGCACTTCCTGTGCCACATGCCCCTGATTGGCGTGCGGGAGGGGGCACGTGTCATCCCGGAGGAAATGACCACCCTGCCCGATGTGTTTGCGGGCAGATTTACCGCCGAACCGGCCTTCTACGGTTATGCGGACCTGGACAAGCATGGCTGGGATATTGCCTTTGATGGGGAGACTCTGGGGGATTTTGCCATCGGTGCCAACCTGGGTGCCTATAACCTGGTGATCCCGGTATCCTGGAAGACCCTGATCCCCAAGGGCTATGACGGAATATTGGTACCCCGTCGTGC
>SVKS01000181.1 GCA_015068345.1 Oscillospiraceae bacterium
AGAATTCCCGAAGCAATTCGGGATCCCCGTTGCCGCTGAAATAGAGGGAGCCCCCTTCCCGGACGTAATCCAGCAGGGTTGCCTTGGCCTCCGGGAAGAGTCCCGCCACGGCGGGGGCCAGTATGGCCTTGTAGCTTTTCAGGGTCTTGTAGTAGCCGTTGGACACCACCCCCACCGGAATGTTGGCGGTGATGAGCTTGCGCACCGCCCCGATGGAGGCGGTTTTGCTGTCGTAGTCATCCCCATTGGGATTGTAACGGCCGGCGGTGGAATAGAATACGCCAACTTCTTCGATGTGTTCCCCCTGGGAGAAGTAGGGTTCGTAGGGCATTTGTCTTTCAAACACCTTGCCCACCCGTTCGTAGACCCGTCGGTCCATGGTGCCCCTGGGGTCCACGGCGTCGATGATGAAACTGGCTCCGTGGTGGGCGGCGGTGAGAAGCACCTCCAGTCCCAAAGCCCGCTCCGATTTGGTAAGGGTATGTTTGGATAGGGATTCGGTGACCCGGCTGGTCATGTATTCAAAGGGTTTGTTTTTGGTGACGGTCATGTAGTACTTTGCTGTGAAGGAGTGGTTGTAGAGGTCACCGTACAGGTCGCCCCCGGCATAATCACAGGATTCGTTCACCCGCTCGCTGGAACCATTGGAGAAGTCCCCCGCCACGGCGCAGGCATAGTTATGCTCCACCGTGATCCCGGGCATGACTTTCTTGGCGTAGTTTGCCATGGTCATGGCAAATTCCCCCATCCACTGGGCCCGCTTATCGGCAAACAGGCGGCCTTCCGGGGTGCTCCAATCCAGTTTGACGGGCATTTCGCCCCCCACTTCCTTTTCCCACCGGGCCCGGCAGGCGGGGCAATGGCACACGTCTGGCCAGAAGAGCATATCGAAGAAAATACCCTCCAGTTTGAATTTACCCGCGATTTCATCGATTTGGGTAAAGGTAAAGGCCCGGTATTCCTCGTTATTGGGACAGCAGAAGCCGTAGCGGTAGCCCTGCTGCCGCATACGCACCGACTTCCCCTCATCGTTGATCATCCGCCAGGCGGGGTAGGTGTCGTGGGCCCAGGTGTTATAGATCAGGCTGTAATAACCCACCACGCTCATGCCCTCTCCGTGGCACAGGTCAATAAGCCGCTGGATTTTGGAATACTCCTCATCCATGGCGGCATGGGTGTGACCCGAGGGAGAGCGGAAGTTGGAATAGCCCACGTGACTTTGGAGATAGATCATGGGGGTCTGGATTTTAGCAAGCTTCAGATTTTCCAGATAGGCCTCCGGGGAAAAGTCCCGCAGAAATTCGGGATTCCAATCCTCAATATGCATGTCCGCCAGGTGGCGGCGGTAGCTGGTTTCGTACCACTTCATAGGGCAGTCTCCTTTTCGTGATGGTTTGGTTTTCCTTGCTTGTATCTTACCACGGGGGCGGTTTTTTGTAAAGAGAAAGATGGGGGAATACGACCCCACAAAAAATACACCGGAGGGTATCCGGTGTATTTTGGGTAAACATTCTTTATGCTTTTCTGCCAAGTTCCGCCAGAACGGCAAGAACCAGGAACATATAGTGGGAGGAACCGCCGCCCATGACGTATTCCATTTGCTGCCACAGGTAGGGGAAATCCAGGAGTTCCGGGAAGTCGGGACGGATGAGGGCGGTTCCGGAGGCGACCCCGCCGGGGATATAGGACCAATCCGCCCGGTTGATGCCATAGGCCACGGTGGCCGAGCGGGCACCCACGCCCGAGGCGAAGGAGGCGGTGTTGCTTCCCGGGTGACACCCCAGGATAAAGTTGAGGGCGTTATACATCAGTTCCGGCCCGAAAATATCCGGGAAGGCCTTGTGCAGGAAGTAGTACTGGTAGCCCAGCCGCTGGATATCCCATCCGGCACCCCAGATGTGGGGACGGTAGGGAATGCCATAGGGGGTCTCGGCACTGAGTTTTACATATTCTTCCTTCAGCTTGTGGCAGGCTTTCTCCACCGATACGGCAAAGTCGGCGTCACCCAGCTTGTGCACTACACGGGCAACGATCCATCCGCAGCGGCTGATATTTTCTACGATGGCATCCTTTTGGGAAAGAATGAAGTTTCGATAGTCCTCCTCTCCGGTGGTGAGGAAGAGTTCCACGGCGGCCTGGAGCTTGGAGGCCTCTCCAAAGACCTTCATGCGGCCCTCCAACCCGGAAAGGTCGGTGATTTCATAAAGCTCCCGGGCAATGGCCAGGGCTTCGGCGGCAAGGGAATCGTTGAAGCCCGCAAGAGACCGGGCGGCGGCCGCCAGATGGGCGGCGGTGGAAAGTTCCCGGGGTGGGTTGTTTTCGGTGAAGACCCAGCGGTCATCTTCATTTCCGGGAATACCGTCGGTCATGGTGGCCCCGTCTCCCAGAAGCACGTACTGGCGAAGGTCGTTGCAGATGATGCCCCGGTAGAGGCGGCCCATGGCACGGTATCCCGCCACCACCGAAAGAACCCCGTGCTCAATCTGCTGCTGCAGATCGTTTTTGCCGTCGGGCTGGTGGATTTCGGTGACCTTGGCGGTCTGATCCACGCTGGTTACGTCGTAGTTGACCCCAAAGGCTTCGTAGGCATTGGACAAAATATAGAACTCACCCGACTGGGATTCGATGCGCAGGTCATAGTCCCCCGCATCGTGCCAGCCCCCCACGTTCAGGCCGGGAACGTGGTCGCCGGGCCTGAATTTGGTCAGGGTGGACGAGCCCTGCACGTAGCCATCAATGTGATTATAATTCACCGGGGCCATGCGGGCGTCATCATTGTGGCAAAGGCCATGCCAGACCCGGTATTTTTCATTGACCCGCATGTGGCACATCTGCACCGGCAGGAAGTATTCCAAAACCGGCTGCCATACCCCCCGGTCATAAACGTCGGAGGCAATGCGGAAGATGGCGGATTTCGATTCCCCACAGGTGATCTGATACATACCCTCTTCGGTCACGTGGGTAAAGTCGCAGGTCACGTAGCGGTAACGCAGGAATTTTCCCCAATCGGTTGCGGGAAGCTCCCCTGCCTCCACCCAACCGGTTTCGGTCAGCCTGTGGAGAATGGCTTTTTCAACCTTCTCTGTCCCACGATCACATTCCAGGAAGGCGGTTTTGGGCTGGGCAGGATGGTAGCCCACCTGGGAAACCTGCACCACGGTGGGGTAACGCCAATCCTCCGCCACGTTGGGTCGGATAACCCAGCGAATGGCCCCCTGGGCAACCCCGACGGGGACTTCGCAGCACAGGACGAACCAGCCGTTGTTGTGGTTCATGCGGCCGTCGTAAAGCTTCAGTTCGGTTCCCAGCGATTCGATGGTCAGGCGGCGGAGGGCATCCTCCGGGCAAAGGGTAAACCGCTTGCCCACGGCATAGGGCAGGGCAACGATATCGTCCGCCACGATGGGACTGTAGCCATCCTTGCCGCCGTTATGG
Organism: Oscillospiraceae bacterium; assembly: GCA_015068345.1. Classification (GTDB taxonomy): domain Bacteria; phylum Bacillota; class Clostridia; order Oscillospirales; family QAMX01; genus RUG11797. Next base: position 3,436 of record SVKS01000181.1, read on the forward strand.
GACAGGTGTTCCCCGTCGGCGGTCATGGCCGGATCCACCTTGGGCAGGGCGTTGACGTAGTTCGATTCCCGGGACAGGGTGGGACCATTGGGCTGGCGGGGGAAGATCCCCTGCTTTCCGTCCATGATCCAGGGCTTTTCAAACAGGAAGCCGGGGAAAAGCTCCAAATTGAAGGAGAGCTACGTCAACGCC